>NZ_WFLL01000016.1:0-117841 GCF_009208755.1 Janthinobacterium sp. FT14W | reverse complement strand
GGCGGCGATCGGGGCGCTGGCGCAGCGCTGGGAGCGCGAAAAGGCGCTGGTGGCGCGGATCGGCGAGTTGCGCGCGCAGCTGCGCGGCGAACGGCCGGGCGAGATCGGCGCGGCCCGCCTGCTGGCGCTGAAGGACGAGCTGGCGGCGCTGCAGGGCGAGGCGCCGCTGTCGCCGCTGGAAGTCGATGCGCAGGCGGTGGCCGGCATCGTCGCCGGCTGGACCGGCATCCCGCTGGGGAAGATGCTCAAGGACGAGATCCGCACGGTGCTGACCCTGGAAGGGGCGCTGCGCGAACGGGTGCTGGGACAGGACCACGTCATCGCGGCCGTGGCGCAGCGCGTGCGCACGGCGCGCGCCAGCCTGGACGACCCGGACAAGCCGCAAGCCGTGTTCCTGTTCACGGGACCATCCGGCACGGGCAAGACCGAAACGGCGCTGGCGCTGGCCGACCTGTTGTATGGCGGCGGGCGCAAGCTCGTGACCATCAACATGAGCGAATACCAGGAGGCGCACAGCGTGGCGGGCCTGAAAGGTTCGCCGCCCGGCTATGTCGGCTATGGCGAAGGCGGCGTGCTGACGGAAGCCGTGCGGCGCCAGCCCTACAGCGTGGTGCTGCTCGATGAAGCGGAAAAGGCCCATCCCGACGTGCTGGAACTGTTCTTCCAGGTCTTCGACAAGGGCGTGCTCGATGACGCGGAAGGGCGCGAAGTCGATTTCCGCAATACCATCATCATCGCCACGTCGAACCTGGGCTCGGGCGCCATGATGGCCGCCTGCCTGAACCGGACGGCGCAAGGCTTGCCCGCACCGGCCGCGCTGGAAGAACTGGTGCGCCCGCAGCTGGTGGCGCACTTCAAGCCGGCCTTGCTGGGGCGCCTGAAGGTGCTGCCGTTCTATCCCTTGAACGACGCGGTGCTGGCCGAGATCATCGCGCTGAAGCTGGCGCGCATCGGCGCGCGCATCGCGCGCAACCACCAGGCGCAGTTCAGCCACGACGCGGGCCTGGTCGACGCCGTGCTGGCGCGCTGCACCGAGGTCGACTCGGGCGCGCGCAATGTCGACCAGATTCTCAACGGCAGCCTGCTGCCGGCGATTGCCGACGCGGTGCTGGCGCGCATGGCCGAAGGCGAGCCGATAGCCTCGATACGCGTCAGCGCGAATAAACAGGGGCAGTTCAAGTACGCCATCAAATAAGGTAATCCAGTCACGTCAATCCGCGGAGAGCGCCATGTTCAATCTGGAGCAGTTGCTGCACCCCGTCAGCGCCGCCAGCCCGTGCGGCGACGACATCACTTTCAGCCAGGAGCTCGACGCCATCGCGCGCGCGCGCCAGCACGATGACCCCAGCCTGGACCAGGGCGAGTGGGTGACGGCGCTGAAGGAAGCCGACTGGCCCTTCGTGGCGACACGCTGCGAACAGCTGCTCGCCGCAAGCAGCAAGGATCTGCGCGTGGCCGTGTGGCTGGCCGAGGCGCACGCGAAAACGCGCCGCTTCCGCGGCCTGGGCGATGGCTACGCGCTGCTGGCCGGCCTGTGCGAGCGCTACTGGGACGGCCTGTATCCGCCAGCGGAAGAGGGCGACCAGGAACAGCGCATCGGCAATGTCTTCTGGCTGCTGTCGCGCACGCCGCAGCTGCTGCGCGAGATTCCGCTGACCGAAGGCGCCGATGGCCTGTATTCGCTGCAGGATTTCGATGCGGCGCGCCAGCGCGCGGCCGCCTGCCTGGCGCAGGGCGCGGCGGAACAGGGCTGGGGCGATGCGCGCCACGACGACGGGGCGACCCTGGCGCAGATGGAGGCAGCGCGGCAGCGGAACACGCGCGCGTTCTCCGACGCCTTGCTGGCCGATGCACAATACTGCATGCAGTCGCTGCTGGCGTTCGAACGCAGCGTCGATGCGCGTTTCGGCACCGATGGCCCAAGCTTTCGCGCCGCGCGCGAAGCGCTGGAAAACATCATTCACTTCATCGCGCCGCTGCCAGCGGGCGCGGACTTTGCCGGCGCGCCAAGCGCCGCTGGCCAGGGGGCCGGCAGCGGCGGGGGCGCCATCGTGCAGCGCCAGCAGGCGCTGGCCCAGCTGCGCCAGGTAGCCGATTTTTTCCGCCGCACGGAGCCGCACAGCCCCGTCGCCTACCTGGCTGACAAGGCGGCCAGCTGGGGCGAGCTGCCGCTGCACCTGTGGCTGCGCGCCGTCGTGAAGGATGCAGGCACCCTGGCGCAGCTCGACGAAATGCTGGGCACGGACAGTACGAACGGATGATCGGTTTGGCGCTTCCATGCTAATCTTCGGGCATGTTCAGAATGCTCATCTTGCCTGCCGCGCTATGCCTGTTCATCGCTGCCGAAGCGCAGGCCGGAGCTGCGACGCCGCTGGTGATCTATGGCGACGACGACTATCCGCCGTACTCCTACGTCGAGAATGGCCAGCTGAAAGGCATCTACACGGAGATCGTGCGCACAGCCGTGCAATCGATGCCGCACTATGCGGTGCAGCTGCGCCCCGTGCCCTGGAAGCGGGGGCTGCTGATGCTGCAGACGGGCGAGGCGTTTGCCCTGTATCCGCCGTATTCGTGGCGCAGCGAACGGCCGTACGTGCGTTATTCCGTGCCGCTGCTGATGGAACAGTTGGTGTTGCTGTGCAACCAGGACGTGCTGGCCCGGCGCACGCTGCGCCAGTGGCCCGCCGATTACGGCGGCCTGCACATCGGCGTGAACGCGGGTTTTCTGCTGGGCGACGCGGGGCTGATGGCGTCCTTGCGCGCCGAGAAAATCGTGGTCGATCCGGCCAAGGGCACGCGCACGAATCTGCTCAAGCTGATGCGCGGACGCATCGATTGCTATGTCAGCGACCGCCTGTCGGCGCAGTGGGAGCTGCAGCGCATCCGGCGCGAGGGGCCGGCCGGCACGCCGATGCAGGCGGTCCATGAAACGGCGCAGCTGGCCAGCCAGCAGGGACACCTGGGCTTCACGGTGCGCCGGCCGGCGGCCTATCCGTATCGTGATGATTTTATCGAGCAATTCAATGCGGCCATCGTGCGCATGCAAAACAGTGGTGCAATCGGCCGCATCGTCGATCAGGCATTGCTGCCCTGATGCCAATACCCTGGCGCCGCCACCCTGGTTCAAGCAATGGAGACAAGCATGAAAAGATGGCTGTTGCTGTGTGTGCTCGTGCTGGCCGGCTGCGTGGGCCGGCCCGATAATATTGTGCCTGTTAGCAATTTCGACACGACCCGCTACCTGGGGAAATGGTATGAGATCGCCCGCCTCGACCATTCGTTCGAGCGGGGGCTGAGCCATGTGACGGCCGACTACAGCCTGCGCCAGGATGGCGGGCTGAAAGTGCTCAACCGCGGCTACAAGGATGCGGATGCGACATGGAAGGAAGCGCAAGGCAAGGCGTATTTCGTGGACAAGACGGATGTGGGCTACCTGAAAGTGTCGTTTTTCGGTCCCTTCTATGGTTCCTACATCGTTTTCGGCCTCGACCAGCAAAATTACAGCTATTCCATGATCAGCGGCCCCGACAAGTCCTACTTGTGGTTGCTGTCGCGCACGCCCAGCATGGACCCCGCCGTGCAGCAGCGCCTGATCGAGAAGGCCCGGAGGCTGGGTTTCGATACGTCAAAATTGATCTATGTGAAGCAAAACTGACTCTGCTTGCCTGCCGCCCGTTCGTGGCGGCTTACCGCCTTCTGGTTGTTGCTTTTCTGCATGTTATTTCTTGCAATGCCACTCCGATTCACTCACAATCTGCTCCAAAGTAGTGCGCTGCGGCGCGCTGCCATTCCGGTGGCGCGGATACCGTTGCGTCACCGCTCGTGATTGCCGCACGGCAGATGCCTGCTATGGTGATACATGGCAGTAACTCGGTTTCGTGGCGTCTGTGCATCGTTTTCTTCAGATAGGAATCACGCAATGAAAAACCTCAAAATCGGCGTACGTCTCGGTGGCGGTTTTGCCGCCGTCCTGCTCCTCTTGACGACCTTGACCGTGGTGGGCATCGTGCAGATGCAAAGCGCCAGCAAGGAAACCGATGCGCTCGTCAACGTCAAGGTGCGCAATGAACGCCTGATCGCTGAATGGACCAAGGTCATCGAGGTGAACGCGGCGCGCACGGCGGCCGCCTGGAAAGTCAGCGATCCCGGACACCAGAAACAGTTCGAAACGGAAATGGCCGCCTCGTCGGCACGCGCCACGGAAATCCAGAACGATATCGGCAAGAGCCAGCTGAACGCCGAAGAGCAGGCGCTCTACCAGGACGTCTTGAGCACGCGCAAGGCTTACACGGAAGTGCGCAAGAATGTGTTCAAGGCCAAGGGGGCGGGCGACCTGGAACTGGGCAAGCGCCTGTATGAAGGCGAGATGGCCGTCAAGCGCGACGTCTACCTGGCGTCGCTGAAGAAGCTGGAAGTGCTGGAAGCCCGATTGCTCGATGAAACGGCTGCACAGATCCGTTCGCGCTACGAGAACGGCCGCATGCTGCTGATCTCGCTGGGCGTGGCCGCCATCCTGTTGGGCATTGCCTGCGCATACTGGATCACGCGTTCCATCACGCGGCCCATCACGCGCGCCGTGGAGGTGGCGGAAGCCGTTTCCGCTGGCGACCTGACCAGCCATATCGTGGTGGAAAGCCGCGATGAGACGGGGCAATTGATGCATGCGCTGAAAAACATGAACGATAAACTGGTCAGTATCGTGGGCCAGGTGCGCGCGGGGACCGAGTCCATCAGCACGGCGTCGAGCGAAATCGCCGCCGGCAACCTGGACTTGTCGTCGCGCACGGAAGAGCAAGCCAGCTCGCTGGAAGAGACGGCGTCTTCCATGGAAGAGCTGACGTCCACCGTGAAACTCAATGCCGACAACGCGCGCAGCGCCAACCAGCTGGCCATCGATGCTTCGCAGATCGCCAGCAAGGGCGGCGTGGTGGTGTCGGAAGTGGTCAGCACCATGGGGTCGATCAACGACTCCTCGCGCAAGATAGTCGACATCATCAGCGTCATCGACGCCATCGCCTTCCAGACGAATATCCTGGCCCTGAATGCGGCCGTGGAAGCGGCCAGGGCCGGCGAGCAGGGGCGCGGTTTTGCCGTGGTGGCGTCCGAGGTGCGCAACCTGGCGCAGCGCTCCAGCGCGGCGGCCAAGGAAATCAAGGGCTTGATCGACGATTCCGTGCAAAAGGTCGAGGCCGGTTCGCAACTGGTGGACAAGGCGGGCCGCACCATGGATGAAATCGTGCAAAGCATCAGCCATGTGACGCAGATCATGAACCAGATTACCGACGCCAGCGATGAACAGCGCGCCGGCATCGAACAGGTGAACCAGGCCATCGGCCAGATGGACCAGGTGACGCAGCAAAACGCGGCCTTGGTGGAAGAGGCGGCTGCGGCGGCCGAATCCATGCAGGAACAGGCCGCCAAGCTGGCCGACGTGGTGGGCTTGTTCAAGCTCGATGCCACGCAGCAATATGTGTCGGCCAGCGTGGCGCGCCCGGTGACGGCCAGGTCCGTTGCGCCTGCCGCGCCTGCCGCACGGCGGGCCGTGACCGGTTCTGCGCACACCGCCGCATCCACTGCCGCTGCCCACTCCGCCAGCGGCCCCGCCAAGGCAGCGAAACCGGACACGGCACACAGCAGCAAGCCACGCGCACCGGTCGCTTCCGGCGCTGATGAGTGGGAAGAGTTTTAAAGCGTTCTATTTTAAGTCGTGGTTTGAGTCCTTATGCTCAGCAATGAACAGTTATGCAATTTATCGTTGTTGATTTATCGTTGTTGTCAGCATTGCAGGCCGTTTTCAACGGCCGTTCAGTTGGCCATTCCTGTTGGCCATTCCCGCTGGCATGGCGCGGGCGCTACAATCGCGGCTTGAAGAATCCCGCGCACGCGCTCCGCCATGACCACCAGCCGCTCATCTAGCACCTCCAGCCCCAGCTCTGCATTACCCTCCCACGTTGAACCGGCCAGACGGGCGCGCTGCCAAGTTTGCCTGCGTGCCGCCGCCAGCTGCATCTGCCGCTGGGTCGCACCGCTTGCCCATACGGTGGACGTGCTGATCCTGCAGCATCCGCTGGAAGTCCATAACGCCAAGGGCAGTGCCCGCTTGCTGCACCTGAGCCTGCCCAACAGCCAACTGCTGACAGGCGAGCATTTCGCACCCGCCACCCTGGCCGTATTGCTGGCCGACAAGCACAATGTGCTGCTGTACCCGGATACGCCCGGCGACCGTTCGCTGGGCATCGCGCCGCCGCCAGCGCTCGACCCCGCCCTCTTGCTTGATCCGTCGCGCTTGCGGCTGGTGGTGCTGGACGGCACCTGGCGCAAGAGCCGCAAGATGCTGTACCTGAATCCCCAGTTGCAACAGCTGCCGCGCCTGCCCCTGCGCGATACGCCTGCTTCCCATTACCTGATCCGCAAGGCGCACGCGCCAGACCAGTTATCGACCCTGGAAGCGACTTGCTATGCCCTGATGCAGTTGGAGCAGGACACGTCCCGCTTCGTTCCCTTGATTACGGCATTTGACGGCTTTGTCGCGCAGCAGTTGAGTTACGTCATGCCGCATGGTGAAAAAGCTTGAAATGGCATCACGGTAGCCCTTGATCTTGACCGAACAGCGGCATAGTATACTGTACGTATATACAGTTGATGGGGCCGTTCATGAAAGCAATCATTCCAGAGCACGATGACAGCTTTGCCGGGCAAGCCATGTTGCCGCCGCAATCGCTGAAGGCCCGCAAGGGGCGCGGCGCCGTGTCGAACCTGCAAGGGCGCCACGAGGTGCATGCGCGTGCCGGTTTCGATGACGGCTGGAGCGTGGGCGGCCTGGATGAGGCGGCCGGGGAGGCGGAGGCGCCCACCTGGACGACGCAGGTCAGCGACGAGCAGGCGCGCACCATCCTTACGCGCAATGCGTCGCCCGATTTGCCGTTCAATGTCTCCTTGAATCCGTACCGGGGTTGCGAACACGGCTGCATCTATTGCTTTGCCCGTCCCACGCACAGCTATCTGGGCCTGTCGCCGGGCCTGGACTTCGAAAGCCGCATCTATGCCAAGGTGAATGCGCCCGAACTCTTGCGGCGCGAACTGGCCAAGCCGTCCTATGTGCCCGAACCGATCGCCCTGGGCGTGAACACGGATGCGTATCAGCCGTGCGAACGCGAACGGCAACTGACGCGGCGCGTACTCGAGGTCTTGCAGGAGTGCGACCATCCGCTGGCGCTGATCACGAAATCGTCGCTGATCGAGCGCGATATCGACATCCTGGCGCCCATGGCGGCCAAGCGACTGGCGGCCGTGGCCGTCACTGTCACCACGCTCGACCCGGCCATCGCGCGCACCCTGGAACCGCGCGCGGCCGCTCCGGCCCGGCGGCTGCGCACCATCCGCACCCTCACCGACGCGGGCATCCCCGTGGGCGTCAGCATTGCGCCCATCATTCCCTTTGTCACGGAACCGGAAATTGAGCAACTGCTGGAAGCCGTGCGCGACGCGGGCGCCATCCACGCCCACTACGTCGTGCTGCGCCTGCCGTGGGAAGTGAGTCCCTTGTTCCAGCAATGGCTGGAAGCGCACTTTCCGGAACGGGCCCAGCGCGTGATGAACCGGGTGCGCGAAATGCGTGGTGGCAAGGACTACGACAGCGCGTTTGGCACGCGCATGCGGGGCGAGGGCGTGTGGGCCGACCTCATCCGCCAGCGTTTCGAGAAAGCCGTGCACCGGCTGGGCTTGCATGGCAGGGGCGGCCGCTTCAAGCAGCTCGATTGCACGCAGTTCCGCCGGCCGCTGGTGGTGCCGCCGCTGGGGGCGAAAGCGAAAGGGGGTAATGCGGGCCAGCTGGATCTGTTTTAAGCTACACCGTCGTCCCCGCTGACGCTGCAGGGTTGTGCCCATGCGCTGCAATGCGGACGGCGCTGGCCTGCGGTTGGGGAGGGCGCCGGTCGGCGGAAGTGGCGCGCCGTCGTCCGGGAACCCGGACGCTGGGCTTGGATTCAGCTTGTCTCAGGCTGTCTCAAGTATCTGACGGTGCTGCAGCGCTGTCCTGGGTGTGTGCCTGGAGTTGCGTCAGATGTTGCTCGATGGCAAAGACATGCGGGTCGCTCTTGCCCAGCTCGCGCAGGGCGCTGGCCAGGTGCAGCAGGTATTCGCTGTTCGGGCCGCTGGGGCCGGCCGAGCGGGCGATCTGGCGCGCGATGTCCAGTTCCGGGGCGGCGCCCAGGAAGGCCGCGTTTTCCTCGTTGGCGATGTACACCAGGCCTTCCGCCTTGCCGCCGTCCTCGAAGGTGATCTCGGTGGCCAGGCGCAGGTAGCCGTTCTTTTCGCGGTGGTCGAGGTGGGCGAAGACTTCGGGCGTGATCAGGTAGGCCATACCGTCGCACACGGCACCCGCCTGCGGCACGATGGTGGCGACGCGGCCCGGCGCCATGGGCGTGCCCCGGTGGTCGTGCGAACCCTGCCAGAAGCGCCGCGTCCAGCCCTCGATGCTGGCGGGGCGCCGTTCGATATACGGAAAGTCGGCCTTGTAGATCAGCGAGCCATAGCCGAACAGCCAGACCTGTTCGTGGCCGTCGAATTTGTTCATGCGCCGGTTGATGGCGATGGTGGCGGCGTCGATGGCGGACAGGTCGTGCTGGTCAGGCTGGGTCATGGCGTCAGGGGCAAGGGGCGATGCGCCATTATAAGGCGCTGCCGGCCGCGTTGCCGGCCGCGTTGCCGGCGGGCAGGGCATCGCGTGCGCCGCTGTTGCCGCCGACGTTCCACTCGTGCGTCTCGACGAACTGGAACAGGAAGGCCATGAAGCTTTCGGCGGCCGGCGACAGCGAACGGCCCGTCTTCGTGTACACGAAAAAGCGCCGCGTCAGTTCCGGCTCGTGCAGGGCGCGCATGTGCAAATCATATAGTTTGACCATCGGTTCCGCGTACGGCAGGCACACGGTGATGCCCAGGTTGGCGCTGACCATGGCCAGCGCCGTCGTCATGAACGTCACTTCATTGTAGGGATTGAGCGACAGCTCGCGAAACGCGCCATGCATGTCGCGCAGCAGGCGTTCCGTGAACTGGCCCTGCAGCGAAATGAACGGGTAGTCGCCCACGTCGGCCCAGGTGACGCGCTCTTTCTGCCGCAGCGGGTGCGGCTCGGGGAAGACCAGCACGAAGGGCATCTCGAACAGCACCTGCGCGGCGATTTCCGCCGTCGGATCGCGCTCGGGGCCGATGCCGAAATCGACTTCGCCGCTGAAGACGCGGGCCGACACGTTTTCCACGGGGCAGTCGACCAGGCGCAGCTGCACGTCCGGGTGCGCCTGGCGGTAGGCGGCGATTACTTCCGGCAGCAGGGTGCAGGCCATCATCTGCGGCGCGGCGATGCGCACCATGCCCGTTTTCAGGGCCTTGCGCTGGGCGATGCCGGCCATGGCGCCGTCGAGGTCCTCGATCATCTTTTCGAACAGCGGATACAGTTCGCGGCCGATTTCCGACAGCTGCGTCTTGCGCGTGCTGCGCTCGACCACGCGCACGCCCAGCACGCTTTCCAGTTCCTTGATCAAGCCGCTCAAGGCGGACTGCGTCACGTGCAGGTATTCGGCGGCCAGGGTAAAACTGCCGGTCTTGGCCAGCGCCACGAAGGCGCGCATCTGTCGCAGGCTGGGACTCATAAGATAATCCGATAAATCAATGGTTAAAAATTGTTTGTATGATAGCTGTAACTGGATTCTAATGGTGAAAAGCTGAAAAACATCGCGCCCACGGCGCCATCCATCGGAGACAGACCGCATGAAAATCAAGCAGATCCACCACGTCGCCTACCGCTGCATCGACGCGAAGAAAACCGTCGAGTGGTACGTCAAGCATTTGAACATGAATTTCGTCCTCGCCATCGCGGAAGACCTGGTGCCGTCGACCAAGGCGCCGGACCCGTACATGCATGTGTTCCTCGACGCGGGCCAGGGTAATGTGCTGGCCTTTTTCGAGCTGCCCACGCAGCCGCCGATGGACCGCGACCGCAATACCCCCGCCTGGGTGCAGCACCTGGCGCTGGAAGTGGGCAGCATGGAAGAACTGCTGGCCGCCAAGGAGCGCCTGGTGGCCGGCGGCATCGAGGTGCTGGGCCCCGTGAACCACGCGATCTTCCAGTCGATCTACTTCTTCGACCCGAACGGCCACCGCCTGGAGCTGGCGGCCAACGTGGGCACGCCCGAGATGATGGCCAAACTGGACGCCGTCAAATGGGAAATGCTGGAAGAATGGTCGCAGACGCGCCGCGCGCCCAAGCACGCCGCCTGGATGCATGCGCCGGCCGAGGCCTGAACGCAGCAGATTGAATACGGCAGACCGACACTCCCTGAAAATACATCGAACAAGGAACACATGAAACTCGCAACCCTGAAAAACGGCAGCCGCGACGGCGCCCTGATCCTCGTCAGCCGCGACCTGCGCCAGTACCAGCGCGTGGCCGCCATCGCCCCCACCCTGCAGGCGGCGCTCGACAACTGGGACGCCGTGGCGCCGAAACTGGAACAGGCGTACGCGGACCTGAACGGCGGCAAGGCGCCC
Organism: Janthinobacterium sp. FT14W; assembly: GCF_009208755.1. NCBI lineage: Bacteria > Pseudomonadati > Pseudomonadota > Betaproteobacteria > Burkholderiales > Oxalobacteraceae > Janthinobacterium > Janthinobacterium sp. FT14W. The sequence continues at coordinate 107,296 of NZ_WFLL01000016.1, read as the reverse complement.
GACGCGCAGCCGTTCGACGCCAGCCTGTGCCACTCGCCGCTGCCGCGCGCCTACCAGTGGGCCGACGGTTCCGCCTACATCAACCACGTGGAACTGGTGCGCAAGGCGCGCAACGCGGAAGTGCCGGCCTCGTTCTACACGGACCCGCTGATGTACCAGGGCGGCTCGGACAGCTTCATCGGCCCGCGCGACCCCATCTTTGCCCTGTCCGAAGACTGGGGCATCGACCTGGAAGCGGAAGTGGCCGTGATCACGGGCGACGTGGCCATGGGCGCCGGCGTGGACGACGCGGCGAAGGCGATTCGCCTGGTGATGCTGGTCAACGACGTCTCCTTGCGCAACCTGATCCCGGGCGAACTGGCGAAAGGCTTCGGCTTCTTCCAGTCAAAGGCGGCCAGCGCGTTTTCCCCCGTCGCCGTCACGCCGGACGAACTGGGCGCCGACTGGGCGGACAGCAAGCTGCACCTGCCGCTGCTGGTGGACCTGAACGACAAGCCGTTCGGCAAGCCGAATGCGGGCGAAGACATGACCTTCAACTTTGCCCAGTTGGTCGCGCATGCGGCGAAGACGCGCGAACTGGGCGCCGGCAGCATCGTCGGCTCGGGCACCGTGTCGAACAAGCAGGGCAACCTGTTCGGTTCCAGCATCGACAACGGCGGCGTGGGCTACTGCTGCCTGGCCGAAGTGCGCATGTATGAAACCATCGAACACGGCGCCCCGAAGACGGCCTACCTGAAGTTCGGCGACACGGTGCGCATCGAGATGCGCGACGCGGCCGGCGCCAGCATCTTCGGCAGCATCGAGCAGACGGTGGCCCCGTACGCTGGCGCCACGCGCGCCTGAGGAGGCCGCCCATGAAGCTGTACACCTATTTCCGCAGTTCGGCCGCCTACCGCGTGCGCATTGCCCTCAATCTGAAGGGCATCGCCTACGACAGTATCCCCGTGCACCTGCTGCAGGACGGCGGACAGCAGCTGCTGCCCGCCTACCGCGCCGTCAACCCGTCGGCCCTGGTGCCGGCGCTCGACGACGACGGCGCCATCCTGACGCAGTCGCTGGCCATGCTCGAGTATCTGGACGAGACGCGGCCAGCCGTGCCGCTGCTGCCGCCGGACGCGCTGGGACGGGCCCGCGTGCGCGCGCTGGCGCTGGCGATCGCCTGCGACGCCCATCCGCTGACGAATCTGCGCGTCCTGAAGTACCTGAAAGGCACGCTGGGCGTATCGGAGGAAGTCAAGCAGGAATGGTACCGCCACTGGATGGCCGAGGGGCTGGCGGCCGTGGAGGCGCTGCTGGCGCAGGGCGATCCGGCCGGCACGGCCCTGTTCTGCCATGGCGACCGTCCCACCATGGCCGACTGCTGCCTGGTGCCGCAGGTGTTCAATGCGCTGCGCTTTGCCATCGACCTGGCGCCGTACCCGCGCGTGGCGCGCATCCACGCGCATTGCGCCGGCTTGCCGGCGTTTGCCGCCGCGCATCCGTCGCAGCAGCCCGACGCCGAATAGCTTTGACACGGCGCAATGCGCAAGCCCCGCCCGGCAACCGGCGGGGCTTTTTCATGCGCGATTGATCTGGATCGTGTGTTTTCGTTAATGCCAGCTTGCCGGTGCGCTACAATTTGCGTTTGCCCAAATATTTTACGCGCCATGACCGCAACAACCGTTCCTGCCAGTATCACCGATGCCCTGTCCCTGGCGCATGCTTCCTGGCGTCCCATCCTGCTGCGCGGCCTGCACGCCGTGATGGCGGCCGATCCTGCCTACCTGCCGGCGCTGGCCGTCGACAATTACCTGCCCACGCAGGGCCGCCTGTTTGCCGCATTCGCCCTGCCGCTGGCGCAGGTGCGCCACGTGCTGGTGGGCGAGGGGCCGTATCCGCGCGCCGACAGCGCCACGGGCGTGTGTTTCATGGATGGCGCCGTGGGCAGCCTGTGGTCGGTGAGCGGGCTGTCGAAGCCCGTCAACCGCGCCACGTCGCTGCGCAACTTCATGAAGATGCTGCTGGTGGCCGACGGCCAGCTGCAGGGCGGCGACACGTCCGGTGCGGCCATGGCGCCCGTGGCGGCGGCCGCGCAGCAAGCCGACAGCGGCGTGATCCAGACCCTGCCCGACCTGCAGCGCAAGATGACGGAGCGGGGTTTCCTGCTGCTCAATGCGGCGCTGGTGTTCCGTTCCCACGTGCCGCCCGTGCAGGATGCGCGCGGCTGGCTGCCTTTCCTGCAAGTGGTGCTGGAAGCGCTGGCGCAGCAGGGCGGGCCAGCCTTGCCGCAACTGGTGCTGTGGGGCAAGATTGCCGAGCTGGTCAAACGCCTGCCGGTGGCGGCATCCTTGCCGCAGGTGACGGCGGAACATCCGTATAATCTGTCCTTTATCGGCAATCGTGACATGCAGGCCTTGTTTGGCCCGATGCAACTATTGCGTGCTTGAGCTTGAATCATCGCCTGTCTGGCGGAAGTGCGGGGAATATGCAAATCAGTAACGTGGAAGAATTGAAGGCGTGGATCGCGGCGGGCGGCGTGCCCGACTATCTGTATTTCTGGGGCCACACGCCGGCGCAGCCGCAGGTGCCCGACAAAAGCTGTTTCAGCCAGTGGTTTCCGTCGCCGTTCAACCTTGCAGGCGTGACGTATGCGACGGCCGAGCACTACATGATGGCGCAAAAGGCGGCCCTGTTCGGCGACACGACCGTCCAGGCGCGCATCGTGGCGGCCGAGCGGCCGTCGGAAGTGAAGAAGCTGGGGCGCGAAGTGGCGAACTTCGATGCCAAGGCGTGGGAGGCGGCGCGTGCCGGCATCGTCTTCGACGGCAACTTTGCCAAGTTCTCGCAAAAGCCCGCGCTGCGCAAGTTTTTGCTGGGCACGGGCGAGCGCGTCATCGTCGAAGCCAGTCCCGTCGACCGCATCTGGGGCGTGGGCCTGGCGTCGGACAATCCGCGCATCGGCGACCCCTCGCGCTGGGACGGCTTGAACCTGCTGGGTTTTGAACTGATGAAAGTAAGAAGCGCTTTACGGGGCTGAGCATTGACGCTGCGCATGCCCGCGCTTTCCCGACTGTTGTTTTCCTGATGCCGCCGCGCCTGGCGCGGCCGGCCATGCCCCTGCCAGCCCTGTGGTCATCGAGGGGCGCTCTGACAAACCCCGCCGAATTTGTTATACTTGACTAAATCATTCAACTACTCGGGGTTTGAGGAGTTGAAAAGCGAAGTTGAAAAGCCGCAATATTTTAAACCAGTTATTGAACAGTTGAGCCGAGGATGTATGCGTCTGACTACAAAAGGCCGTTTTGCCGTGACAGCGATGATCGATCTTGCCCTGCGCCAGGGCAAGGGGCCGGTCACCTTGTCCGGCATCAGCCAGCGCCAGTCGATTTCCCTGTCCTACCTGGAACAGCTGTTCGGCAAGCTGCGCCGCCATGAGATCGTCGAATCGATCCGCGGCCCCGGCGGCGGCTACAGCCTGGCGCGCCGTGCCGACAAGGTGACGGTGGCCGACATCATCATCGCCGTCGACGAACCGCTGGACGCCACGCAGTGCGGCGGCAAGGAACATTGCCACGGCGCCGACGCGGCCACGGGCGCGCGCTGCATGACGCATGAATTGTGGTCCACACTCAACGAAAAAATGGTCGATTATCTGGATTCTGTGTCCTTGCAGGACCTGGTCGACCAGCAGAGACAAAAGAATGCCGAGCAAAGCGTGATGGTGATGCACCGTAACCACGCCGCCCTCGGTTGATAATGACAAAAATACCAGTTGCTGATTGCAGGAGTTATTGATGAACGCCCCAGAAAAAAACGTAGGCCAAGTGCACTTTGAAACCGCACCGCATTTCCCGATCTACATGGATTACTCGGCCACCACGCCGATCGATCCACGCGTCGCCGACAAGATGATTCCCTACCTGCGCGAGCAGTTCGGCAATCCGGCCTCGCGCAGCCACATGTACGGCTGGACGGCGGAAAAAGCCGTGGAAGAGGCACGCGGCCACGTGGCGGCCCTGGTGAACGCGGACCCGCGCGAAATCATCTGGACGTCCGGCGCGACGGAAAGCAACAACCTGGCCATCAAGGGCGCGGCACAGTTCTACAAGACCAAGGGCAAGCACATCATCACCGTCAAGACCGAGCATAAATCGGTGCTGGACACGGTGCGCGAACTGGAACGCATCGGCTTTGAAGCGACCTACCTGGAACCGCAGGACAACGGCCTGATCACCGTCGAGCAGCTGGCCGCGGCCGTGCGCCCCGATACCATCCTCGTGTCGGTGATGCTGGTGAACAACGAAATCGGCGTGATCCAGCCGATCGACGAAATCGGCGTGTTCTGCCGCTCGAAAGGCATCATCTTCCATTGCGACGCCGCGCAAGCGACGGGCAAGGTCGTCATCGACCTGCAAAAGACCAAGGTCGACCTGATGACCTTCACGGCGCACAAGACCTACGGTCCGAAAGGCGTGGGCGCCCTGTACGTGTGCCGCAAGCCGCGCGTGCGCCTGGAAGCGCAGATGCACGGCGGCGGCCATGAGCGCGGCCTGCGCTCGGGCACCTTGCCGACGCACCAGATCGTCGGCATGGGCGAAGCGTTCCGCATCGCCAAGGAAGAAATGGACAGCGAAATCGGCCGCATCCAGGCCTTGCGCGACCGCCTGGCCAAGGGCTTGCAGGAGATCGAAGAAGTCTACATCAACGGCGACATGGACCACCGCGTGCCGCACAACCTGAACGTCAGCTTCAACTATGTCGAAGGCGAGTCGCTGATCATGGCGATCAAGGATATCGCCGTGTCGTCCGGTTCGGCCTGCACCTCGGCCAGCCTGGAACCATCGTACGTGCTGCGCGCCCTGGGCCGCAGCGACGAACTGGCGCACAGCTCGATCCGTTTCACCATCGGCCGCTTCTCGACCGAGGAAGACATCGACTTTGCCGTCAACCTGCTGAAATCGAAAGTACACAAGCTGCGCGACCTGTCGCCGCTGTGGGATATGTTCAAGGACGGTATCGACATTAATTCCATTCAATGGGCAGCCCACTAAAAGTACCTGTTAAACCTGCTGCGCGTTGCGATTTGCGGCCTGCGATGCTCACTGTGCTACAGCACAGTTCCGCTTCTCGGCCACAAATCACTGCCGCTCGCGACGGTTTTCCAGGCACTTTACGCTAATCAGGCCCCATGATGGGGCCGGCAAGAATATTAAAGGAGCATCAAAATGGCTTACTCGGACAAAGTACTCGATCACTACGAAAACCCGCGCAACGTGGGCGCTTTCGACAAGGGTGATGAAACCATCGGCACCGGCATGGTCGGCGCACCGGCCTGCGGCGACGTGATGAAACTGCAGATCAAGGTCGGCGCCGACGGCCTGATCGAAGATGCGAAATTCAAGACCTACGGCTGCGGTTCGGCCATCGCGTCGAGCTCGCTGGTGACGGAATGGGTCAAGGGCAAGACCCTGGACCAGGCGCTGGCCATCAAGAACACGCAGATCGCCGAAGAACTGGCCCTGCCGCCAGTGAAAATCCACTGCTCCATCCTGGCGGAAGACGCCATCAAGGCGGCAGTATTGGACTACCAGACCCGCCATCCGGCAGCGTAGAGCGCCTGAGAAAACGCCCATGGCTGCGTTGCATTGCCTTGTCGTACTAGTCGTACTGCCTTCGGCAATGCGCCTTGCCCTGAACGTTTTTCAGGCACTCTAGAATTTGTTGGATTTTGATACCTGTTTCCATGTGGAAACAGGAGCGGAGAAATACATGATCACACTGACCGAAAAAGCGGCGAAGCACATCAACCGTTATATCGAACGGCGCGGCAAGGGCATGGGCCTGCGCTTTGGCGTGCGTACCACGGGCTGCTCGGGCCTGGCCTACAAGCTCGAATATGTCGATGAAGCGGCGGCCGAAGACAGCGTCTTCGAATCGCACGGCGTGAAAGTCTTCGTCGACCCGAAAAGCTTGCCTTACATCGACGGCACGGAACTCGATTTCGCGCGCGAAGGCTTGAACGAAGGCTTCAAGTTCCACAATCCGAACGAAAAAGACGCCTGCGGCTGCGGCGAGTCCTTCAGGATTTAAACAGCTGGCAAGACCCCGGTCGGTGCGCTGTACCCATCGATTGCGGTACAGCGACCACCGACCATTATGCAAAACCACTTCGAATTATTCCAGTTGCCGGCGCAGTTCGGGCTCGACATGAGCGCGCTCGACGCGGCCTACCGCGACGTGCAGGGCAAGGTCCATCCGGACCGCTTCATCAACGCCAGCAGTGCTGAAAAGCGCGTGGCGATGCAATGGGCCACGCGCGCCAATGAAGCCTACCAGACCCTGAAACACCCGCAAAAGCGCGCGCAATACCTGTGCGAGCTCCATGGCGTCGATTTGCAGACGGAATCGAACACGGCCATGCCGGTCAGCTTCCTGATGCAGCAGATGGAATGGCGCGAAGAGCTGGGCGATGCGCGGGCCGGCAAGGATGCCGACGCGCTCGACGCCCTGGACCGCCAGCTGCGCGGCGAACGCAAGGCGCTGCTGGCCCAGGTGGCCGCCCAGCTCGACGGCGGCGATTATGTGAACGCCGCGCAAAGCGTGCGCGCCCTGATGTTCCTCGATAAATTCGGCGAGGAAGTCCGGTTTGCCTATGAATCCATCGAGGCTTGACGCCTTGATCGCTTGACCGGCGTGCCAAGCGCCAGTCTGGCCCGCGTTTTATAATGCGCACCAGGCATCAGCTGCATCACGCACAAAATTAATCGAGGCACGAATACAATGGCACTTCTGCAAATTTCCGAACCAGGCATGTCGACCGCGCCGCACCAGCACCGCCTGGCCGTCGGCATCGATCTGGGCACCACCAATTCCCTGGTCGCCACTGTCCGCAACAGCATTCCCGAGGTGCTCAACGACGAAGACGGGCGCTCCCTGCTGCCCTCCGTCGTGCGCTACCTGCCGAACGGCCATGCGAACATCGGCTACAAGGCCCTGTCCGCGCAAACCACCGACCCGAAGAACACCATCGTTTCCGTCAAGCGCTTCATGGGCCGCGGCCTGGCCGACATCGCCTACGCGGAAAACCTGCCCTACGACTTCCAGGATACGCCTGGCATGGTGCAGCTGAAAACCGTGGCCGGCGTGAAAAGCCCCGTCGAAGTGTCGGCGCAAATCCTCGCCACCCTGCGCCAGCGCGCGGAAGACTCGCTGGGCGACGACCTGGTGGGCGCCGTCATTACCGTGCCGGCGTATTTCGACGACGCGCAGCGCCAGGCCACGAAAGATGCGGCCCAGCTGGCCGGCATCAACGTGCTGCGCCTGTTGAGCGAGCCGACGGCTGCCGCCATCGCCTACGGCCTCGACAACGCTTCCGAAGGCGTGTATGCCGTGTACGACCTGGGCGGCGGCACCTTCGACATTTCGATCCTGAAACTGAGCAAGGGCGTGTTCGAAGTGCTGTCCACGGGCGGCGACTCGGCCCTGGGCGGCGACGATTTCGACCGCCGCCTGTTCTGCTGGATCAGCGAGCACGCCAAGCTGGCGCCCCTGTCGGATGAAGACACGGCCATCCTGATGGTGAAAGCGCGCGAGATCAAGGAATTGCTGTCGACCAAGTCGGAAACGATGATCGATGCGGCCCTGAACTCGGGCGAAGAGATTCACTTGCGCATCACGGCCGAGGAATTCGTCAAGATGACGGCGCACCTGGTCGCCAAGACCATGAACGCCATCAAGAAAGCCTTGCGCGACGCGAACGTGGATGCGGACGACGTCGACGGCGTGGTGATGGTGGGCGGCGCCACGCGCATGCCGCACGTGCAGCGCGCCGTCAGCGAATTCTTCCACACGACGCCGCACGCGAATATCGACCCGGACAAGGTGGTGGCGCTGGGCGCGGCCATCCAGGCGAACTTGCTGGCTGGCAACCGCGCCGCCGGCGACGACTGGCTGCTGCTGGACGTGATCCCGCTGTCCCTGGGCATCGAGACCATGGGCGGCCTGGTGGAAAAGATCATCCCCCGCAATTCGACCATCCCGTGCGCCCGCGCGCAGGAATTCACGACCTTCAAGGATGGCCAGACGGCCCTGGCCGTGCACGTGCTGCAGGGCGAGCGCGAGCTGGTGAGCGACTGCCGTTCGCTGGCGCGCTTCGAGCTGCGCGGCATTCCGCCGATGGTGGCGGGCGCCGCGCGCATCCGCATCACCTACCAGGTCGATGCGGACGGCTTGCTGTCCGTCTCGGCGCGCGAGCTGCGCTCGGGCGTGGAAGCGTCGATCAGCGTCAAGCCCGCCTACGGCCTGGGCGACGACGACATCGCGCGCATGTTGCAGGATTCGTACACGTCGGCCGACGTCGACATGGTGGCGCGCGCGCTGCGCGAAGAGCAGGTGGAAGCGGAACGCATCCTGCTGGCCACGCAGTCGGCGCTGGACGAAGACGGCGCCTTGCTCGATGCGGACGAACGCGCAGCCGTCGACGGCCTGATGCAGAAGGTGCGCGATGCCATCGTGCAATCGCAAAGCGGCGCCATCGACCACCAGGCATTGAAGCTGGCGATCGAGCTGCTGGCCGACGGCACCGAGGATTTCGCCTCGCGCCGCATGGACCGTAGCGTGCGCACGGCACTGACGGGCAAAACGCTCGACCAGGTCGTATAAAACTAATTGAACAGCGCGCCGCAGGCACTCGCCGCGGCCGCGCCCCGAATGACAGATTGAAAGAAGACACCATGCCACAAATCGTTATCCTGCCGCACGCCAAGCTTTGCCCGGACGGCGCCGTCATCGAAGCACCGGCCGGCAAGTCCATCTGCGACATCCTGCTGGAAAACGACATCGACATCGAGCACGCCTGCGAAAAATCGTGCGCCTGCACCACCTGCCACGTGCTGGTACGCGAAGGCATCGAATCCCTGAACGAAGCGACGGAACTGGAAGAAGACATGCTGGACAAGGCCTGGGGCCTGGAAGCCGTGTCGCGCCTGTCGTGCCAGTCCATCGTGGCCGAGGCCGACCTCGTCGTCGAAATCCCGAAATACACGATCAACCAGGTCAGCGAAGGCAGCCACTAACATGAAATGGTCCGACATCAGCGCGATTGCCGAGGCTTTGTACGACACGCATCCGGACATCGATCCCCTGACCGTGCGTTTCACCGACCTGCATAACTGGGTGGTGGAACTGGACGGCTTCGACGATGACCACACGCGCGGCGGCGAAAAAGTGCTCGAAGCGATACAGATGGCGTGGATCGATGAAGCGCGCTAAGGGCGCGGCAGCCGCCGCCACCGCAGTCGCCGCACCGAAAGACGTCATCACCGCCGCCAGCAACATGCCCGAGATCAAGGACGGCCAGTCGGTCGCCTTGCTGCAGGAATTGCACATCCTGACGCGCGACGGCAAGATGAACCAGGACAGCCGCCGCAAGCTCAAGCAGGTGTATCACCTGACGCAGTTCATCGAACCGCTGCTGCGCGAAGTGCAGCTGGACCACCCCGGCGTGTCCCTGGTCGACCACGGCGCCGGCAAGTCCTACCTGGGTTTCATCCTGTACGACCTGTTCTTCAAGAACGGCAACGACGGTTCGCACATCTACGGCATCGAGACGCGCGAAGAGCTGGTGCAGCGTTCGCAGGAATTGGCAAAAAAATTCAACTTCCCCGGCATGTCGTTCTTGCCCCTGTCCGTGGCCGAATCGACGGAATCGAACTTGCTGCCGAAACAGATCGACATCGTCACGGCCTTGCACGCGTGCAACACTGCCACCGATGACGCCATTCACTTTGCCTTGAAGAAGAAGGCGAAATTCATGGTGCTGGTGCCATGCTGCCAGGCGGAAGTCGCCTCCGTCCTGAAGAAGAACAAGGGCAAGAGCCTGGGCAAGAATGTCTTGACGGAACTGTGGCGCCACCCGCTGCACACGCGCGAGTTCGGCAGCCAGATCACCAACGTGCTGCGATGCCTGCAGCTGGAAGCGCACGGCTACCAGGTCAGCGTGACGGAACTGGTGGGCTGGGAGCATTCGATGAAGAATGAACTGATCATCGCCAGCTACAAGAACCTGCCGCGCCAGCGGCCGACGGAGCGCCTGCAGGAAGTGCTGCAAACCTTGGGCCTGGAAGAGATGGGCCACCGCTTCTTTGCGGAGGAACTGGCGAAGGCGCAAGCCTGATTGTTGGCTTACGCGGCAAGCCGCCAAGCCAAGCTGCGGCGCCGCACATGGTCGGGTAGGTCGGATTAGCGCAGCGTAATCCGACAATCAGCAGCGCAAGTCGTAAAAGGGGAGGAGCGGGTCGGTTACAATACCGGCTTTCTCCTCCCTTGCTTTTTGCGCCTCCCCATGACCACACCACACGAAATGCCCACCGTCCGCCTGGCCAAGCGCCTGTCCGAAGACGTGCCCTGCTCGCGCCGCGAGGCCGAGCTGTATATCGAGGGCGGCTGGGTCACGGTCGATGGCGTGCTGGTGGAAGAGTCGGGCGCGCGCGTGGCGGACAAGCAGGAAGTGCTGCTGTTGCCGAACGCCACCCTCGACGAAATGCCGCCCGTGACGATCCTGCTGCACAAGCCGGCCGGCATCAATGGCGGCCTGGGCAGCGAAGGCAAGCCGGCCCTGAGCTGTTTGCGTCCCGACGACATTTTCACGCCCGAGAACGTGGCGCCCAGCGCCGTCACGCGCTTCCTGAAACGCCACCTGATCGGCCTGACCATCACCAATCCGCTGGACACCATGGCTTCCGGCCTGCTCGTGTTCACGCAGGATTTCCGCGTGGCCCGCAAGCTGGTCGACGAAGCGAAAACGGTGGAGCAGGAATTCATCGTGGAAGTGGCCGGCGCCATCATGGACAACGGCCTGGCGCTGCTCAATCACGGCTTGCCCTTCAATGGCAAGCCTTTGCCGCCGATCAAGGTCAGCTGGCAGAATGAAACGCGTCTGCGTTTCGCCCTGAAAAACGTGCAGCCGGGCCAGATCGCCCACATGTGCAAGATGGTGGGCCTGGAAGTCGTCGGCATGAAGCGTTTGCGCATCGGCCGCATCCCGATGGGCGCCATGCCCGTGGGGCAATGGCGCTATCTGCAGGGCTACGAACGCTTCTAAAGCTGCGGCGCCGTGATGGCGTGGCTTTCCGCAAAGCTTTTCCATAGCCGTTCGGCAATATTCAAGGCGATGGTGTCGGCCTTCTCCTGCAGGGCCGCATTGCCCATGCTCTCGGTCGTGGCAAAGAACAGGGTCAGCCAGCGGCGGAACATGCAGGGCGTGAGGTGTTCCATTTGCGCGTGCTGGGCCAGCGGCTTGCCGTGGTAGCGCATGGTGCCGCGCAGCAAGCCTGACCAGAAATCGACCAATGTTGCCAGGTGGGCATCCCAATCCTTGACCTCGGCGGCAAAGATGGGGCCCAGCATGGCGTCGTCGCGCGCGGCTGCATAAAAGGTGTGGACGAGCTGCTTGACTTCGTCTTCGCTGCAGACTTCCGCGCGGTATGGGGCGAAGCGTGTGTGGGGGAGGGGGGCGGTATTGTTCATGGCATGCCATGATCGCAGAGCCCCCGTGGCGCTTCAATGACGCAGGTCAAGCCGCCGGAAAACTCAGGCGGCGACTTTCTTTGCTTTCTTCGCCGGTGCCGGCAGTTGCACGATCTGCGTGCCCAGCAGCTTGTCGTGCAGGAACTGGCCATTGCCCGTGAACAGGGCCGTGGCCGACCAGGCCAGGATGCCCGCGCCGATGGCGCCCAGGGCCGTCCAGTGCTGCAAGTCGAAGGCATAGGCCACCAGCAGGGCTGGCAGCAGCCACATCCATGACAGCACATAGCGGCAGGCGGCCACGCGCAGGGGCACGTGGGCATGGCCTGGCAGCACCAGTTGCAGGCGCCACGTCTTCATGGCCAGGGTTTGCCCTTCGCGGCTCCATTGGTGGATGAAATACGCGCCCATGACGAGGAAGGCCAGGCATTGGCGCATGTGTTCCGTCAACGGCGTATGCGCGCCTTGCACGGCCAGCTCGAACAGCAGGAAGGGCAGGAACAGCACGGCCAGGGCCAGCAGCGATTCGTACACCATGGAAATCAGGCGGCGCTTGATCGTGGGATGGGTGATGCTGGCGGCAGGCGTGCTATTTGACATTGGTCGGCAGTGGGGCAGGCGTGGTCGGTGGCGTGGCGGGCACGGTGGCGGGAGCCGCGGCAGGATCGGCGACGGGCACGCTTGCTGCCGCGGGAGCGGGCGGCAGGGCAGGCGCAGGCGCAGCAGCGACGGGCGCTGCCGGCGTGGCAGGCAGCAGGATCGCGGCCGGTTTGCTCGTATTCGAATTGATCGCAGGCACTTTTTCCAGCGGCTTCTTCGGCACGAGTTCCGTCGCCAGCTTTTTCTTTTGATCTTCCGGCAATTGCTGGTATTGCTCCCATTGCGCGGTCTTTTGACCAGGATCAATTTTCTTCGTGCGCGCATAGTTTTCGCGCACGAGGCGGCGCTGCTCCGGCGTCAGCTTGATCCATTCGCGCATGCGTTCATGCACGCGGGTTTGCTCGTCCGGCGTCATGGAGGCAAAGCGGTTGGCGATATCGAGCCATTTCTGCTTGCGCAGCGCTTCGAGCTTGTTCCATTCGCCCGCCAGCGGCTGCAGGGCTTCCTGCTGCGCGCGCGACAGCTTGTTCCAGGACGGGTTGTCGCTGGCCTTGGGCGGCGTGCCGCCCTTGCCGGACGTGCGGGGCGAGCCGGGTTTGACGGCCGGGGGCGGCGCCACGGCCGCTGCGGGCGTGGCCGCCACAGGGGCGGCGGCAGGCGGCGCCTGGTGCTGGCCCACCCAGGCGGCGCCCGCCAGGGCGCAGGCGCCCAGGCCGATGCCGCCGGCCAGCCAGCCTTTGCGTACGCTCAAGCGTGCCATGCTTATTGCTCGCGTTTCGTCAGATAGGCATTGAAGCCATGGTCCATATAGGCGGAGAGCGGCAATTCATCCGACAGCACGGCGGCGTCGATTTCTGCCAGTTCGGCAATATGTTGTTCTTGCTCAAACTGATAGATGCCCACCATGCCGCCGACCAGCAGCAGCAGGGGGATGACGACGCTCATGCGGCCCAGCCACGACAGCGGTTCGACAAACAGGCTGCTGGCCACGCCGGCGAACACGCTCTGGCGCACGGTGACGGCGGCGGGTGCGTCCGCCTTCTTGCGCGACAGGGCCAGCTTGCGTGCCGCTGCCAGGCGATCGGTGGCCGATGCGGGCAGGTCGTCGAGTTTTTCGTTCAGTGCATGGCGCACTTTGTAAGCGAAATTGAGATCGTCGGTGTTCATAATTTAATTCCCTTGGCTTTCAGCGATTCGGCGAGCGTGTGGGTAGCTCGAGAGCAATGTGTTTTCACGCTACCTTCGGAGCAACCCATCGCTTCCGCTGTTTCAGCCACATCCATGTCCTGCCAATAACGCATGAGGAAGGCTTCGCGTTGACGTGACGGCAGTTTTTGTACCTCTGCATCAATCAAATCAAGGATTTGCGCGCGTTCGACCTGGTCGGCCGACGATTCGGCGGCGCTGGAGCCCTGTTCCGATTCATAAGTGTCAAGTATATCAAAATCCTCATGCTCGTCACCCGAGGGCTTCATGCCGGAAAACAGGCTGACCCAGGTATTGCGAACTTTTTCGCGGCGGAAATAATCGAGTATGGTGTTCTGCAAGATGCGCTGGAATAGCATCGGCAGTTCGGCGGCCGGCTTGTCGCCGTACTTCTCGGCCAGCTTGATCATGGCATCCTGCACGATGTCGAGTGCCGATTCTTCCTTGCGGACCGCGTAGGCGGCTTGCTTGAAAGCGCGCCGCTCGACATTTTCTAGAAAGTCGGATAATTCTTTGTCTGTTGCCATGCGGTATGGGGGATCTTAGCGGCTGCGGGTGCGGTGGGCGAAATGGGGCGGGTATGCTTTTTGCAACCCCGTGCATGCTAGCAAAAAATGTGCGTTTCCGCAGAGTTTTTGCACTGCGTGCGCGCAAAAAGGCCATTCGGCTGACATTTTCCTTGACCATAATGGTGCGACGCGATACCGTATAGGACGCTTTGAACACCCCAAAGCCCTATGGTCAGGTCGCGACCGGCACACAAGGCCATCCGCGGCAAGACGCGCTTTCATTTGTAGGCAGTTTGTTCTAACCCGCGCCACAAGCGCGAGCGGTTCGTACAGGCGCCACAGAAACTCCGGCCAAACGAGTTGCGTTAAGCGTTGTTTTGTAAGGTATCTATGGGTGCCCAAAGAAATTGCGTGACCGCATGAAAAGGGAAGCAGGAGCACTGTCGCGCACAGCGAACTTCGTCAGGAAAGAACATCCGATCAATCTCCAATGGACCTTGAAAGGAATGTTTCATGAATACCGAAGCAGCAGCAGGACCAATTACGGGCGCAGAAATTGTCGTGCGCTGTCTGGCTGAAGAGGGCGTCGAGCACGTCTTTGGATATCCGGGCGGAGCCGTACTCTACATCTACGACGCCATCTTCCAGCAAAACAAATTCCAGCATATCCTGGTACGCCACGAGCAGGCCGCGATTCACGCCGCCGATGCCTATTCGCGCAGCTCGAACAAAGTCGGTGTCGCCATCGTCACGTCCGGTCCGGGCGTCACGAATGCCGTCACGGGCCTGTCGACCGCGTACATGGACTCGATTCCCATGGTGGTGATCTCCGGCCAGGTGCCGAGCCACGCCATCGGGCAGGATGCGTTCCAGGAATGCGACACGGTCGGCATCACGCGCCCCGTCGTCAAGCACAATTTCCTCGTCAAGGATGTCAAGGACCTGGCGGCCACGATCAAGAAAGCCTTCTTCATCGCCCGTACCGGCCGTCCGGGACCCGTGCTGGTCGATATCCCCAAGGATATCAGCATGCACAAATGCCATTTCGACTATCCGAAGGAAGTCGAGATGCGTTCCTACCGTCCCGTCGACAAGGGCCACTCGGGCCAGATCCGCAAGGCCGTGCAGCTGCTGCTGCAAGCCGAACGCCCGATGATCTACACGGGCGGCGGCGTGATCCTGGCGAACGCATCGGCCGAGCTGAACAAGCTGGTCGACCGCCTGGGTTTCCCGTGCACCAACACCTTGATGGGCCTGGGCGCCTACCGCGCCTCGAGCGAGCAGTTTGTCGGCATGCCCGGCATGCACGGCACCTACGAAGCGAACATGGCGATGCAGAATTGCGACGTGCTGATCGCCATCGGCGCCCGTTTCGATGACCGCGTGATCGGCAACCCGAAACATTTCGCCTCGCATCCGCGCAAGATCATCCACGTGGACATCGATCCTTCGTCGATTTCCAAGCGCGTGAAGGTCGATATTCCCATCGTCGGCAACGTCAAGGATGTGCTGATCGAGTTCCTCGCGCAACTGGACGCGACCGAAGCCAGGCCGAACGTCAATGCGCTGTCGAACTGGTGGAAGCAGATCGCCGAATGGCGTGGCCGCGAATGCCTGAAATACCCGACCTCCGACCTCGTCATCAAGCCGCAATCGGTGGTCGAGAAAGTGTTCGAGATCACCAAGGGCGACGCCTTCATCACGTCCGACGTGGGCCAGCACCAGATGTGGGCGGCACAGTATTACCGCTTCGACAAGCCGCGCCGCTGGATCAATTCCGGCGGCCTGGGCACCATGGGTGTCGGCTTGCCGTACGCCATGGGCGTGCAGATGGCCAATCCGGACGCCACCGTTGCCTGCATTACCGGCGAAGGCTCGATCCAGATGTGCATCCAGGAGCTCGCCACGTGCAAGCAGTATCACCTGACGCCAAAGATCATCATGCTCAACAACCGTTTCCTCGGCATGGTGCGCCAGTGGCAGGAAATCGATTACGGTTCGCGCTATTCCGAGTCGTACATGGATTCGCTGCCCGACTTCGAGAAGCTGGCCGAGGCATATGGCCACGTGGGCATGAAAATTGAAAAACCGGGCGACGTCGACGGCGCCCTGAAAGAGGCGTTTGGCATGAAAGACAGGCTGGTATTCATGAACTTCATTACCGACCAGTCCGAAAACGTGTGGCCAATGGTGAAAGCCGGCAAGGGCCTGTCCGAAATGATGCTCGGCTCGGAGGATCTCTAATCATGCGCCATATTATTTCTGTCTTGCTGGAAAACGAAGCGGGCGCCCTGTCGCGCGTGGTGGGCCTGTTCTCGGCACGCGGCTACAACATCGAAACCCTGACCGTGGCGCCGACGGAAGACTCGACCCTGTCGCGCATGACCATCGTCACCAGCGGCTCGGACGACATCATCGAGCAGATCACCAAGCACTTGAACCGCCTGATCGAGGTGGTCAAGGTGGTGGACTTGACCGAAGGCCAGCATATCGAACGCGAGTTGATGCTGATCAAGGTCCGTGCCGTGGGCAAGGAGCGCGAGGAAATGAAGCGCACCGCCGATATCTTCCGTGGCCGCATCATCGATGTCACCGAAAAGACGTACACGATCGAACTGACCGGCAACAAGGTCAAGCTCGACGCGTTCATCGATTCGATCGACCGCGCCGCCATCCTGGAAACCGTCCGCACGGGCGGTTCCGGCATCGGCCGCGGCGAACGCATCCTCAAAGTATAAAAATATAAGCAGCTCTACGCGGCCCTGGCGCCGCATTTAAAACAACAACGCATCATCAAATGATAGGAAATACCATGAAAGTTTTTTACGACAAAGACGCTGACCTCTCCTTGATCAAAGGCAAAAACGTTGCCATCATCGGCTACGGTTCGCAAGGCCACGCGCACGCGCAAAACCTGAACGATTCGGGCGTCAACGTCACCGTCGGCCTGCGCAAGGGCGGCGCTTCGTGGACCAAGGTCGAGCAAGCGGGCCTGAAAGTAGCGGAAGTCAACGACGCCGTGAAAGCGGCCGACGTCATCATGATCTTGCTGCCGGATGAAAACATCGCCCAGGTCTACAACGAAAACATCGCCCCGTTCGCCAAGCAAGGCGCCGTACTGGCCTTCGCCCACGGCTTCAACGTGCATTACGGCCAAGTCGTGCCACGCGCCGACCTGGACGTGATCATGGTTGCGCCGAAAGCCCCGGGCCACACCGTGCGCGCCACCTACACCCAGGGCGGCGGCGTGCCCCACCTGATCGCCGTGTACCAGGACAAGTCGGGCATCGCCCGCGATATCGCCCTGTCGTACGCGTCGGCCAACGGCGGCGGCCGTGCCGGCATCATCGAAACGAACTTCCGTGAAGAAACCGAAACGGACTTGTTCGGCGAACAGGCCGTGCTGTGCGGCGGCGCCGTGGAACTGATCAAGGCCGGTTTCGAAACCCTGACGGAAGCGGGCTACGCGCCGGAAATGGCCTACTTCGAGTGTCTGCACGAACTGAAGCTGATCGTCGACCTGATCTATGAAGGCGGCATCGCCAACATGAACTACTCGATCTCGAACAACGCCGAATACGGCGAATACGTGACGGGCCCGAAAGTCGTGACCTCGGCCACCAAGGATGCGATGCGTCAATGCCTGAAAGATATTCAAACGGGCGAATACGCGAAGAGCTTCATCCTGGAAAACAAGGCAGGCGCACCGACCCTGATCTCGCGCCGCCGCCTGACGTCCGAGCACCAGATCGAAGAAGTGGGCGCCAAACTGCGCGCCATGATGCCTTGGATTGCGAAGAACAAGATGGTTGACCAGTCGAAAAACTAAACAATTTTTGCGGATTCACCATGAAAAGCCGGCGCAAGCCGGCTTTTTTTTTCGTCAGCGATGGCGCCCGCTTCCCGCCTGCCGCGCATTGCTCCACATTTACTTTTTTATCAATGAGGTGCGGCACTGGTGCCTGCCGGTGTTACCCTGAATGCTGCCGGTTTCGGCACCATCTTGATCAGGAGGCGTACGTGCACACGATAGCCCTGGCTTCGCTCCCAACTCGTCTGTTGGGCCTGTTTCTGACCACCGTTCTGACCTTGTTTTCCTTTAGCAGCGCGCAGGCGGGCGTTCCCGCCTTTCCCAAGAGCTTCAAGACCATGAATGTCGCCACGCCCGACGGCACGATCCACGTGCGCGTGGGCGGTTCCGGCCCGGCCGTGCTGTTGCTGCACGGCTTTGGCGATACGGGCGACATGTGGGCGCCGCTGGCGGCGGCGCTGGCCGGCGAGCACACGGTGGTGGTGCCCGACTTGCGCGGCATGGGCCTGTCTTCGCGTCCGGCGGGCGGCTATGACAAGCGCACGCAGGCGGCCGACATGCGTGCCGTGCTCGACAAGCTGGGCATCGACCGCGCCGACGTTGTCGGGCACGATATCGGCACGATGGTGGCGTACGCGTATGCGGCCCGCTACCCGGACAAGACGGAGCGGCTGATCGTCATGGATGCGCCCGTGCCCGGCATTCCGCCGTGGGAACAGATCGTGCGCAGTCCGCAACTGTGGCACTTTTCGTTTGGCGGCCCCGATGCCGAACGCCTGGTGGCGGGGCGCGAGCGCATCTACCTGGACCGCTTCTGGAATGAATTCGCCGGCACGCCAGCCAAGATCGACGAGGAAACGCGGCGCCATTACGCCAGATTGTATGCGCGCAAGGGCGCCATGCATGCGGCCTTCGCGCAATTCCTTGCGATACCGCAAGATGCCGAAGACAATCTGCGCTCGATGGCAAGCAAGCTGACCATGCCCGTGCTGGCGATCGGCGGCGCCAAGTCCTTCGGCGCCAACGAGGCGGTGGTCATGCGCAATGCCGCCGCCAACGTCACGGAACTGGTGGTGCCCGATGCGGGCCACTGGCTGATGGAAGAGCAGCCGGCCGCGACGGTGGATGCCATCCAGGCTTTCCTGCGGCGCGGCAAATAGGGCGCTGCCCTGGCCCCCCGGAAACCGGGTTTTCTTGCGGAAGCCCGGTTTTTTCTTGCCCGCCCGCTTTTCGCCCGCCTCCTGTCTTTTCATATTCCTATATAATCCCGCCCTTCCTTTGCAGTTTTACATGGACTGCATCTGTTTCGGTATCTGCCGGCCGCAACGCGCATCACCGCTTTCGTAGCACGCCAGGCGCTGCTTATCAGCCGCCTGCGCAACCAGAAGGACCCCTATGACTGACCGCATTCCCGCGGCAGTGCCCATGCCGGGCGCTGCAGAATCTTCCATTTCCGATCGCCTTCCCGTCCTGGCCTTGCTGGCCCTGGCCATGACGGCGTTTCTTGCCCTCCTGTCGGAAACCTTGCCGGCCGGCTTGCTGCCGCAGATTGCCCGGGACCTCGGCATTTCCGAGGTCATGACGGGCCAGCTGGTGACCGTCTATGCCATCGGTTCCATCCTGACGGCCATTCCCCTGACGGCGCTCACCAGCACCTGGCGCCGGCGCAATGTCTTGCTGCTGGCCATCGTCGGCTTCCTGGTCTTCAATACGGCGACGGCCCTGGCGCCGAACTACCTCGTCGCCCTGGTGTCGCGCTTCGTGACGGGCATGGCGGCCGGGCTGGCCTGGGGCCTGATGGCCGGCTACGCGCGCCGCATGGTGGGTGTCGAGCAGCAGGGCAGGGCGATGGCCATCGCCATGATCGGCACGCCGCTGGCCCTGTCGCTGGGCGTGCCCCTGGGCACCCTGATGGGCGGCATGCTGGGCTGGCGCAGCATCTTCGGCATCATGTCCGGCCTGGCCGTGGTGCTGGTCGCGTGGGTGCTGCTGGCCGTGCCCGATTATCCGGGGCAAAAGAACGGCGAACGCCTGAGCATACGCCAGGTGTTCATGACGCCGGGCGTGCGGCCGATTTTGGCGGTCATCGTCGCCTGGATGCTGGCGCATAACATTTTATATACGTATATCGCACCGTTCCTGGCGCCGTCGGGCTTGCGTCCCCGCGTCGACCTGGTGCTGCTCGTGTATGGCGCGGGCTCGCTGGCCGGCATCTGGCTGGTCAGCCAGCTGATCGACCGCTGGCTGCGCAAGCTCGTGCTTGGCTGTATCGCCGCGTTTGCGCTGGTGGTGGTGGCGCTGGGGCTGGCGATGGACGTGCCGGCCGTCATCTATGTCAGCATGGCCATCTGGGGCGTCACCTTTGGCGGCGCCGGCACTTTGCTGCAGACGGCGTCGGCCGATGCGGCCGGCGACGGCATGGACGTGGCGCAAGCCATGGTGGCAACCATCTGGAACGTGGCCATCGCGGGCGGCGGCCTGGCGGGCGGCATGCTGCTGGACGGCTATGGCGCGGCCTCGTTCCCGTGGGCCATGCTGGCCTTGCTGCTGGTGGCGCTGGCCATCGCCTGGCGCGCGCGCCGCCATAGCTTCAAGCCGGGCCGCCGCAGCGGCGGCGTGGTGGCGGGGCATTGATATCAATGTTATATAAAATAACGTTGTTATTTAAATGTGAGCAGATGTGACTGGTTGACGCATTTTGTGACGATTTGTTAATTTGCGCCACGGGAACGAGTGAGGCGTTAGAATCTACACAGTTTGACAAGTTTCTCAAGCGCATGTGACACCGCAGTCCAGTACGGCTGCGGCTGCATGCCTTGTTGTCAGCCATTATTAACCACCTAGGAGTACCCTATGACCGTGATGAAATCCGTCCTTGTTGCCGCCGCTGCCACCGTTGCCTTGAGCGCACAAGCCCAATCCTTGCCGACCAACGGCACCCTGGTGGTCGTACCCGCATTTGGCGAAGTCAAGCATGTTAACGACCAGGTCGTCGCGACGCTGGCCGTCGAAGAACAGGACAAGGACAAGGCCGCCGCCGCGTCGCGCGTGAACCAGAAGATGAACAAGGGTATCGCCATCGTCAAGCAGGCCGATCCTTCTGCCGCGCTGAAATCGTACGGCTATTACACCTATCCCGTGTATCCGGAAGAGCGCCCATTGCCAGCCGGCGCCGTCGCCAAGCCACGCTTGCCTACGGCCTGGCGCGTGGGCCAGTACCTGGAAGTGACGACGGCCAACCTGGCTGCGCTGCCAAAAACCGTGTCGGCAGCGCAAGGCGTGCTGACCCTGAACGGCTTGAATTTCGGCCTGAAGCCGGAAACCATCCGCGTGCTGGACGACCAGCGCATCGCCGCCACGTATAAAAACCTGAACGAGCGCGTAGCCGCCATCGCCAAGGCCATGGGCCGCAATGTTTCCGACGCCGTGCTCGATACGGTGGACTTCGAAGGTTCGGGCAATTACGCCAATGAAAGCCGTCCGGCCGCCGCACCGATGATGATGCGCAGCGCCAAGATGGCCGATGACAGCGCCGTTGCCGAACCTAGCTTCGAGCCAGGCGAAACGACCCTGGACATGCGCGTCGTCGGCAAGGTCAAGTTCAAGTAAGCACGCGTTTGAGCTGCGTAAAGCGGTAGTTTTCCGCAGTAGATTGTTTGAAAAATCATGGGGCTTCTGGCCCCATGGTCGTTTTTGCCCCATTATTTTCCAGGAGAATACTATGACCGTCATGAAATCGTTGCTGGCTGCGGCCGTTGCTACCGTTGCCCTGGGCGCACAAGCCCAGGCCTTGCCCACCGCGGGCACCCTCGTGGTGGTGCCCGCGAATGGCGAAGTGGTGCATGCGAATGACCAGGTGACCGTCACCCTGGCCATCGAAGAGCAGGACAAGGACAAGGCCGCCGCCGCCTCGCGCGTGAACCAGAAGATGAACCAGGGCGTGGCCATCGTCAAGAAAGCCGATCCGCAAGCCGTGCTGAAGACCCAGGGCTACTACACGTATGCCGTGTACCCGGAAACGGCGCCTTTGCCGCCGGGTGCCGCCGCCAAGCCGCGCGTGCCGACCGGCTGGAGAGTGGGCCAGTACCTGCAGGTAACGACGAGCAACCTCGCTGCCTTGCCGAAAACCGTGTCCGCGGCACAAGGCGTGCTGACCTTGAACCGCCTGAACTTCGGCCTGGCGCCCGCCACCGTCCGCAAGCTCGACGACCAGCGCATCGCCGCCGCCTACAAGAACCTGAACGAGCGCGTGGCCGCCATCGCCGGCGCCATGGGCCGCAACGTCAATGACGCCGTGATCGACACCATCGATTTCGAAGGTTCGGGCAACTACGCGCAGCGCGTCAACGTGGCCGGCGCACGCGCCATGAGCGCCGATATGGCGGCTTATGGCGGCAGCCAGGTGGCCGAACCGAGTTTCGAGCCGGGCGAAACGACCCTGAACATGGGACTGGTAGCGAAAATCAAGTTCAAGTAAGCACGTGAATGGCCTTCAATGTTGCCAGGTCTGCTACGCCGCGCTTTTCTTTGGCGGCGGCTCCTCTATAATGGCAACATCGGCAGGCGCATGGTGTAGTGGCCGTGCGCCCGTCATCTGGCACCGAATCCCCGGCAGTACACAAGATATGGAACAACATGGCAAACTTCCCCCGTCGTAGAGGCAAGAACGGCACCCCCGCAGCATCCAAAGCGTCCCGCTTCAGCAAATTCGTGCGCCAGCCGGTGACCGATGGCACTGGCAAGAAAACCTTGCGTCGCCGCGGCATCTACCTGTTGCCGAACGCCTTCACGACGGCAGCCTTGTTTTGCGGCTTCTACGCCATCGTCATGGCCATGAACCAGAAATTCGAGCACGCGGCCTGGGCCATCTTCATCGCCATGATCCTTGACGGCCTCGACGGCCGCATCGCGCGCCTGACGAATACGCAGAGCGAATTCGGCGCCCAGTACGACAGCCTGTCCGACATGGTGTCGTTTGGCGCCGCGCCGGCGCTGGTGATCTATGAATGGTCGCTGCGCGGCATGGGCAAGCTGGGCTGGCTGGCTGCCTTCGTGTATTGCGCCGGTGCCGCCCTGCGCCTGGCCCGCTTCAATACGAATATCCAGGTGGTCGACAAGCGCTTCTTCCAGGGCTTGCCCAGCCCGGCGGCAGCGGCCATGGTGGCCGGCTTCATCCTGCTGATGAACGACCTGGAATTTGCCGGCAACCAGCTGGCCTGGGTGTCGTGGGCGATCGCCCTGTTCGCCGGCCTGACCATGGTCACCAACGTGCCGTTCTACAGTTTCAAGGATGTGAATTTCCGCAAGTCCGTGCCCTTCATCGTGGTATTCCTGCTGGCATTGTTCTTTGCGCTCATTTCCATCGACCCGCCGAAAGTGCTGTTCCCGATTTTCGTCGCCTATGGCCTGTCCGGCTACGCCGTGTTTTTCTGGCGCATGGCGAAGGGCAAGCCCGTCAGCATCATACAGACCGACCCCGAGCATTGACGCGCCGAGTCGGTAGCGCCGCCAGTCTTCAGCCAGCCAGGAGCAGCCATGAGCACCAGCAACCGACTCATCATTTTTGACACCACCTTGCGCGACGGCGAGCAATCGCCGGGCGCTTCCATGACGCGCGAAGAAAAGCTGCGCATCGCCAAGCAGCTCGAACGCATGAAGGTCGATGTGATCGAAGCGGGCTTCGCCGCTGCCTCGCAGGGCGATTTCGAGTCGATACGGGCAATTGCGGGCGCCGTGCGCGAATCGACCATCTGTTCGCTGTCGCGCGCCAATGACCGCGACATCGCCCGCGCCGCCGAAGCGCTGGCGCCGGCCGAGCGCAAGCGCATCCACACCTTTATTGCCACCTCGCCCCTGCACATGCAGATGAAGCTGCGCATGACGCGCGAGGAAGTCTTGCTGCAGGCGCGGAACGCCGTGCGCTTTGCCCGCCAATTCACGGACGACATCGAATTCAGCCCCGAGGACGGCAGCCGCTCCGACGAGGATTTCCTGTGCCGCGTGCTGGAAGGCGTGATCGCCGAGGGTGCCACCACCATCAATTTCCCCGACACGGTGGGCTATGCCGTGCCTGAAATCTTCGGCAATACCATCAAGCGCTTGCGCGAACGCATACCGAATTCCGATAAGGCCATCTGGTCTGTCCATTGTCATAACGACCTGGGCCTGGCCGTGGCCAATTCGCTGGCCGGCGTCATGATCGGCGGCGCGCGGCAGATCGAGTGCACGGTCAATGGCCTGGGCGAGCGGGCCGGCAATACGGCGCTGGAAGAGGTGGTGATGGCGTTGCGCACGCGCGCCGCCTATTACAACTTGACGGTGGGCATCGACACGACGCAAATCGTGGCCGCGTCAAAAATGGTGTCGCAGATCACGGGCTTTGCCGTGCAGCCGAACAAGGCCGTCGTGGGCGCGAACGCCTTTGCGCACGCTTCCGGCATCCACCAGGATGGCATCTTGAAGGCGCGCGAGACGTATGAAATCATGCGCGCCGAAGACGTGGGCTGGACGGCCAACAAGATCGTGCTGGGAAAATTGTCGGGCCGCAATGCCTTCAAGCAGCGGCTGCAAGAGCTGGGCATCGCGCTGGAATCGGAAGCGGACATCAACGCCGCTTTCATCCGCTTCAAGGAGCTGGCGGACCGGAAATCCGAGATCTTCGATGAAGATATCATGGCCCTCGTCAGCGAGGAGCAGCAGGCGCAGGAGAGTGAGCACTACCGTTTTATTTCGCTGACGCAGCAATCGACGACGGGCGCCGTGCCCCGCGCCCGCGTGGAATTTCTTGTCGGCGGCAAGCAGCGCAGCTGCGAAGGGCAGGGCGACGGCCCCGTCGACGCCACCGTCAACGCCATCGAAAGCGCAGCCGCCAGCGGGGCGGAACTGGTCTTGTTCTCCGTCAATGCCATCAGCACGGGCACGCAGTCGCAGGGCGAAGTGACGATGCGGCTGTCGCGCGACGGGCGCATCGTCAACGGCGTGGGCGCCGATCCGGACATCATCGTCGCCTCGGCCAAGGCGTATCTGTCGGCGCTGAACAAGCTGCACGCCAAGGACGAGCGCATCGATCCGCAGCCGTAGGCAGGACGCCTGATCAAACCTGCTGCGCGTCGCGCTTTGCGGCCGGCGATGCTCACCGTGCTTCAGCACGGCTGCGATTCTCGGCCACAAATCACTGCCGCTCGCTATGGTTTTATCAGGCGTCGTTACGCCGGTAATGCTTTACCAGAAGAAACGCCGCTCTTCCTTGTCCGGATCGGGCCCGTTCATCATCATGCGCACGATGCCGTCCTGGTCGAAGTGCACATGCATCATGGAATCCCACACGCCCGACTCCTTGTAGCGGTAGGACCAGACGTAGAGCTTGGGCAGCGGCAGGTAGGATTTTTCCGTCGGGCGGCCCAGGGTGTGCAGCACGTCCTGCTGGGTCGACACGCCCACCTTGATGCGGGCAAAGCCCGGCGTGTCGAGTACTTGCTCATAGGAAATTAACCTGTCGTCGGGGCCGAAGCGGGCCATATAGGTGTACTGGCCGTACGGTCCCGTCGCGTATTCCAGTTCCAGCCCCGTGGGCAGCTGGTAGATGCCGGTTGGCCGGCCCAGGCGCGCTTCCACGGCGGTGCGCGCTTCGCCCGCCTGCGGCGGCGGGGCATTCCAGCTGGCGCAGCCGGCCAGCGCGGCAAGCAGCAGCGGTGTTGCTAATTTGAGCAGCTTTTTCATGTTTGACCTCCTGAAATGCAGGAAAACCCTATCATGCACCGAGAAAAGCGCGCGCGGCAGGATACAGGCGGGCATTTTTCCGATATACTTGCGCGTCTGGTTGGAAGCATCGGCCAGTATTTTAATAATCGTAGTTCACGGTGGATAGGGTTCAGACTCTGTGCACCGCATGTGAAAGGTTTATCATGACAGTAGAAAACATCAACAAAGCCGCTATCATCGCGGACAACGCACGTGGTCAAAACGACACGGGCTCCCCTGAAGTGCAAGTTGCACTGCTGACAGCTCGCATCAACGAACTGAACGGCCACTTCAAAGCCCACTCGAAAGATCACCACTCCCGCCGCGGCCTGATCATGATGGTCAACCGTCGTAAGAGCCTGTTGTCCTACCTGAAGGCTAAAGACGCTACCCGTTATCGCGACCTGATCGCTAAACTTGGTCTGCGCAAGTAATTTTTGCCGTACAAGGTTTATACAGAAATGCCTGCGCCAGTTCGCTGACGCGGGCATTTTGTCATTTGAATTCCGGATTTCTGTCGGTAAGTGAAGTATGCTCTACCGATATCATGTTTTAAAAGTAAAGTAGTAAAGGCGGCAACGGTTTTTCCGCCGCCTGTGGTGAGGTGAACGACAGCCCCTGAAAATCTGTCGGCAATTAGAAAAGGGATACCCCATGTTTAACAAAGTTACGAAAACCTTCCAGTACGGTCAACATCAAGTGACCCTGGAAACCGGCGAAATCGCACGTCAGGCATCCGGCGCAGTGCTGGTGTCGATCGAAGATACCGTCGTTCTGGCAACGGTGGTGGCACGCAAAGATGCCAAGCCAGGCCAGGATTTCTTCCCTTTGACGGTTGATTATGTCGAGAAAACCTATGCTGCCGGTAAAATCCCGGGCGGTTTTTTCAAGCGCGAAGGCCGTCCTTCCGAAAAAGAAACACTGACATCCCGTCTGATCGACCGTCCTATCCGTCCGCTGTTCCCGGAAGGCTACCTGAATGAAGTGCAAGTCATCATTCACGTGCTGTCGGTCAACCCTGAAATCGATCCGGACATCGCCGCCATGATCGGCGCATCGGCTGCCCTGTGCGTATCGGGCGTGCCTTTCAACGGCCCGATCGGCGCTGCGCGCGTCGGTTACGCCAATGGCCAGTACATCCTGAACCCGACCGTCCAGCAACTGAAGACGTCGCAGATGGACCTGGTTGTCGCCGGTACCGAAACGGCCGTGCTGATGGTCGAATCGGAAGCGCAGCAGCTGTCCGAAGAAATCATGCTGGGCGCCGTGGTCTTCGGCCACGACCAGATGAAAGTCGTCATCGACGCGATTCACGACCTGGTGCGTGACGGCGGCAAGCCGGAAGTGGAATGGGCGCCTGCGCCGAAAAACGAAGCACTGATCGCCCGCGTCGCGCATTTCGCCAACGCCAAGATCAACGATGCGTATCAAACCAAGGACAAGCAGGAACGTACGGCCAAGCTGAAAGCAGCGACGTCGGAAGTGATCGCCGACCTGAGCGCTGAAGCGGCTGCCGCCGGCGGCGCAGCGATCGACAGCGCCGAAGTGAACAACATCCTGTTCGACATCGAAGCGAAAATCGTGCGGTCGCAAATCCTGGACGGCGAACCACGCATCGATGGCCGCGACACGCGCACCGTGCGTCCGATCTCGATCCGCACCAGCGTGCTGCCACGCACCCACGGTTCGGCCCTGTTCACGCGCGGCGAAACGCAGGCACTGGTCGTCGCCACCCTGGGCACCGCCCGCGACAGCCAGAAGATCGACGCGCTGATGGGCGAGTTCACCGATTCGTTCATGCTGCATTACAACATGCCTCCGTTCGCCACCGGCGAAACGGGCCGAGTCGGTACGCCAAAACGCCGCGAAATCGGCCACGGCCGCCTGGCCAAGCGCGCGCTGATCGCCGCCCTGCCAGCCGCTGAAGAGTTCAGCTACTCGGTGCGCCTGGTGTCGGAAATCACGGAATCGAACGGTTCCTCGTCGATGGCTTCCGTCTGCGGCGGCTGCCTGGCACTGATGGACGCCGGCGTGCCGATGAAAGAACACGTGGCCGGTATCGCCATGGGCCTGATCAAGGAAGGCGGCAAGTTTGCCGTGCTGTCCGACATCCTGGGCGACGAAGATCACCTGGGCGACATGGACTTCAAGGTAGCCGGTACCCGCAACGGTATCACGGCGCTGCAGATGGACATCAAGATCATGGGCATCACCAAGGAAATCATGCAAGTGGCACTGGCGCAAGCCAAGGAAGGCCGCGAGCACATCCTGGGCGAAATGCAAAAAGCCATGCCGCACGTCAAAACCGAACTGTCCGATTTCGCACCGCGTTTGATCACCATCAAGATCAACCCGGAAAAAATCCGTGACGTGATCGGCAAGGGCGGCGCTGTGATCCGCGCGCTGACCGAAGAGACGGGCACCCAGATCGACATCAGCGACGAAGGCGTGGTCACCATCGCATCCGTCGATGCTGCTGCCGGCCAGGAAGCCAAGCGCCGCATCGAAGAACTGACCGCCTCCGTCGAAGTGGGCAAGACCTACGAAGGCACCGTGCTGAAACTGCTGGACTTCGGCGCCATCGTGCAAGTCATGCCAGGCAAGGACGGCTTGCTGCACATCAGCCAGATCGCCAACGAGCGCGTCAACGCCGTGGCCGATTACCTGAAAGAAGGCCAGCTGGTCCGCGTCAAGGTTCTGGAAACGGACGACCGCGGCCGCCTGAAACTGTCGATGAAAGCTGCCGAAGGCAACGAAGCGCCAGCCGCTTGATGTCCTTCAGGTTCGCCTGAGTGCGGCTTCGGCCGCATGCTTAAAAACCGCCAGCGCGCAAGCCCTGGCGGTTTTTTTATGCGCATCGTTTGCGCTGCATCGAAGGTGGATGCCGCCTTGTGCATCGGCCTTGATCCTGCGCGTATCGGCGGCCGCTGCGCCTTGTAGATTCGGGATGGGATCTTCCCCTGAACGAGTCTTCCAAGGAGATGCAGCATGCTGAAACCCTACTGGCTGGCCGCCGCCTTTTTGCTTGCCGTCGCGCCCGGTGTCCGGGCACAGTTGGACAACGCGCCCACGCCGGTGCCGCTGCCCATCCCCATTGCGGCCGCCTCCGCGGCCATGCCGGCGCAAGACCTGGACGCCCTGCGCGTCGTGCATGCGCGCGAAATCAACGACCTCAGCACTTTCAAGACGGCGGGCCTGCAGCGGGAAGCCATCGACCCCTACCTGGACGGCGCGGCAGGTCAGCAGTTCCTGCGCGAATTGCGCGCGGCCGATCCTGCCGCCCCGGCAGAGACGATATACGCGCGGGCGGTCGAGCAGATCGCTTCCGGCAGCACCTTGCCCGACGTGCAGGCCATGTCGGCCGCGCTGGTGAAAATCGTGCCGCATGGGCAGAGCGTCTCGCCGTATTCGCCGTACTTCACCACCAGCGCGCAGCTGCAGCTGGCCTCGGGCCAGTGCACCAGCCTGGCCGACTGTTTCGGTTTGCCCTTGAAGAGCGAAGCGCCGCTGTATGATGTGTACCAGATCATGCCCAAGGGCACGGTGAACGTTTTCGTCAGCCAGGTGGCGCCCACGCAGGAGCTGGGCGGCCTGGTGCGGCGCAAGGGCGGCGCGCAACAGTATTTGCTGCCGAACCGCAACTTGTGGTCGGCCCCCGTGCTGATCGGCACGATCAGGAACTGAGGAGAGATGATGGACCAGCTGCGCTTGCAGGCCCTTGCCGCCGAACTGGAACAGTGGCTGGCGCGCCTGGCGCCCGCCGATGGGGAAGTGGCCGGCCTGCGCAGCGCGCTGGCGCCGCTGCTGGCGCAGGCCGCTGCCGGCGCCTTGGTCGCTCCCGTGGCCTGGGGCGACATCCCCGGCGGGCCGTATTTTACGGAAGGCGGCTTGCGTCGTCACCCCGAGCTGGAACAGGCATTTGCCCGTTTCCGCATCGAGGCGACGGGCGGCGAATCGGCTGCCCTGCGCAAGTTGCGCGGCGAGATATGATTAATATATGGTATCAATTGTTGTTTATGAGTAATTGAGAGTCAGTATTGCTTGACGACAAAATCTTATTCACCGACCATGGCGCATCCCTCCCGATTTTCTCTTTTTTATTGGATGCACCATGTTGTCCTCTCTTAAGGCGCGGCTGATCGCCATCGCCGTTTCCATCGTCGTGCTGGCCATGCTGGCCGTCGCCATCGCCAATTTTTACACCACGCGCTCCAGTACCCTGGCCGCGCTCGACACGCAGATGCTGCAGCTGTCGCACAGCCACGCGCAAGCGATTGCCGAATGGCTGCGTTCCAAGCAAGCCGTCGTGGGCTCGCTCAAGCAGGGCGCCACGGCGGCCGATCCGTTGCCGGCCCTGAAGGCGGCCGAGCAGGCGGGCACGTTTGACATGGCGTATATCGGCTTTGCCGACAAGCATGCCGTCTTTTCGCAGGAGCGCCAGCGCGCCGCCGACTACGATCCCACGGCGCGGCCCTGGTACAAGCTGGCGTCCGCAGCGGGCGGCCCCGTCATCACGGCGCCGTACATCGGCGCCAGCACGGGCAAGCTGGTGGTGACGTTTGCCGAGCCGCTGGGCGGCAAGGGCAGCGTGACGGGCGTGCTGGCGGCCGACGTGATGATGGATGCGGTGGTGCAGAACGTCGCCTCGATCAAGCCGACGGCGGCCAGCTACGCCTTCCTCGTCGATGGCGGCGGCAAGATCATCGCCCACCCGGACGGCAAGCTGACCCTGAAACCGCTGGCCGAGCTGGACCCGGGCCTGAGCGCGCAGGCGCTGGCCGATATCGAAAAGAGCGGCGATGGCGCCGCCATCCGCCTGGGCGAGCGCGACGGCATCTTGCATGTAAGTAAGGTGCCGGGCAGCGACTGGCTGCTGGCTACCGTGCTCGACCGTTCGGAAGCGACGCAGGCGCTGAGTTCCATGCTGCGCGCCTCGGCCCTGACGGCCTTGCTGGTGCTGGCCCTGGCCGCCGCCGTATTGAGCGCACTGGTGGCGCGCGCCCTGCGCCGCCTGGGACTGGTGCGCGATGCGATGGAAGCGATCGCCACGGGCGACGGCGACCTGACCAGCCGCCTCGATGCGGAAGGCGCGGATGAGCTGGCGCAGATCGCCCAGGCGTTCAATTTGTTCGTGGAAAAGATCGCCACCGTGCTGGTGCAGATCCGCAGCATCAGCACCCTGGTGCGCAGCGAATCGGCCGATATTGCCGCCGGCAACGCCGACCTGTCCTCGCGCACGGAAGCGCAGGCGGGGGCGCTGGAAGAGACGGCCAGTTCGATGGACGAGCTGACCTCGACCGTCAAGCAGAATGCGGAAAACGCGCATGCGGCCAACGAGCTGGCCGTGTCCGCCTCGGAAGTGGCGGCCAAGGGCGGCCGCGTGGTGCAGCAGGTGGTGGGGACCATGGCGGGCATCCAGGAAAGCTCGCGCAAGATCGTCGACATCATCGGCGTGATCGACGGCATCGCCTTCCAGACGAATATCCTGGCCTTGAACGCGGCCGTCGAGGCGGCGCGCGCGGGCGAGCAGGGCAGGGGCTTTGCCGTGGTGGCATCCGAAGTGCGCAACCTGGCGCAGCGTTCGAGCCAGGCGGCCAAGGAAATCAAGGAGCTGATCGGCGACTCGGTGGAGAAGGTGGGCGCCGGCGGCAGGCTCGTCGATGAGGCGGGCCAGACCATGGACCAGGTGGTGGCGTCGGTGCAGCAACTGACGTCCATCATGAGCGAGATCACGGTGGCCAGCCGCGAACAGAGCGCCGGCATCGGCGAGATCAATACGGCCGTCACGCACATGGATACCATGACGCAGCAAAATGCGGCCCTCGTCGAACAGGCGGCGGCGGCCGCGGAAAGCTTGCAGGAGCAGGCGGTGGACCTGGCGCAGGCCGTCGGCATGTTCCGCCTCGGTGATGCGGGCCCTGCCGCGGCGCCTGCGCCCGTGACGCGCCTCAAGGCCAAGCCGGCCGCGCCAGCGCCGCACGCGCCGGCCCGCGCGCTGCCGCCGGCCCGGCCCGTCAAGGCGGCCAGGTCCGGCGCCGACGAGTGGGAAGAGTTTTAAGCGCCTGTAAGCGCAGCAGCAAATCGGCGTTTATCCGCGTTTTTGTCAGGCCAGCCTGCCAAAAACGCAGTTCGTCGCAATCGGCGTGTCTGCCGGGGCCGGTATGGCTATAGTGACACCATACCGCAAACCCACTGCCAGACACCCGAGGAGATACAAATGAACGTCGCTAAAAACATGGAAGTCATCGCCGTTGCCGCCGCCATCCTGGTCAGCGCCAGCTGCTACGCCATCGCCCCGGCCGCCCCGGCCCTGCAAGTGGCCAGCACCACGGCCACCCTGGCCGCACCGGCGGGCAAAGCCGCCATGCAAGTGGTGGTAGTCAAGGCCAAGCGCCTGAGCGGCGCCGAAAAAGCCCGTTTCGCGTAATCGATTGTCAGCAGTTTTCTGCGCTGCTACAGTGTTGGCCAGTGGCAATGCGCGGGCGTCCCGCGCGGACGCCACGACACATAAAAACAAGATACCGAGGATGCACTACATGAAAAAGACACTGCAACTGGCGCTGCTGTTCCTGGCGACATTGGGCCTGGTGCGCGGCGCGGCCGCCGAGACCCGCCTGCTGGAAATGCGCAACATCGACGCCCGCGTGGTGCGCGTCAAGCTCGATGGCGTGATGGAAGTGCGCATTCGCCAGGGCAATGTGCCTTCGCTGAGCATCACGGCCGACAAGCGCTACATCGCCGATGTCAGCACGGCGCAAAGCGGCGACACCCTGCACATCGAAACGGAAATACGCGGCATCAAGATCGGCCCGTCGTCGATACGCGCCGACCTGGTCTTGCCGAACTTGCGCGAACTGAGCTCGGAAGGCTTTGGCAGCACGGATATCACGGGCTTCAAGGGCGAGGAACTGACCTTGTCGCTGGAAGGGGCGGGCAGCATCAAGCTGGTGGGCGACTACCGCAAGCTCAATGCCAGCCTGGGCGGCGTGGGCAGCATGCAGATCTGGATCGGCAACAATGAGCGCGCGGAACTGGACTTGCAGGGCGCCGGCTCGGTGGTGCTGGGCGGGCGCGGGCGCCTGCTGAAGGCCAGCCTGGGCGGCCTGGGCAGCCTGAATGCGCAGCAATTCGAAGCCGATGCCGTCAACCTGGAGTTGAGCGGCCTCGGTAATGCCACGGTGAATGCCCATACGAATGCCAAGCTGAACCTGAGCGGACTCGGTTCGGTGGTGGTGTACGGCAAGCCGGCCAACCGCGATGTCAGCGTCGAGGGCCTGGGCAAAGTGAGCTGGAAATAAGGATGTCCGTGCATGCCGCAAGGCGTGTTCCGATAAAAGTACAGTCAGACCTCTTCCCATTCCGATGAAAAAACTGATCATTACATTACTCATGCTGTGCGTCATACAGCTACCTGCGCGGGCGGGCTTTGTCGAAGGCGCCAGCGCCTACAACAACAAGAATTACGCGCTGGCCTACAAGGAAATATTGCCCCTTGCCAAGACCGGCAACGCCGACGCCCAGCATTTGCTGGGCCTGATGTATTACATGGGCCGGGGCTTGCCGCAGGATTACAAGCAAGCCATGTTCTGGCACCGCAAGGCGGCCGACCAGGGCAAGGCCGATGCCCAGTATGTGGTGGGCGCCATGTATTACACGGGCAACGCCGTGCTGCAGGACCACAAGCAGGCCGTGGGATGGTTCCGCAAGGCTGCCGAGCAGAACCATGCGGAGGCGCAGCAGGTGCTGGGCCTGATGTACCGCTACCACATGGGCGGCGTGCAGCAGGACAACGTGATCGCCTACATGCTGTGGAACCTGGCGGCGGCGAATGGCAATGCGAATGCGGCCGACCAGCGCGCCGCCGTGGTGCGCAAGATGACGCCCGAGCAAGTCGAGGAGGGCCAGACCCTGTCGGCAAAATGGAAACCGGGCACGCCCTTGCCGCGCCAGTCGAAAACGGGCGCCGGCTAAGGGCGGCGGTGGCGTCGGGAGGGCTCCTGGGGAGGGGGCCTGCAAGGCTGGGCGGCTTGGCGTACAATCGCCGTTTTGCCTAGAAAGAGTCCCGCCATGCGTGCAGTTGCCATCAGCCAGCCAGGTCCCGCCGACGTTCTGCAGATCGCCGAGCGGCCCGTTCCCGCCTTCAAGGCAGGCGAATTGCTGATCAAGGTGCACGCGGCCGGCATCAACCGCCCCGACGTGCTGCAGCGCCTGGGCAAGTATGCGCCGCCGGCGGGCGCCTCGGACTTGCCGGGCCTGGAGGTGGCGGGCGAAGTGGTCGATGGCGATTTCGCCAATACCGCATTCAGCAAGGGCGACCTGGTCTGCGCGCTGGTGCAGGGCGGCGGCTATGCCGAGTACTGCGCGGCGCCTCCCGGCCAGTGCCTGCCCTTGCCGAAAGGCTTGACGGCGCTGGAAGGCGCGTCCCTGCCGGAAAACTTCTTTACCGTGTGGAGCAATGTCTTCGACCGCTGCGCGCTGGCCGATGGCGAAACCCTGCTGGTGCAGGGCGGCACGTCCGGTATCGGCGTGGCGGCCATCCAGCTGGCGGCCGCGCTGGGTCATCGCGTGTTCGCCACGGCGGGCAGCGACGACAAGGCGCGCGCCTGCGAAGCGCTGGGCGCCGAACGGGGCATCAATTACCGCACGGAAGATTTCGTGGCGGTCGTCAAGGAACTGACTGGCGGCCGCGGCGTCGACGTCATCCTCGACATGGTGGGCGGCGACTACCTGCCGCGCGAAATCGATTGCCTGGCCGACGATGGCCGCATCGGCCTGATCGCCGTGCAGGGCGGCACCAAGGCGGAGCTGGACCTGGGTAGCTTGCTGCGCCGTCGCCTGACGGTGACGGGTTCCACCCTGCGTCCCCGTTCCGTCGCCTTCAAGGCAGCCATCGCCAACCATCTGCGCACGACCGTCTGGCCCCTGATCGAGGCGGGCAAGATCAAGCCCGTGATCTACAAAACTTTCCCTTTGGAAAAAGCCAACGAGGCGCATGCCTTGATGGAGGCGAGCACGCACGTGGGCAAGATCATGTTGCAAGTTGCCTGAAACGGGGCACTGCCTGTTTGACCGGCATCGGTGCCGGAGTTAGAATGACGGGTTATTAGAATTTAGGCTACTATGCGTCGCAAACTCGTCGTCGGAAATTGGAAAATGAACGGCAGTCGCACCTCGAACGTGGTGTTATTGTCTGAAATAGTTGCTGGCCTGGCTGCCTCTGGCGCCGCCAGCGCCGTCTGCGTGCCCGCGCCGTATCTGGCGCAGTGCCAGGCGCAATTGGCAGGCTCGGCTCTGGGCTGGGGCGCGCAGGATGTGTCCGCGCACGCCAGCGGTGCCTACACGGGAGAAATCTCGGCCGCCATGCTGCAGGATTTTGGCTGCAGCTATGTAGTGATCGGGCATTCCGAGCGCCGTGCCTACCATGGCGAGAGCGATGCGCAAGTGGCGGCCAAGACGGTTGCCGCGCTGGCGGCGGGCATCACGCCCATCGTCTGCATCGGCGAGACGCTGGCGCAGCGCGAAGCGGGCCAGACGAATGCCGTGGTGGCGCAGCAGCTGGGCGCCGTGCTGGCAGCCATCGGCGGCGACGACGTGGCGAAACTGGTGCTGGCCTACGAGCCGGTCTGGGCCATCGGCACGGGCAAGACGGCGACGCCGCAAATGGCGCAGGACGTGCATCAGGAGTTGCGCGGCCAGCTGGCGGCAAAGAATGCGGTAGCGGCGGCCGGCGTGCAGATCCTGTATGGCGGCAGCATGAAGCCGGAGAACGCAAAAGAATTGATGGCGATGCCGGATATCGATGGCGGTCTGATCGGTGGAGCAGCATTGAAGGCGGCGGATTTCCTGGCGATTATTCACGCTGCTGATTGAATTACTTTAAACTAAGAATGGAATTGCAATGAACATGATGTTCAATCTGGTAGTGGTGGTACAGGTTATTTCGGCATTGTCGATTATCGCGCTGGTGTTGCTGCAGCACGGCAAGGGCGCCGACATGGGTGCCGCCTTCGGTTCGGGCGCATCGGGCAGCCTGTTCGGTGCGACGGGTTCGTCGAACTTCATGTCGAAGTCGACGGGCGTTGCCGCCGCGATCTTCTTCGGCGCCACCCTGGCCCTGTCGCTGATGGCCAATCAGCGCGCCACCACGGTGGGCGGCGGCGTGATGGATAAAGTCGTCAAGCCAGTGCCGGTGACCGGCGCGGGCGCGATCCCGACGACGGTGCCTGCAGCAGCTCCGGCTGCCAGCGCTCCGGCAGCGGCAGCCCCGGTTGCCAGCACCCCGGCCGGCGCGATTCCGAAGTAATTCTGTATCAGCTCGATACCTCATCGAGAGTAATTCTCATTACGGGCAGATTATTGCTCAATGTTTTGGCAGTGCGGCAGGAAAAAATCGTGGCGCGCTGGAAGATGTAAAAATTTATCGTTTTTATCTGTGTTTTGATGCATTTGTGCATTAACTTTAGCGCCAAAGCAGAGTAGAATACGGGCCTTACCGCCGACGTGGTGAAATTGGTAGACACGCTATCTTGAGGGGGTAGTGGCGAAAGCTGTACGAGTTCGAGTCTCGTCGTCGGCACCAGAAATCAGAAGCCAGCAACGGCGCACGAGCCATGGCTCGTACAAAGTTGCTGGCTTTTTTTACGAGGATGTGTCGTTCGATCCTGGTCTTAGCTTTGATTGGGGTCGTGCGTTAGATACGCTGCAAATGATCGCAGCGTCCTCATTTAACCGATCGTTCAATATAAGCTCATCAATCGTGAACCTCGAAAATTACTTCCCCGTCCTGCTGTTCATTATTATCGGCCTTGGTGTCGGTATCGCTCCCCAGCTCCTGGGGCGCCTGTTAGGTCCTAACAAGCCTGACGCAGCAAAACTCTCCCCGTACGAATGTGGCTTTGAAGCATTCGAAGACGCGCGCATGAAATTTGATGTGCGCTACTATCTGGTCGCAATCCTGTTTATTTTGTTCGATCTGGAAACGGCATTCTTTTTCCCGTGGGGCGTTGCAATGCGCGACCTGGGCTGGGCCGGTTTCGTCACGATGATGGTGTTCATCGCTGAATTCGTGGTCGGATTTTGGTACATTTGGAAGAAAGGTGCCCTTGACTGGGAATAAGCCATGGCTATTGAAGGCGTATTAAGCGAAGGTTTCATCACCACCTCGGCCGACAAGCTGATCAACTGGGCGCGCACCGGGTCTATGTTCCCGATGACGTTCGGTCTGGCCTGCTGTGCGGTCGAAATGATGCATGTGGGCGCAGCCCGCTACGATATGGACCGTTTTGGCGTCGTGTTTCGTCCGTCGCCGCGTCAGTCCGACGTCATGATCGTTGCCGGTACCCTGTGCAACAAGATGGCGCCGGCCCTGCGCAAGGTCTACGACCAGATGGCAGAGCCACGCTGGGTCATCTCGATGGGTTCCTGCGCCAATGGCGGCGGGTACTACCATTACTCCTACTCTGTGGTGCGCGGCTGTGACCGCATCGTGCCCGTCGACGTGTATGTGCCTGGCTGTCCTCCGACCGCTGAAGCCTTGTTGTACGGCATCATGCAGTTGCAGAACAAGAT
This sequence comes from Janthinobacterium sp. FT14W, assembly GCF_009208755.1. Lineage (NCBI taxonomy): Bacteria > Pseudomonadati > Pseudomonadota > Betaproteobacteria > Burkholderiales > Oxalobacteraceae > Janthinobacterium > Janthinobacterium sp. FT14W. The sequence goes on along the minus strand of NZ_WFLL01000016.1, from coordinate 70,360 downwards.
CAAGCGTACCAGCACGATCGCACGCTAACGGGGCCGCTTCAGATTATGACAACACATTTAGAAGTATTGCAAAACGCCCTCGGCACTGCCCTGGGCGAACGCGTTAGCACGACCGTTGCGCTGGGCGAAGTCACCTTGCTCGTCAAGGCCGAGGACTACCTGGGCGTGATGCAGACCCTGCGCGACGATCCGGCCCTGCATTTCGAGCAATTGATCGATCTGTGCGGTGTCGACTACTCGACCTACGGCGACGGTAGCTGGGATGGCCTGCGTTACGCGGCCGTCTCGCACCTGCTGTCGGTCAAGCACAACTGGCGCGTGCGCGTGCGCGTGTTCGCGCCGGATGACGACATGCCGCTGCTGCCTTCCGTAGTGGGCATCTGGCGTGCCGTCAACTGGTACGAGCGCGAAGCGTTCGACCTGCTGGGCATCCTCTTCGAAGGCCACAACGACTTGCGCCGCCTGCTGACCGACTACGGTTTCATCGGCCATCCGTTCCGCAAGGATTTCCCCGTCTCCGGCTATGTCGAGATGCGCTACGATCCGGAACAAAAGCGCGTGATTTACCAGCCCGTGACGATCGAGCCGCGGGAAAACGTGCCGCGCGTGATCCGCGAAGAACATTACGGGATGAAATAATGGCTGAGATTAAGAACTACACCCTGAACTTTGGGCCGCAGCATCCGGCCGCGCACGGTGTGCTGCGCCTGGTGCTGGAGATGGATGGCGAAGTCATCCAGCGCGCCGACCCGCATATCGGCCTGCTGCACCGCGCCACCGAGAAGCTGGCCGAGCAAAAGACCTATCTGCAATCCGTGCCGTACATGGACCGTCTCGACTATGTGTCGATGATGTGCAATGAACACGCGTACGTGATGGCCATCGAAAAGATGCTGGGCCTGGAAGTGCCCCTGCGCGCGCAATACATCCGCGTCATGTTCGACGAGATGACGCGCATCCTGAATCACCTGATGTGGCTGGGCACCCACGCGCTGGACGTCGGCGCCATGGGCCCGTTCCTGTATTGCTTCCGCGACCGCGAAGACTTGTTCGACGCCTACGAGGCAGTGTCGGGCGCGCGCATGCACGCGGCCTACTACCGTCCGGGCGGCGTGTACCGCGACCTGCCGGACGCGATGCCGCAGCACAAGGCGTCGATCATCCGCAACGCAAAAGCGATTTCCAAGCTGAACGAAAACCGCCAGGGTTCGCTGCTGGACTTCATCGAAGACTTCGCGCGCCGTTTCCCGAACTCGGTGGACGAGTACGAAACCCTGCTGACCGACAACCGTATCTGGAAACAGCGTACCGTCGGCATCGGCGTGGTCTCGCCGGAAGATGCGCTGGCCATGGGCTTTACGGGCGCCATGCTGCGCGGCTCGGGCGTGCAGTGGGACTTGCGCAAGAAACAGCCGTACGAAGTGTACGACCTGATGGATTTCGACATTCCTATCGGCACCAACGGCGATTGCTACGACCGCTACCTGGTCCGCGTGGAAGAGCTGCGCCAGTCGAACCGCATCATCAAGCAATGCGTGGAGTGGCTGCGCAACAATGAAGGTCCTGTCATGACCAGCAACCGCAAGGTGGCGCCTCCGGGCCGCGTCGACATGAAGACCAACATGGAATCCTTGATTCACCACTTCAAGCTGTTTACGGAAGGTTTCCACGTGCCGCCAGGCGAGGCCTACAGCGCCGTGGAACATCCGAAGGGCGAGTTCGGCGTGTACCTGGTGTCCGATGGCGCCAACAAGCCGTACCGCATGAAACTGCGCGCGCCAGACTACGCCCACTTGCAGTCGCTCGACGAGATGGCGCGTGGGCACATGCTTGCCGACGCCGTGACCATCATCGGGACGCAAGATATCGTGTTCGGCAGTATTGACCGCTAAGAGGCAAAAAGTATGTTGTTATCAGAGCAATGCTATAAGAAAATTGACCGCGAGCTGGCCAAGTACCCGGCCGACCAGCGTCAGTCGGCCGTCATGGCCGCTCTGGCCCACGCCCAGGATGAACTGGGCTGGCTGGCGCCGGAAACCATGAAGGAACTGGCCGATTACATCGGCATGCCGGCGATTGCCGTGCAGGAAGTGGCCACGTTCTACAATATGTACAACGTGAAACCCGTGGGCAAGCACAAGATCACCGTGTGCACCAACCTGCCATGCGCCCTGTCGGGCGGCGTGCGCGCTGCAGACTACCTGAAGCAGAAACTGGGTATCGATTTCCGCGAAACCACCCCTGACGGCCAGTTCACCCTGGTTGAAGGCGAGTGCATGGGTGCTTGCGGCGATGCGCCTGTCTTGCTGGTCAGTAATAAAACCATGTGCAGCTGGATGTCGAACGAGAAAATCGACGCCATGCTGGAGGAACTCAAGAAATGACGTCACTCCACAACCGCCATATCGATCCATTGATCCTGAAGGATCTGGATGGCAAGAACTGGCATTTGCAAGATTATGTGAACCGCGGCGGCTATTCGGCCCTGCGGCGTATCCTGGAAGAGAAAATCACGCCGGAACAGATCATCGCCGACCTCAAGGCTTCGTCCTTGCGCGGCCGTGGCGGCGCGGGTTTTCCTACCGGCTTGAAGTGGAGCTTCATGCCGCGCCAGTTCCCGGGTCAAAAATACCTCGTCTGCAATACAGATGAAGGCGAACCGGGCACTTTCAAGGACCGCGACATCATTCGTTACAATCCCCATGCGCTGATCGAAGGCATGGCCATTGGCGCTTATGCGATGGGCATCACCGTCGGCTATAACTATATCCACGGTGAAATCTTCCAGGAATACCTGCGTTTCGAAGAAGCGCTGGAAGAGGCGCGCGCCGCCGGTTTCCTGGGCGACAAGATCATGGGCAGCGAGTTCTCGTTCCAGTTGCATGCGCACCATGGTTATGGCGCCTACATCTGCGGCGAAGAAACGGCCCTGCTGGAATCGCTGGAAGGCAAGAAAGGCCAGCCGCGCTTCAAGCCGCCTTTCCCTGCCTCGTTTGGCCTGTACGGCAAGCCGACGACGATCAACAACACGGAAACCTTCGCGGCCGTGCCATTCGTGCTGAACATCGGTCCGGAGAAATACCTGGCCATGGGCAAGCCGAACAATGGCGGTTCGAAGATCTTCTCGATCTCGGGCGACGTGGAAAAACCGGGCAACTACGAAGTGCCGCTCGGCACCCCGTTTGCGACCCTGCTGGAACTGGCAGGCGGCATGCGCGGTGGCAAAAAGATCAAGGCCGTGATCCCTGGCGGTTCGTCCGCTCCGGTGATCCGCGGCGACATCATGATGCAGACCGACCTGGACTATGACTCGATCGCGAAAGCCGGTTCGATGTTGGGTTCGGGCGCCGTCATCGTGATGGACGAAACACGCTGCATGGTAAAGGCGCTGGAACGCCTGTCCTACTTCTACTTTGAAGAATCGTGCGGCCAGTGTACGCCTTGCCGTGAAGGCACAGGCTGGATGTACCGCATGGTGCACCGCATCGAGCAGGGGCAGGGTCGTCCAGACGACCTGGACATGCTCAACTCGATCGCCGACAACATCCAGGGCCGCACCATTTGCGCGCTGGGCGATGCGGCTGCCATGCCGGTACGGGCCTTCATTAAGAATTTCCGTGAAGAATTTGAATATCATATCGAGCACAAGCATTGCTTAGTGCCCGCATATATCTAAGCTGCGTCAGGTAACGATCACCATGGTTGAAATCGAAATAGACGGCAAAAAAGTCGAAGTCCCTGCTGGTAGCATGGTGATGGACGCCGCCAACAAATTGGGAACCTACATTCCGCACTTCTGCTATCACAAGAAATTGTCGATTGCAGCGAACTGCCGCATGTGCCTGGTCGAAGTGGAAAAGGCGCCCAAGCCTTTGCCCGCTTGTGCGACCCCGGTCAGTGCCGGCATGATCGTGCGCTCCGCCAGCGATAAAGCTGTGCAGGCGCAAAAGTCGGTCATGGAATTCTTGCTGATTAACCACCCGCTCGATTGCCCTATCTGCGATCAGGGCGGCGAATGCCAGTTGCAAGACTTGGCCGTGGGCTACGGCAAGAGCGAATCGCGCTACAAGGAAGACAAGCGCGTCGTGCAGCCGAAGGAAGCCGGTCCGCTGGTCTCCATGCAGGAAATGTCGCGCTGCATCCAGTGCACCCGCTGCGTACGCTTTGGCCAGGAAGTGGCCGGCGTGATGGAGCTGGGCATGATCGGCCGCGGCGAACACTCGGAAATCGTGTCCTTCGTGGGCCAGACGGTCGACTCCGAACTGTCGGGCAACATGATCGACCTGTGCCCCGTCGGCGCACTGACCTCGAAGCCGTTCCGCTACAGCGCCCGTACGTGGGAACTGTCGCGCCGCAAATCGGTCAGCCCGCATGACGGCCTGGGCGCGAACCTGATCGTGCAAGTGAAAGCTGGCAAGGTCAAACGCGTATTGCCGCTGGAAAACGAAGCCGTCAACGAGTGCTGGATCTCGGACAAGGACCGTTTCTCGTACGAAGCGCTGGACAGCGCCGAGCGCCTGACCACCCCGATGCTGAAACAAGGCAACGAGTGGAAGGAAGTCGATTGGCAAACGGCGCTGGAATACGTGGCGCACGGTTTGAAAAACATCAAGCACGAGCATGGCGCCGACGCCATCGCCGCGCTGGCAACGCCGCATTCGACCGTCGAAGAGCTGGTCCTGCTGCAAAAAGTGGCCCACGGTCTCGGTTCCGAGCACGTCGACTTCCGCCTGCGCCAGACCGACTTCGCGCTGGACGCGTCCGTCAAGCCATGGCTGGGCATGCCGATCAACGAATTTGGCCAGATCAAGCGCGCCTTCGTCATCGGCTCGTTCCTGCGCAAGGACCACCCGTTGCTGGCCACGCGTTTGCGCGCGTCCGTCAAGGGCGGCGCCAAGCTGTCGATCCTGCACGCCTCCGACGATGAGCAGCTGATCACCATCGCCAACAAGATGATCGTCGCGCCTAGCGATTGGCTGGCGGCCTTGTCGGAAGTGGTCGTCGCTGTTGCTAAAGCGAAAGAAGTCGCCGCGCCAGCCGGTTTCGAAGCGATTGCCGCTTCGGACGTGGCCGTTGCGATTGCCGCCAGCCTGATGGCGGGCGACAACGGCGCCGTGCTGCTGGGTAACGCGGCAACGCAACACCCGCAAGCGTCGCAGCTGCATGCTGCTGCGCAATGGATCGCCGAACAGACGGGCGCCAAGCTGGGCTACCTGACGGAAGCGGCCAACACGGTCGGCGCGCACCTGGTCGCCAAGCCGCGCGCCAATGCGCAAGCTGCGTTTGCCGTGCCGAAGAAAGCCTACGTGCTGCTGCACGCGGAGCCGGAACTCGATGCCGCCAATCCACATGCGGCCCGCGCCGCCCTGGACAAGGCCGAGATGGTCGTGGCCATGTCGGCCTTCAAGCACGGCATGGATTACGCCGATGTCTTGCTGCCGATCGCCCCGTTCGCTGAAACCTCGGGCACCTTCGTGAACTGCGAAGGCCGCGCGCAAAGCTTCAACGGCACCGTGAAACCGCTGGCGGAAACCCGTCCAGCCTGGAAAGTGCTGCGCGTCCTGGGCAACATCCTGGGCTTGGCCGGTTTCGACTACGACACTTCCGAAGCGATCCGCGACGAAGCGTTTGGCGCCGGTGTGACCGACCTGTCGGCACAGCTGAACAACATCGCCAAGAACGCGCCGGAAGCGGCAGCGTACGCACCGGCATCGTCGGCGCTGCAACGCATCGCCGACGTGCCGATCTACTTCGCCGACGCTCTGGTACGCCGCTCCGAACCGCTGCTGCGCACGGTCGATGGCGCCGCGCCGCAAGCCCATCTGTCGCCAGCATTGGCCGAGACGCTGGGCATCAAGGCCGGCGACAAGGTCAAAGTGGCGCAAGGCTCCGGCAGCGCCATCCTGGTGGCGGCACTCCATGCCGGCCTGCCAGCCAATGTGGTCAAAGTGTCGGCGGCGCATGCCTCGACGGCTGGCCTGGGCGGCATGTTCGGTGACATCACAGTTGAAACAGCAGAGGGGAAAATCTGATGGCTCTGCCTGAATTTGTAAACGTCATCAACAGCAGCGGCCAGGATTTGCTGGGCGGCTCCTGGCCGTTCTTCTGGACCCTGATCAAGATCGTCTGCGTGCTGCTGCCGCTGATGGGCCTGGTTGCCTACCTGACCTTGTGGGAACGCAAGCTGATCGGCTGGATCCAGATCCGCGTGGGTCCGAACCGCGTGGGCCCGCTGGGCTTGCTGCAACCGATCGCCGATGCGCTGAAACTCTTGTTCAAAGAGATCATCATCCCGTCCAAGGCCGCCAAGGGCCTGTTCGTGATCGGCCCGATCATGACCATCATGCCGGCCCTGGCCGCCTGGTCGGTCGTGCCCTTCGGTCCGCAAGCCGTGCTGGCCAACGTCAACGCAGGCTTGCTGATGCTGCTGGCGATTACCTCGATGGAAGTCTACGGCATCATCATCGCCGGCTGGGCTTCGAACTCGAAGTACTCGTTCATGGGCGCCATGCGCGCTTCGGCACAGATGATTTCGTATGAGATCCCGATGGGCTTCGTGATGGTCATCGTGCTGATGGTCTCGGGCAGCCTGAACTTCATCGACATCGTCGGCGGCCAGCAAATCGGCTTCTTCGCCGACAAGGGCGTGAACTTCATGTCGTGGAACTGGCTGCCGCTGCTGCCGATGTTCGTCATCTACCTGGTGTCGGGCCTGGCCGAAGCCAACCGCCACCCGTTCGACGTCGTCGAAGGCGAGTCGGAAATCGTGGCCGGCCACATGGTTGAATATTCGGGCATGGCCTACGCCATGTTCATGCTGGCCGAATACGCCAACATGATCCTGATCGGCGCCCTGGCTTCGATCATGTTCCTCGGTGGCTGGTCCGCACCATTTGCTTTCCTTGAGTTCTGGGGTGGTTTCGGCGGCTTCTTCTGGCTGTTCGCCAAGACCTTCTTCATCGTGTCGGTGTTCATCTGGGTGCGCGGTACTTTCCCACGCTACCGTTATGACCAGATCATGCGCCTCGGCTGGAAAGTGTTTATCCCGTTGACGCTGGTCTACCTGGTCTTCGTCGCTGCCTGGATGCAGACATCCTGGAATATTTGGAAGTAAGAGAGTGCATACGAATGGATAAGGTAAAAGATTTCTTCAGCAGCCTCTTGTTAGGCGAGCTGATCAAGGGCATGGCGTTGACAGGCAAGTACATGTTTTCGCGCAAGATCACGGTGCAATTCCCGGAAGAGAAGACACCGATCTCGCCGCGTTTCCGTGGCTTGCACGCGCTGCGCCGCTACCCGAACGGCGAGGAACGTTGCATCGCCTGCAAACTGTGCGAAGCGGTTTGCCCGGCGATGGCCATCACGATCGAATCGGAACAGCGTGACGACGGCTCGCGCCGCACCACGCGTTACGATATCGACTTGACCAAGTGCATCTTCTGCGGTTTCTGCGAAGAGTCCTGCCCGGTCGATTCGATCGTCGAGACGCAAATCCTGGAATACCACGGCGAGAAACGCGGGGATTTGTATTACACGAAAGAGATGTTGCTGGCCGTGGGTGATCGTTATGAAAATGACATCGCCGCTGCGCGCGCCGCCGACGCACCTTATCGCTGATGGATGCGCCGCAGCTGAAAAGCTGCGGCGCGCCCCTCGTTCATCTGTACGTCTATTGGGTTTTTTATGGACTTTAAAACAATTTTGTTTTACGCCTTCGCGCTGATCTTGATTCTGGCAGCGACGCGCGTCATCACGGCCCGTAATCCGGTCCACGCAGTACTGTTCCTGGTGCTGTCCTTCTTTTCCGCAGCGGGCATCTGGATGCTGCTGCAAGCTGAATTCCTGGCCATCGTGCTGGTATTGGTGTACGTCGGCGCCGTGATGGTGCTGTTCCTCTTCGTGGTCATGATGCTCGATATCAATATCGACCGCATGCGCGAAGGTTTCTGGGGCTATCTGCCGCTGTCCGTGACGGTGGGCGTGATCATCGTGCTGGAAATGGCTGCCGTCCTGTGGCACGGTTTCCGCAACTTTGCGCCGAGCATCGCTCCCGTGAACGTCAACCTGGGCGGCACCAAGGAACTGGGCCTGCTGATCTACACGAAATATGTGTTTGCTTTCGAGATCGCCGCCGTCGTGCTGCTGGTGGCTATCGTTGCCGCGGTTGCACTGACCCTGCGCAAACGCAAGGACACCAAGCATTTTGCTCCAGGCGATGCGGTACGCGTCAAGCGCAACGACCGCCTGAAGATCATCAAGATGGACGCGGTCGTCGAGCGTCCTGCAGCTGAGCCGGAAGTTAAGGAGGCACCATGACATTATCGCTCACACATTTTCTGGTCCTGGGCGCGATCCTGTTCGCAATCTCGATCGTCGGTATTTTCCTGAACCGCAAGAACATCATCGTATTGCTGATGGCAATCGAATTGATGCTGCTGGCGGTGAATATGAATTTCATCGCGTTCTCCCATTTCATGGGCGACGCGGCCGGTCAGATCTTCGTTTTCTTCATCCTGACGGTTGCCGCCGCTGAGTCGGCTATCGGTCTGGCTATTCTGGTGGTGATGTTCCGTAATCTGGATACCATCAACGTCGAAGACCTGGACAGCCTCAAAGGCTGATGTTTTTCAGACTCGATCTCTCGAATAATAACGATTAAGGTTCATCATGGCGGGGCAACTCCTCAACCCTAACCTCCTTCTTGCCGTACCGCTGGCGCCGCTGGCCGGTGCCGCGATTGCAGGCTTGCTTGGCACCCAGTTCCTGGGTAATTTGGTCGGACGCAAGACGTCGCATACCGCGACGATCCTGGGCGTACTGATTGCGTTCATCCTGTCCGTGCAGACACTGCTGGCAGTGATGGATGGCGCGACATTCAATGGCACGATCTATAACTGGATGACGATCGGCACCCTGAAGATGGAAGTGGGCTTCCAGATCGATTCGCTGTCGGCGATGATGATGTGCGTGGTCACCTTCGTCTCCCTGATGGTGCACATCTACACGATCGGCTACATGAAGGACGACGAAGGCTACAACCGCTTCTTCGCCTACATCTCGCTGTTCACGTTCTCGATGCTGATGCTGGTCATGGCCAACAACTTCCTGCAGCTGTTCTTCGGCTGGGAAGCCGTCGGCCTGGTCTCCTACCTCTTGATCGGTTTCTGGTACCAGCGTCCGACGGCCATCGTGGCCAACATGAAGGCTTTCCTCGTCAACCGCGTGGGCGACTTCGGCTTCATCCTGGGCATCGGCCTGCTGCTGGCGTTCGCCGGCACCATGAACTACCAGGAAGTATTCGCCAAGAAAGACGAACTGGCGCTGCTGACGATGCCAGGCACCGACTGGGCCCTGCTGACCGTGGCCTGCATCTGCCTGTTCATCGGCGCGATGGGCAAGTCGGCGCAGTTCCCGCTGCACGTGTGGCTGCCTGACTCGATGGAAGGTCCTACCCCGATCTCGGCACTGATCCACGCCGCGACGATGGTAACGGCGGGTATCTTCATGGTCTCGCGCATGTCGCCGCTGTTCGAACTGTCCGACACGGCACTGTCCTTCATCCTGGTGATCGGCTCCATCACGGCGCTGTTCATGGGCTTCCTGGGCATCATCCAGAACGACATCAAGCGCGTCGTCGCTTACTCAACCCTGTCGCAGCTGGGCTACATGACCGTGGCGCTGGGTTCGTCCGCGTACTCCGTGGCCGTGTTCCACCTGATGACGCACGCATTCTTCAAGGCACTGCTGTTCCTGGGCGCCGGTTCCGTCATCATCGGCATGCACCATGACCAGGACATCCGCAACATGGGCGGCCTGCGCAAATACATGCCGATCACCTGGATCACTTCCCTGATCGGTTCGCTGGCCCTGATCGGCACGCCGCTGTTCTCCGGTTTCTACTCGAAAGACAGCATCATCGAAGCCGTCGAAGCGACGCACATCTGGGGCGCTGGCTTTGCCCAGTTCGCCGTGCTGGCTGGCGTGTTCGTCACCGCGTTCTACTCGTTCCGCATGTATTTCCTCGTCTTCCACGGCAAGGAACGTTTCGGCCAGGCGCATGCGCATGGCCATGACGACCATCACGCACCGAAAGCGGCCCATGGCGCGCACGGCGATGCGCATGACGACCATCACGAAGAGGAAGAGGACGACCACGGCCACCACGGTCTGGAACCTGGCCAGAAGCCGCATGAGTCGCCGTTCGTCGTATGGTTCCCGCTGGTGATGCTGGCGATCCCGTCGCTGATCATCGGCTACCTGACGATCGGTCCGATGCTGCATGGCGATTTCTTCAAGGGCGTGATCTTCGTCGGCGAAAACCATCCAGCAATGGAAGAGTTGTCGCATGAATTCCACGGCGCAATGGCGATGGCGATCCACGGCCTGTCGACGGCACCGTTCTGGCTGGCATTGTCCGGCGTGGTGGCAGCCTACTACTGCTACATGGTCAACCCGCGCGTACCGGCCTGGTTCTTTGCCAAGTTCCACGCGATCCACACCCTGCTGGACAACAAGTACTACATGGACAAGTTCAATGAAGTCGTGTTCGCCGGCGGTGCCCGCTTGCTGGGTAATGGCCTGTGGAACTTCGGTGACAAGAAGCTGATCGATGGCCTGCTGGTCAACGGTAGCGCCAAGGTCGTCGCCTGGCTGTCCTCGCTGTCGCGGGTGCTGCAGACCGGCTACATCTATCACTATGCATTCGTGATGATCCTGGGCGTGCTGGGCTTCCTGATCTATTTCCTGCCATTCTGGCCCGCTAAGTAAGCTGACCTGATAAAAGAATACTGAGAACCATGATGCAGTCTACGATTTCTACACTACCTCCTTACCTGAGTCTGTCAATCTGGGTGCCGATCATTTGCGGCGTCCTGGTCCTGGCTCTCGGCCGTGACAGCAAAGCGGGCTTTACCCGCTGGCTGTCGCTGGCTGGCGCCGTGCTCAGCATGCTGTGCACCTTGCCGCTGATCCAGCATTTCGACAACGCCGCCCACGGCATGCAATTCGTCGAGAAGTCGCCCTGGATTGAAACCTTCAATATCTGGTACTCGCTGGGCATCGACGGCCTGTCCCTGTGGTTCGTGCCGCTGACGGCCTTCATCACGGTGATCGTGGTGATTTCTGCATGGCAAGTGATCGAGAAGCGCATCGCCCAGTACATGGGCTCCTTCCTGATCCTGTCGGGCCTGATGATCGGCGTGTTCTGCGCGCTGGACGGCTTGCTGTTCTACTTCTTCTTTGAAGCAACCCTGATTCCGATGTTCATCATCATCGGTATCTGGGGCGGCTCGAACCGCGTGTACGCGTCGTTCAAGTTCTTCCTGTACACCTTCTTCGGCTCGCTGCTGACCCTGGTTGCCATCATCTACCTGCGCAATGTGTCGGGCACCTTCGACATCCTGGCCTGGCATGCGTTCAAGCTGACGATGAACGAACAGATCTTCATCTTCCTGGCCTTCCTGATGGCGTTTGCCGTCAAGGTGCCGATGTTCCCCGTGCACACGTGGTTGCCGGACGTCCACGTGGAAGCGCCAACGGGCGGTTCCGCCGTGCTGGCCGCCATCATGCTGAAACTGGGCGCATATGGGTTTCTCCGCTTTTCGCTGCCGATCACGCCGGACGCCAGCCACTACCTGTCGGGCTTCATGATCGCCTTGTCGCTGATCGCCGTCATCTACATCGGTCTGGTTGCCCTGGTGCAAACCGACATGAAAAAACTGGTCGCCTATTCGTCGATCGCCCACATGGGTTTCGTCACCCTGGGCTTCTTCATGTTCAACGACATCTCGGTGCAGGGCGGTATCGTGCAGATGGTGTCGCACGGCTTCATCTCCGGCGCCATGTTCCTGTGCATCGGCGTGCTGTATGACCGCATGCATACCCGCAACATCGCCGACTACGGCGGCGTCGTGAACCGCATGCCGAAATTTGCCGCCTTCTTCGTGCTGTTCTCGATGGCCAACTGCGGTTTGCCTGCCACGTCCGGCTTCGTCGGCGAGTTCATGGTGATCCTGGGCGCGGTGAAATTCAACTTCTGGATCGGCTTGCTGGCTGCAACGGCACTGATCTGGGGCGCGGCGTACTCGCTGTGGATGGCCAAGCGCGTGGTATTCGGCAAGATCAAGAACAAGCACGTGGCCGAACTGACCGACATCAACAAACGTGAATTCTTCATGCTTGCTGTGCTGGCCATCGCCGTGCTCGTGATGGGTCTGTACCCAGCCCCGTTCACCGACACGATGCAAACTTCGGTTGCCGACCTGCTGCAGCATGTCGCCACCAGCAAGTTGCCTTAAATAGAAGACCGATAACATGACTAATGCACCTAATCTGGTACCGCTGTACGCGGAAATCTTTCTGCTGATCGCCACGTCGGCGCTCTTGCTGATCGATATGTTCTTGCCTGCGGCGAAGCGTTCGATCACCTACGCGCTGTCCCTGCTGACGTTGGCAGGCTGCGCCTTGCTGACCGTGGGCGACTTCAACGCGGGCACCACCGTCTACACGTTCCACAACATGTTCGTGTCGGACCCGATGTCGCAGCTGCTGAAACTGTTCTCGTACGGCGCCGTGGCGCTGACCCTGATCTACTCGCGTGCCTACGCTACCGACCGCAACATGCTGTCGGGTAACCTGGGCGGCGAGTTCTACGTGCTGGCCCTGTTTGCACTGCTGGGCCAGATGATCATGATCTCGGCCAACAATTTCCTGATCATCTACCTGGGTCTGGAACTGATGTCGCTGTCGCTGTACGCGCTGATCGCCTTGCGCCGTGACAATGCCAAGGCCACGGAAGCGGCCATGAAATACTTCATCCTGGGCGCACTGGCTTCCGGTTTCATGTTGTACGGTATCTCGATGCTGTACGGCGCGTCCGGCACCCTGGACCTGGGCGAACTGCGCGTGGCGCTGGAAAACGGCAAGACCAACGGCACCATCATGGTCTTCGGCCTGGTGTTCCTGGTCGCCGGCCTGGCCTTCAAACTGGGCGTCGTGCCATTCCACATGTGGGTGCCTGACGTGTATCAAGGTTCGCCAACGGCCGTGACCCTGCTGCTGGGCGGCGCGCCGAAACTGGCCGCGTTTGCCATTACCCTGCGTTTGCTGGCCGAGGGCTTGCTGCCGATGGCGCATGACTGGCAGCAAATGCTGCTGGTGCTGGCCGTGATGTCGCTGGCCATCGGCAACTTCACCGCCATCGCACAAACCAATCTGAAGCGCATGCTGGCGTATTCGACCATTGCGCAAATGGGCTTCGTGCTGCTGGGCCTGCTGTCGGGTACCGTCGATGCGCCGAACAATACCCTGAACGCGGCTGGCGCAGCCACCGCCTACGGCGCTTCGATGTACTACGTCATCACCTATGTGTTCACCACCCTGGGTACCTTCGGCGTGATCATGTTGCTGGCACGTAATGGTTTCGAAGCAGAAGAACTGGCCGACTTCAAGGGCCTGGGCAAACGCAGCCCGATCTTCGCGCTGGTGATGACCCTGTTCATGTTCTCGCTGGCCGGCGTGCCGCCGCTGATGGGCTTCATGGCCAAGTACTCGGTGCTGGCATCGGTGTTGGCCACGGGCCAGCTGTGGCTGACCATCGCCGCCGTGCTGTTCTCGCTGATCGGCGCTTTCTACTACCTGCGCGTCGTGAAAATGATGTGGTTCGACGAGCCTGCGGATAGCAATGCGCTGGTCGTGCATGGCGACATGCGCGTGGTGCTGGCCCTGAACGGCGTGTTCGTCCTGGCGCTGGGCGTGATGCCTAACAGCATCCTGGCGGCCTGCGCTTCGGCCATCACCAAGACGCTGGCGTCCTGACCGATGGATGTCACCGTCTCGAGCTGGCTGGTGATCGCCCTGGGCATCCTGGGCGCCAACCTGCCATTCTTGAACGAGAAGCTGTTTGCCGCCGTGCCGTTGAAAAAAGCCGCGCCGGCGGAGCAGGGCTGGCGCAAGCCGCTGGCACTGCGCCTGCTGGAGATGGTGGTGCTGTACTTCATCGTCGGCGCCGTGGCATTCGCGCTCGAAGCGCGCATCGGCAACGGTTTCCCGCAGACGTGGGAATTCTATGCCATCACGGGATGCCTGTTCCTCGTGCTGGCCTTCCCCGGCTTTGTCGCACGCTACCTGCGCAAACGGCGCTAGAACGCTGACCAAACCTACTGCGCGTCGCGCTTTGCGGCCTGCGATGCTCACTGTGCTCAAGCACAGTTCCGCTTCTCAGCCACAAATCACTGCCGCTCGCTACGGTTTTGTCAGTGTTCCTCCCCTCCGAAAGCGGCGCCTCTGGCGCCGTTTTTTATTGAATAAAGGAATTTCATGGATACGAATCTGATTGAAACCAAAGTGGACGGCGAGCTGGCCTACCAGGGCGGCTTCCTGCGCGTGCAGCGCGACCGGGTGACACTGCCCGATGGCAAGATCACGGTGCGCGAATTCATCCTGCATCCGGGCGCCGTCGTCATCCTGCCGCTGCTCGACGACGGCAGCGTACTGATGGAGCGCCAGTACCGCTATCCGCTGGACCGCGTGTTCATCGAATTCCCGGCCGGCAAGATCGACGCAGGCGAGTCCCACCTGGCCTGCGCCCAGCGCGAATTGCTGGAAGAGACGGGCTACACGGCGACCGACTGGCAGTTCGTCTCCACCATCCACAACGCCATCGCCTATTCCGACGAGCACCTGGAGCTGTTCCTGGCACGGGGCCTCGTGGCCGGCGAGCGTCGCCTCGACGACGGCGAGTTCCTGGAAACGTTCACGACGACCGTGCCGCAGCTGCTCGACTGGGTCAGGGATGGCACGATCACGGACGTGAAGACGGTCATCGGCATCTTCTGGCTCGACAAGATCACCAGCGGCGCCTGGCAGCCGGCCTGACCTTGCGCATGCGCAAGGCGCTCTTCCTGCTGCTCGCTGGTGCCGCTCTGGGGGCGCAGGCGCAGACGCGCACGCCGTTCCAGGTGCGCTGCGAAGACACGATCAGCAAGACGGTGTCGGTGCTGACGGTGCAGCAGAACGGCTACAGCATCGACACGCATCTGTCGTACAAGGCGCTGACGGTGATGAAGGGCATGGCGCGGCCCAATACCTGGGTGCTGGGCCTGACGAAGACGGATTCGCAGGTGCAGATTGCCCTGGCCGGGCCCATGCTGCAAGATCCTGCCAGCGGCTACGAATGCGTGGCGCCGCAGATATCCGTCAAGCTCAACTACGCTCCCGTGGTGATTTACATCGGCCGCGAGTTCGCCCCCGGCAGCTGCGCGTATGATGAGATACTCGCGCACGAGCTGCGGCACATGAAAACCTATATGGAGCATCTGCCGCGCGTGGAAAAGACCGTGCGCGCCGCGCTGGCCCGGCGTTTCGAGGCGCGGCCCCTGTATGCGCCCAGCGGAACGGCCAGGGCGGCGCTGGCGCGCGAGATCGATACGGGCTGGTTGCCGTATATCAAGGCCGAGATGCGCAGGGTGGAAGTCTTGCAGGCGGCCATCGATTCGCCGCAGGAATATGCGCGCCTGGGCAAGGCGTGCAATGGCGACATCCAGAATATATTGGCGGGCAAGGCACGGCCCGCCCAGCAGTGACACGACAAGGAAACGCATGACAGCAGCAGCATCGAATCGCCCCCGCTATTTTGCGCTGATCCCCGCCGCCGGCGTGGGCGCGCGCATGGAGGCGGGCAGCCCCAAACAATACCTGCTCATCGCCGGCAAGCCCATGTTGCGCCACGCCGTGGACGCCTTTCTCGCCAGCCCCCTCATCGCGCACACGTACATCGTGGTCAGCGCGGACGACGGGCAGATCGATGGCCTGGTGCCGGATCAAGGCGTGACGGTCCTGCGCTGCGGCGGCGCCACGCGCATGGAGACGATCCTGAATGCCTTGCAGGCGCTGCACGGCAGCATCGCCGCGCACGACCAGGTGCTGGTGCACGACGCGGCCCGTCCCGGCCTGACGCCGGCACTGATCGGCAAACTCATCAACGAGGTGGGCGAGCATCCGGCCGGCGGCTTGCTGGCCTTGCCCGTGGTCGACACCGTCAAGCGGGCGGGCCCGGCCAATATGTCGGCGCAGACCGTGCCGCGCGACGGCCTGTGGCTGGCGCAGACGCCGCAGATGTTCAGCTATGCCTTGCTGCACCGGGCCCTGTCGCAGGCGCCCGACCCGCAGGCGATCACGGACGACGCCAGCGCCGTCGAGGCGCTGGGGCTGGCGCCCAGGCTCGTCGAGGGCCACCCGCGCAACCTGAAGGTGACCTTGCCGCGCGACATACAAACGGCCGAGCTGTATCTGGCCCATTCCTGAATTGTAAAGAGACCCGCATGAACACAACGACTCCCGTACTGCCTTTCCGCATCGGCCAGGGCTATGACTGCCACGCGCTGGTGGAAGACCGCGACCTGATCATCGGCGGCGTGAAGATTCCCCATCACCTGGGCCTGCTCGGCCATTCCGACGCGGACGTGCTGCTGCACGCCATCACGGACGCCATCTTCGGCGCCGCCGCCCTGGGCGACATCGGCCGCCATTTCCCCGATACGGATGCGCAATTCAAGGGCGCCGATTCGCGCACCCTGCTGCGCGAAGCAGTGCGCCGCGTGCAGGCCGCCGGCTATATTATCGGCAATATCGACGCCACCATCATCGCCCAGCGCCCGAAGATGGCGCCGCACATCGCCGCCATGTGCGCCAACGTGGCCGAAGACCTGGGCGTATCGGCGGGGCAGGTGAACATCAAGGCCAAGACGAATGAAAAGCTGGGCTATCTGGGCCGCGAAGAGGGTATCGCGGCCGAAGCCGTGGCCTTGCTGCTGCGCGCCTGAGGCGGCGGGCGGTAAATATTGCTGATTTTTAATGATTTCTGTGAATTAATATTTCCAAAGTGAAATTTGGTGAAAATTTAACGTTGTTGTCATGATAATATGCGTGCGCATTTTAGACGCGACAAGACGTCATCTTTCTAACCACGGGAATATTAGAGAACGGAATCATATGAAGAGTCGTATGCAGGGGCCGGTATTGCGCTGGCTGGGCGCCAGTCTGCTGGCCATGGCCATGCTGGCCGGATGTGGCGGCGGAAGCGGCAATGATGGCAGCGTCGTGACGCCGCCCGCGGCCGTCGTGCCGCAGCCCGCCATTCTGTTTGCCGGCGCCGTGTCAGCGGCGGCCGAAGGCGCCGACGCGATCGGCACCATGGGTGCGCCCATCGAACTCGATGCGAGCGGCAGCAAGGATAGCGATGGCAATACCTTGACCTTTGCCTGGAGCATCGTCTCCAAGCCGGCGGACAGCGCGCTCAAGCTGGACGCTGCCAGCGCGGCCAAGCTCAACTTCCAGGCCGACGTGCTGGGAACGTATGTCTTCAAGCTGCGCCTGGCCAATGGCAAGGGCGGCTGGGTCGACAAAAATGTCACGGTACTGGTCAATAACCGGGTGCCGAACGCCGTCGTGGTGGTCAATGCCACCTTTACGGCGCAGCCGGTCGTCAAGCCAGCCATGGCCATATCGGTGGGCTCCGGCATCGTCCTCGACGCCACGGGCAGTACCGATGCGGATGGCGACAAGGTCACCACCACGTGGGAATTGATGCAGAAACCGTCCGGCAGCGCGTCCGTGCTGTATGCCGCAGGTCAAACGGCCCGTTTCTCGCCGGATGTGCTGGGCCTGTACATCGTGCGCGCCCGTGGCGCGGACGGGAAGGGAGCCTATGCCGAGACGGTGTACCAGTTCGACGCCAACAACAGCTTGCCGACGGGCGTGATCCAGGGCACGGTGGCTGTCGTCAGCCGCAACAATCAAACGGTTCCCGTCGGCCAGCCGGTGGTGACCAGCGGCATCCTCAGCTATGACGAGGGCGGCGCGAAATTGACCTACGCCTGGACGGTGGACAGCCGGCCTGCCGGTTCCGTTGCGACGCTGGGCGCCGCCACGGCTGCCATACCATCGTTCACGCCGGACGTGGCCGGTGCTTACGTGCTGTCGCTGACAGTGAGCAATGGCCGCCAGACAGCGGTCGCCTACCTGAAACTCAATGCCGTCACCTCGACCTCGAGCGTGCTCGCGTTGCCGTTCAAGCCGCTGGATATGCGTTACAGCGTGGCGACCGATCGCCTGGTCGCCATCACGGCCGAGCCGAACGCCATGAAAGTCATCAATCCGGTCGATGGCGCCATCACCAGCATCGATCTGCCGACGACGGTCAAGGCCTTCAATCTGAGCCCGGATGGCAAGCTGGCCGGCGTGCTGCATGATGGCGTGGTCAGCCTCGTGGACCTGGTCGCCGGCACCGTGCTGAAGTCGACGGGTACCGGCGGCACGCAAACGGAAGTATTCGTCACCAACGACGGCGTGGTCTTCCTCTCGGGCCAGACGCTGTCTTCCTCGGCGCGGCCGGCGGTCGCCGTGATCAATGCCCGCACGGGGCAGGCTTTGCCTGCGCTCGATTACGGCGCCGGCGGCGGCTTCTACGGCGTCCTGCGCGGCGCGTTCGCCGTATCGAAGAGCAAGGTCTTTCTCGCGCCGGCTGGCAGCTCCAGCCTCTCGTATTTCACCTTCGATCCGCAAACGAATGCCATCCTGACCAGCGGCAGCGTTTACGGCGATTACTACATGACGTCGCCGTTCTTCCTGTCGCCGAAGGAAGATCTGCTGTTTTCCGCAAACGGTTCGTATTTCAATACCGAAACGCTGAAATATGTGGGGCACTTCATCCTTGGTAATGGCAACAGCGGCCAGAGCAACACCATCCTGTCGATGAGCTATTCGCCCACCACGGCGGAAGTGCTGCTGATGGAAAGCTCGCTTGAGTACGTTTCTTCGGGCTACGATACGACGTACCAGACCAGCTACAAGAAATATAGCGGCGAATTGCTGTTCCCTGCAGGCAGCGTCAGCCTGCCCGTGATCGGCGGCGAAGCCAGCTATGGCCTTGGCGTCTTCCATACATCGGCCGGCGAGTTGCTTGCGGTGGTGCAGACGGGCGGCGCGCAGAAGGGTTACGCGCGCGCCAAGTACTACCTCGTGTATCGCTGATCGCATGCAAACGGCGGCGCGTCCGCCGTGCAAGATGTGATATTTTAGAAGGCGGCGGGATGGCCAACACCATCCCGGCCGCCTTTTTTCATAGCCGACACAGGAGAATTCGGGATGCTCATCATCAAGCGCACACGCCTTGCCACCGCACTGTTGCTGGGGGCCTTCGCGGCATCGGCCATGCCCGCCCACGCCGAACTGGCCGCCACAGGCGAGCCGCCCGCCGCGAAACAGCAATGGAAGGCCGTCACGGTGGCCGAGGGCGTGCGCCAGCCGTGGGGCATCGCCTGGCTGGGCGAGGGGCGTGCGCTGGTCACCAGCAAGCAGGGCAGCTTGCATCTGCTGAATGGAAAGACTTTTACCGACGTGGCGCTGGAAGGCATGCCCAAGGTGTTTACGGGCGGGCAGGGCGGCCTGCTCGATATCGTGCTGCACCCGCAGGATGCCAACAAGCCGAACCCGCGCGTCTACATGACGGTATCGACGGGCACGAATGAGGCCAACCGCACGACCCTCGTGCGCGGCGTGTTCGACGGCAAGAAGGTGACGGGCATCCAGACCCTCTTCAAGGTCGCCACGGAAAAGAGCGGGGGCCAGCATTTCGGCTCGCGCCTGCTGTGGCTGCCGGACGGCACTTTGCTGATGAGCGTGGCCGATGGCGGCAATCCGCCGCTGCGCATCGGCGACCGCCTGGCGCGCGAGCAGGCGCAGAATCTGGCCACGCACCAGGGTTCCATCCTGCGCTTGACGGAAGACGGCAAACCGGCGCCCGGCAACCCGCTGGCGGCCAAGGGCGCCTTGCCGGAAATCTGGTCGTATGGCCACCGCAATGTGCAGGGCCTGGCGCTCGACCCCGTTTCCGGCCGCGTGTGGGCCACGGAACACGGTCCGTACGGCGGCGACGAGCTGAACCTGGTGGTAGCGGGCGGCAACTACGGCTGGCCCCTGCAAAGCTATGGCGCCGACTACACGACGCACGAACCCGTGGGCAAGCATGAGGTGGCGGGCATGATCAATCCGAGCGTGGCCTGGGTGCCGTCGCCGGCCCCGTCCGGCCTGGCCGTCTACACGGGCGACAAGATTGCCGCCTGGCGCGGCAGCATCTTCAGCGGCGGCCTGGCGGCCAAGGATATCCGCCGCATCGCCGTCGATGCGCACGGCAAGGTGACGGGGCAGGACCGCCTGGCCATCGGCGCGCGCGTGCGCGACGTGCGCCAGGGCCCGGACGGCTACCTGTATGCGCTGACGGACGAAGACAACGGCCGCTTGCTGCGCATCGTGGCGCAGTAGCACGGCAGGCGCCGTCTTCCTTTAAGATGGCGCCTTTATTCAAGACAAGGTGGCGGCATGGCCCGTGATACTTATGCATATCGGCACGTTGCCGTCGAATCGCGCGCCGTCAATGGCCGCGTGGAAATCCGCCCCGTGCCGGGCCAGGCTTTTTCGCCCGAGCTGGCCGTGCAGTGCTCGCGCCGCCTGGCCGACCTGCAGCGCTATCCGCTGGGCAGCCGCTTTTTGCTGTTCGCCAAGCTGACGGACCGCCTGGGCGGCACGCCCTTCCTGTATGCGTATCACGGCGATGCGGACGTCTTGATGGCGCCGGCCGAAGTGACGAAATTCCTTGGCGAATTTCGCCGCGGCCGCATCTGAGCCTGCTTTTGGGCTAGGCCTTGCAGGCAGCGGCACTTGCGGCCACCTGTTGGGCGGCGCGCGGCTTGCCGAAGACGGCGATCGTCACGGCGCAGCCCAGGGCGAACAGGCCGCCCACCACCATCGCGCTTGATACCCCCAGCCGGTCGACGGCCATGCCGCCCAGCAAGGCGCCCGACGCCAGCGACACCTGCACGATGGCGACAAACAGCGCGCTGCTGCCTTCCATCAGCTCCGGCGCCGCCTTGAACATCCACGTCTGCACGGCGATCGGCATGGCGCCGAAGCCGAAGCCCCACACGGCCACCAGCAGCATGGCCGTGACCGAATGGCTGCCGAACGCGGCCAGCGCCAGGGTGGACAGGCCCAGCACGGCGCCCGTGACCATCAGCGCGGCCCGCTCGTAGCGGCCGGCGGCCCAGCCGCCCACGAGGTTGCCGATGAAGCCGGACGCGCCATAGACCAGCAGCATGGCGCTGACCGTGCCGGCGGCCAGGTGCGAAATCTGCGTGAGGAAAGGCGCGATATACGTGTAGGCGGCGAACTGGCCCGTGAACAGCATGGCCGTGGCGATCAGGCCCAGCCTGGCCTTGCGGATGCCGAAAATCATCGGCAACTGGCGCAAGCGGATGGCTTGCGTCGGTGGCAGCTTGGGCAGCAGTAACAGCTGGCCGATGAAGACCAGCACGGCAATGGCGCTGGCCGCGCCGAAGGCGACGCGCCAGCCCACGAGATCGCCCACGAGCGCACCGGCCGGCACGCCCGCCACCGTGCCCAGCGAGACGCCGGCAAAGATGATGGACATGGCGCGCGACGCATGCTGCGGCGCCACCAGGCGCGGGCCGATGGCGCTGCCGATGGCCCAGAAGCCGCCCACGCCCACGCCCAGCATGGCGCGGCCCAGCAGTATCCAGCCAAACGAGGGCGCCAGCGCCACCAGCAGGTTCGACGCGACCAGCAGGGCCGTGAGCGCCAGCAGCACGATGCGGCGGTCGAGGCGGCCCGAGCCGACGGTGACGAAGATGGCGGCAAATGCGGCAACGATGCCGGGCGTGGTGATCATCAGCCCCGCCTGGCCCTTGGTGATGGCCAGTTCGGCGGCCATGGCCGGCAGCAGGCCGACGGGCAGGAATTCGGACGTGACGAGGGCGAACGCGCCGATGCCGACCGACAGGACGGCCAGCCAGGGCGCCACGGTGGTATCGTCGCTGGTGGCCGCCGGGGCGGATGAGGAAGCAGGTGGTGTTTGCATGGTGGGGTCCTGAAAAGCCGAGAGGTTTTTAACCGGTCGGTATATAATCAGCGAAGGCAGACATTGTTGTCAATAATTTTTTACCGAACGGTATGAAACAAGATAAAAAAGATGAAACCGTCAAGGCGAAAACGGGCCGTCCACGCACCTTCGATGCGGACGAGGCGCTCGATTGCGCCATGAAGGTATTCTGGGAAAAGGGCTATGAAGGCAGTTCCCTGCCGGAATTGACGAAAGCCATGGGCATGAACCGGCCCAGCCTGTATGCCGTCTTCGGCAACAAGGAGCAGCTGTTCCACAAGGCGATCGAGCGCTACAGCGACACGCGCATGCAGTTTTTCGACGCGGCGCTGGAGCAGCCGACGGCGCGCCAGGTGGTGGAAGCCTTGCTGACGCAGTATGTGGACGCGCAGACCATGCCGGACGGTCCGCACGGCTGCATGGGCGTGAATGCGGCGCTGGCCTGCAGCGATGATGCCTTGCCGATCCGCGATGAATTGTTCGCGCGCCGGCTGCGCGGTGAAATCAAGTTGCGCGACCGCTTGCGGCGCGCGAAGGAGGAGGGGGATTTGCCGCCCGATTCCTGTCCCGAGCAGCAGGCGCGCTTTGTCGTGACCCTGTCGCAGGGCATGGCCATCCAGGCGGCGGCGGGCGTATCGCGCGAGCAATTGCAGCAGATGGTGGGCTTGTTGCTGCGCAATTGGCCGCTGTAGCTAGCCGCTGGGGGCAATGGTCTTGGCCAGGTCGCTGGGTGCCTTGCGCCGCCAGGCGGCCGTCAGGGCGGCGGCCAGCATGTCCAGCTCGGCGTCCGCCAGGCGCACCGTGATGCCGGCCAGCCGTTCGCCCCACCACAGCTTTTCGCAGCCGGACGGCGTGATGACGGTGGCGATATGCGCCGCTTCCGCATCGAGCAGCACGTTGATGTGCTCGTCGTCGGGCAGGGTGGCAAAGATCTTCCCGCCCACGCGGAAGGCCGGACGGTCGTGGTGTTCTTCCTCGGTGGTGTCGGGAAACGACAGTGCCAGATAGCGTAGTTCTTCCAGGTCGACCATTCCTCTTTCCCCCAGTTCGGATAGATAGCAGCGTGACTACATTTTGCCATGCTGTTTCGCCCCGTGGTGCAGCGGCATGCGAAAAGAAATGCGCAAGATGCGACACCGGCGCGCCCGTTTGTGGTGCTTGCGCGACACGTGCGCAGGCGCGTCCACGGCGCTGATGCCCGTGCGGCACGGCCGTCCAGGCTGTTTTTCCCGCCTGTCGTGCGATTGCCATAAAAATATCTTACATGACTAAAAGAAAAATACTTTTCTTCCAGGGAATTTAAGATAGAATAGACTCAACGTTTTACCTGACCCGTCAATTGTCTGGCCTTGTCCCGGGAACCCGAACCCTTTCCAGGACGCTTGCAGTGCCGCCATGGCACGCCGCAAGTCTGCGAAGTTTTGCGGAAGCCACGCCCCCGACCGCTCATTCTTGCACTTTCCCGCGCGATGCCGACACGCCTCAATGCAGCGTGTATTCAGCTAAAGCGCCTTCACGCCTGCTGCGCCCGTTGAATACTTACTGACTGGATATCCATCATGAAAAACTTGCCTAAAATCGCTTTGTCCCTGATCGCCGCTGCTGCGTTTGCCCATGCGAACGCCAGCACCATCACCGTCTCCACCGGCTACTCGAACGCTGGCGCGCAAGCTTCCGCCGCCGCCTACCAGTCCGTGGTGAATGCCGCCGTGGCCACGCCGGGCGCCGGCTATGGCACGACGACGATTGCCAGCTACAACAATGTCACGAATAGCAGCCTGTTCGGCAGTGGTTCCAACGTCGCCTTCAAGTCGGTGATCAACTTTGGCGTCAGCGCGGCCAATGCTGGCGCCTGGAGCTTCCGCAGCGGCGTCGACTTCGGCAATGGCGGCGCCCTGTTCCTCGACGGCGTGGCGCTGGACTTCAAGAGCAGCGACCTGTGGTGGTCCGGTAACTACAATAGCAGCAGCCAGTTCCTCGCCGGTTCGGGCACCCTGTCGGCAGGCAACCATACCTTGAGCATCTTCGGCCTGGAAGGCTGCTGCGATGGCGGCCAGCAAGTCCAGTTCAAGGCAGGCAACGGCAATTTCACCAGCTTTTCCAGCACCGATGGCCTGGTGTCGGCCGTGCCGGAACCGACCACCTACGCCATGCTGCTGATCGGCCTGGGCCTGCTGGGCTTTACGGCGCGCCGCAAGCAGGAAGCCAAGTTCTAAGCGCAAGTACCAGGCAGCGATACTGCGTGCCGCACGGCGCGCGTGAAAAAGCCCGCCGCTCCGTCAGGATGCGGCGGGCTTTTTTTATGTGCGCACTGTCAGTCGCCGCTGTCGTCGTCTTCGTCGGCGCCCTTGGCCGCCTTGCTGCGCTCGGCGTCGACGGCGCGCTGCAGGCCGGCCGCATCGCGGAAGAAGGCTGCCGTCGCGTGATCCGGGCTCAGGCGCAGTGCGTGCGGGTAGATTACCGACATGTAGGCCTCGTCGGCCAGGCGGCCGCTGATCTGCAGATTGCTCAGCAGGATCAGGGTCGAGCCCACGATGGCCAGCACGACGGCCACGAGGCCGAAGCGGCGCGGATGCTGGGGTTTGATGGTGCACAAATGGTAGTAGATCATCACGCAGACAATGACGATGAACATATGCCGTCCGTAGCGTGTCAGCACTTCCAGCGACAGCGCATACGCGGCCACGTTGCTGCCCAGTTCCCACGCTTCCATGGCCAGCAAGCCGCAACCGATGATGAACAGGTGGCGGCCGAAGCGCGCCACATGGCCGAACAGGCGGTTTGCCACGGCCCAGATCGACGCCCACACGAGGCCGCCGGCCAGCGCGTAGGCGATGATCATCAGGTAGGAAATCGGGTCGAACGCATCGGCGTCGCCCAGCCAGTTGCTGAAGGCGGCCGAGGCGCCGATCATGGCCAGGCCGGCGACGGCGGGGCGCAAGCCTTCCCAGTCGTGCCGGGTGGTGTCGCTCAGTTCGGGCGCCACGGGATGGTCGCTGGCGCGCACGCGCAGGCGCGTGTGGCCCAGGCGCACGATGCTGTTGCCGCTCAAGGCCACTTGCAGTTGCCGCTGGCCCCGGTGGATCACGCCATTCTGGCTGCCCAGGTCGCGCAGCAGCAGGCCGCCCGCACCGTCGTCCTCGACGATGGCGTGGCGGGCCGCCGCATGCGCATCGTCGAGGATGAAGTCGTTGTCGTAGCCGCGCCCGATGTGGATCGGCAGTGCATCGATGCGCTGGCGCTGCTGCACTTCGCCATTCTCGGCCAGGATTTCAAGGTAGTAGGGCGGCTTCATGGCTTGCGCGCACCGGTGGTGGCGGGCGCGCGCGACAGCGCCTCGAGGAAGGTGCGCGTGACGCGCATGCCGTTGGCGTAGGACACGCCGCGCGCGTCGATGCGGCTTTGCAGGCTCATGAGTGGCTCATCGGTGCTGGCGGCCAGCAGGGCAAAGTCGTACAGGCCGGTAAACTTGCGGTAGGCGCGCACGCATAGCACGGCGCGCAGGGGCAGGGTGGCGTTCTTGACGAACTGTTCGGTGCAATGGGGGCCCGTCAGGTGCACGCTTTTATAGCTGCCGAAACTTTCGTTCTTGAACGAGGTGCTGGCCAGTTCGG
The DNA here is from genome assembly GCF_009208755.1 of Janthinobacterium sp. FT14W. Lineage (NCBI taxonomy): Bacteria > Pseudomonadati > Pseudomonadota > Betaproteobacteria > Burkholderiales > Oxalobacteraceae > Janthinobacterium > Janthinobacterium sp. FT14W. Next base: position 44,794 of record NZ_WFLL01000016.1, on the reverse strand, counting down.
AAAAGCGCAGCGCGCCCAGTTCGCTGCTGCGCAGGAATTCGTGGCGCATCGACACTTGTCCCGTCTGCAGGGCGCCGGAGATGAAGATGGCCGATTCCATGGCGCAGCTGGTGTTGTCGAGCATATAGGGCTTGTCGGACTTGACGTTGGAGCGGCCCCAGCAGCGCATCTGGTCCGATTCGCGCACGGGCACGCGGTACGGTCCCATGGCTTTCAGGCTCAGGGGCGTGTCGAGCAGGCGCGCCAGCATGACTTCCTGGTGCGCCAGCAGCTGCGCCGTTACCAGCGGCTTGAAGTCTTTCGGCGGCTTGCCTTGCTGGGCCACCTTGGCCAGCAATTGCTGGGCATAGCGGGCCGGCACGAGAAAACTGACGAGCTCGCCATCGAGGCGCTTCGACACGTTCACGCCGGCCACGTCGCCGCTGGCCGTCACGCTGGGGCCGCCGCTCATGCCGGAATTGATCGGTCCCGTAAACATCAGCTGGTCATAGAAGCTGCGCGTGACGACGCCGTTGTACGAGCCTTCCGAGATGGCGAAGCCCAGGTCCAGCGGATTGCCCATCGAATACAGGTACTGGCCCTGGGTCAGGGGTGCCAACGGTTCCGGCATCTTGAAAAAGCCCGTGCCATGGCGGTTCACGCGCAGCACGGCCAGGTCGTGCAGCACGTCGACGGCCAGCAATTCCACATTGCCGCGCTGGCCGCCCGTATCGACCCATTCGCCCACGTAGGTATCGGGATCGAGGGCGAATTGCGATACGACATGATAGTTGCTCACCACCAGGTCGCCCGTGCCGATCAGGAAGCCGGAACCCACGGACGATTGCGTGCGGCCATTTTTCAGCAGCACGCGCACTTGCAGGATGTCGGCGCGCGCGGCCGTGTACAGTTTTTGCGCGGCAGACGAGGGCGGCGGCAGGGCCGCATGTTCGGTGGCGGCGGGCGCGGCGGTGGCCGGCGGCGGCTTGATGGGGGGAGTCGAAGCGGTGGTGGCCGCGGCTGGCGAAGGCGCCGGGGCCGCGTGCGCGCCTGCGGCAGCGCACAGGCTGGCCAGCAGGAAGGCGAAGTTAGATAATTTCATGCATCCTTTGTGCGTGGGCAGGAGCGGGGCCGGCGCGGCGCGGCATCGCGCACGCGCCAGCCCGGGGGATTACAGGGCGCCGTCTTCCAGCGCCGGCGCCGTCTCCGGAGTCATCATGTGACCGAGCTTGCTTTGCTTGGTGTTCAGGTAGTGCTGGTTGAAGGCGTTGCGGTTGACCAGCAGGGGCACCCGTTCGGCCACCGTGATGCCCAGCGCTTCCATGGCGGCGATCTTGCGCGGGTTGTTCGTCATCAGGCGCAGGCTGTGGATGCCGAATTGGGCAAACATGGGCTTGCACAGGGTGTAGTTGCGCGCATCGGCCTTGAAGCCCAGCTGCTCATTCGCCTGCACCGTGTCGGCGCCCGCCTCCTGCAGGCGGTAGGCGCGGATCTTGTTGATCAGGCCGATGCCGCGCCCTTCCTGGCGCAAATACAGCAAAATGCCGCGGCCTTCCTCGGCGATGCGTTTCAAGGCGCCTTCGAGCTGGGCGCCGCAGTCGCAGCGCTGGGAAAACAGCACGTCGCCCGTCAGGCACTCGGAATGCACGCGCGCCAGTACCGGTTCGCCGTTGCCGATATCGCCCAGCACCATGGCCAGGTGTTCCTTGCCCGTGGCGTGCTCGACAAAGGCGTGCAGGGTGAACTGGGCCCACGGCGTCGGCAGTGCGCAGGAAGTCGTGTAATCCAATTCGCCTGTCGCCAGGAGGTCTGCGCCGCTTTGCATGGTTGTGCTCATATAGGTAATTGTCAAAAATAAAAGGCGCGCCTGACCACTCCGGTGCCGGCGCGCCCTGTCATCATACCAAAAAGCAGGAGAAGCCATTTCCCCTGGCTGAGATTTGAAGGCTGGAATGCCTGGTGATATGCCTCTAATTGTGGCCGGATCAGCCTTTTGCAAGGCGGCTGGCCTTGCCGAAGCCCCGCTCCACCAGCAACAGCATGCCGCCGAAGATGGACAGGTTCTTCAGGAAATTCGTCAGCTGGTCCTGGAAGTGGGCCGCATCCGCGCTCCAGAACGCGTGGAAGATCACGGTGGTGGGAATCAGGAACAGCGCCAGGGCCAGCGCCGCCCAGCGTGCCTGCCAGCCCGTGATCAGCAGCAGGCCGCCGCCCACTTCCAGGGCGATCACGCCGACCAGCAGGATGTTTGCCAGCGGCAAACCCTGGCTGGCCATGTAGCCGGCCACGCCCGCAAAGCTGCCGATTTTCAGCAAGCCCGAGACAAAGAACAGCACGCCAAGGGCGGCACGGCCCAGGGGCAGCAGGATATCTGTATTGTTTTTCATGATGGTTTCTTTTTCTTTATATCGATTGATGAATTATTTAGGCAAGTCGAACAGCAGGAATTCCGCATCTTCCGCTTGGGTAATGCTCACGCTGGCTTCCTGCGTCAGTTTCAGCGCATCGCCTGCTTTCAGCGGCGTGCCGTTGACCACCAGGCTGCCGCGGATCAGGTGCACATAGGCGAGGCGGCCTTCTTCCAGCGCGTGTTCGGCCTGTTCGCCTTCCTGCAGGATGCTGGCGTAGATGGCCGCGTTCTGGTGGATCAGCACGGAACCCTGGCGGCCGTCGCCCGAGGCGATCAGGCGCAGCTTGCCCCGTTTGCTGTCCGGCGAAAAATGCTTCTCTTCATAGCTGGGCGCAATGCCCGTCACGTTCGGCTGGATCCAGATCTGCAGGAAGTGCAAGCCATCCGTGTTTGAATGGTTGAACTCGCTGTGGCGCACGCCGCTGCCGGCGCTCATGCGCTGTACGTCGCCGTAGTGCAGGACGGAACCGGTGCCCATGCTGTCCTTGTGTTCGAGCGCGCCGTCGAGCACATACGAAATGATTTCCATGTCGCGGTGGCCGTGCGTGCCGAAACCCTGGCCGGGCGTGACCCGGTCTTCATTGATCACCAGCAGGGGGCCAAAGCCCATGTGCAGCGGATCGTGGTAGCTGCCGAAGGAAAAGCTGTGGTGGGAATTGAGCCAGCCGTGGTTGGCGGCGCCGCGTTCTTCGCTGTGACGAATCTGTAACATGGTGAACTCCGTTTCTGGTAGGTGAATGTGCGATAATTTCGAAGGACCGTTGCCTGGCAGTTGCCGTGGCGCTGATTCTGCCCTTCGCTGTACGATGAAGAAAGTATAGGCGTCCCGGTCCAGAAAGAAAAACGGAAAATCTACCGCACTATGATCGAAAAAATCGAATGTTAAGACTGAGCCTGGAAGCCTTGCAAATCGTCGACGCCATCGACCGCCGCGGATCGTTCTCGTCGGCCGGCAAGGAGTTGCATAAAGTCCCGTCCACCATTTCCTATACGGTGGCCAAGCTGGAAGACGACCTGGGCGTGCAGGTGTTCCAGCGCAACGGTCCGAAAGTCACGCTCACGGCGGCGGGCCAGGAATTGCTGAAAGAGGGCCGCTATCTGCTGAAGGCGGCACAGGACCTCGAACACCGCGTGCGCAGGGTGGCGTCCGGCTGGGAAACGGAATTGTCTATCGGCATCGATTCCATGTTTTCCGCCGTGGCCCTGGCCGACGACGTGTGCGCTTTTTACGAGGTGGCGCAGCAGACGCGCCTGCGCCTGTCGCAAGACACGCTGTCAGGCACCTGGGAAGCGCTGCTGGACCGGCGGGCCGACTTGCTGGTGGGCGCGCCCGGCGACGGGCCCGCGGGCGGCGGCTATATCGCGCAGCCGATCGGCATGCTCGACTTCGTGTTTGCCGTGGCGCCCACGCACCCGCTGGCGCAGGTGGCGGAACCCTTGTCGCGCGGCCACCTGCAGCAGCACCGGGCCGTGGTCGTGGCCGATTCGGCGCGCCAGATGGCGCCGCGCACCGTGGGGCTGTTGCTGGGACAGGACGCCTTGAGCGTGCCGAACATGCAGGTCAAGTTCGACTACCAGGTGCTGGGACTGGGTTTTGGCTTCCTGCCGGGACCGTGCGCGCGCGCCGCCATTGCGCGCGGCCTGCTGGTGGAAAAGGCCGTGGAAGAGCCGAAACCGTCGGAAACGTTTTACCTGGCGTGGCGCGTGGGCGAGGATGGCGCCGCGCTGCGCTGGTGGATGGCGCGCATGCGCGAGCCGGATGTGTTTGCCCGCCTGGCGCAGCATCTGCCGGGCCGTGCCTGACGCCGCACCCGGCCATTCTGCGTAGGTCTTAAAATGTTGACATACGCCAACATTTTTAAGTTACCATATTCACAGTATTTCCAGTATTTCCCGCCCGACCTCCATGCCCCATAGTGGGATTTTGATGATTACACACACTGCAGCGCTCCTGATATGTTCCCCCGACTTGCTCCTGGCGTGGGGTTGCCATGCTTGAGGCGAAGGTTGCGCTGTGCCTGCGCCTGGCCCAGGATGCCCGTGAACAGGCGGGGCCGCAGCAGGCCGCCACCCTGGCGCGGCTGCAGGAAGAGCTGGAGCGGCTGCGCGGCGCCAGCCGGCCCGTGGTGCGCGTGGCGCCGCCCGACGCCTTGCTGGAGATCGACCCGGACGGCTTCCTGATCGGCTGGAACCATGGCGCCGAACAGATGTTCGGCTATTCCGAACTGGAGGCGCTGGGCCAGCACATCCTGTTTCTGTATCCGGAAGACGACGCGGAAGCGAGCGTGCTGGAGCTGCATTTCACGCAGGGCGACGTGGCCACCGACGTGCGCCGGCGCAAGAAGTCGGGCATGGTGACGTGGCTGCGCATGCACCGCCACGTGATCCACGACCAGGCGGGCAAGGGCTGCGGCATGGCCGTGCGCCTGTCGGCCATGAGCGAACCGCTGTCCGACGTGGACAAGGTGAGGTTGCACGCGCGCATCATCGAAGACAGCGAACAGGCCGTGCTGATCACGGATGCGGAAGAGCGCATCGTCTCCATCAACAGCTCGTTTAGCCGCATCACCGGCTATTCGCCCGCCGAAGCCATCGGCCGCACGCCGGACTTGCTGCGCTCGGGCGTGCACGATCCCGATTTCCGCGCCAAGGTGCGCGCCGCCATGCGGGGCCACGGCTCCTGGCGCGGCGAGATCATCGGCAAGCGCAAGAATGGCGAGCTGTTCCCGCAAGACGTCACCATCAGCGTCGTGCGCGACGAATTCGGCGAAATCAGCCATGTGTTTTCCCTGTTTTCCGATATTTCCGTGCACAAGGATGCCGAGGCGCGCATGCAGCGCATGGCCAACTACGACAGCCTGACGGGCTTGCCCAACCGCTGCCTGCTGAACCAGCTGGTGGACCAGGGGCTGGCCGAAGCGAAGCGCCAGGGCACGCATGGCGCGCTGATGGTCATCGACATCAGCCGCATCGGTTCCATCAGCGACACCCTGGGCCATGAAGTGGGCGACCAGCTGGTGATCGCCATCGGCCAGCTGTTCCGCGGCGCCCTGCGCGACGCGGACATCCTGGCGCGCGTCGACAACAGCAAATTCGTCGTGGCCCTGCTGCATATCGAAAAGCGCGAGCACGCGGCGAACGTGGCGCAAAAACTGCTCAATCTGCTGGAGGCGCCCATCAATATCGATGCGCACGCGCTGCACGTGGGCGCCAGCATCGGCATCACCGTGTATCCGGAAGACGGCCTGGAAGCGCCGGCCCTGTTCCGCTTTGCCGACGTGGCCGTGGCCAAGGCGGGGCAGACCATCGAATCGACCTTCCTGTTTTACCGCGAGGACATGAACCGGCGGGCCAAGGAGCATCTGCGCCTGGAAAGCGAAATGCGCCTGGCGCTGGGCGACAAGGAGCTGGAATTGCATTACCAGCCCAAGGTGAGCCTGGCCAGCGGACGCATCGTGGGTGCGGAAGCCTTGCTGCGCTGGAAGCATCCGATGCGCGGCATGGTCTCGCCCGGCCTCTTCATTCCCGTTGCCGAGGAAACCAGTCTGATTTTGGAGCTGGGCACCTGGGTGCTGGACGAGGCTTGCCGCCAGATCCGCAGCTGGGAAGACCGGGGCCTGCACATGCCGGCCATCGCCGTCAACCTGTCGGCGCGCCAGTTCGACGAGCAATTGCCGGCGCGTATAGCGGCCGTGCTCGAACGCTACCAGGTACGGCCCGAGCAGATCATGCTGGAAATCACGGAAAGCCTGTTGATGCGGGGCGCCGACAAGGTGATCGACATCATGAACCAGCTGGTGGCCATGGGCCTGGCGCTGGCGCTCGACGACTTCGGCACCGGCTATTCCAGCCTTGCCTACCTGAAGAAATTCCCCATCAGCACCCTGAAAATCGACCGTTCCTTCGTCATCGGCTTGCCCTTCGAGGAAAACGATTGCGCCATCGCCCGCGCCATCGTCACCATGGCGCAGCAGCTGCGCCAGGAAATCGTCGCCGAAGGGGTGGAAACGGCCGAGCAGATGCGTTTCTTGCGCGAACTCGGTTGCGACCAGCTGCAAGGCTATCTGTTCAGCCCGGCGGTGCCGGCGTCGGAATTCGAACTGATGCTGGGCGAGGGCCGGCAGCTGCGCCTGGAGGCGGTAGCGCTCTAAGCGCCGCCCAGCTTTACCTTTTCCAGCAGGTAGTCGAGCATCACGCGCACCCTGGCCGGCACTTGCAGGCCCGGCCCCACGAAGACGGCGTGCACGAGTTCCCGGTCGCCCGGATTGTAGTCCTGCAGCACGGGGAGCAAATCGCCGTGCTCGATGTCGCGCAGCACGTGCTGGCGCGAAAAACGTCCCAGTCCCATGCCCGCCAGCACCAGCTGGCGCATGCTTTCGCCATCGCTGACGCAGGTATTGCCCTGCGGCGCCACCTGCAGCGTTCCGCCCGCGCCATCGAGGAAGGGCCAGGTTTCGTTCTGGCAGCGGAAATTGAAGGCCAATAAATTGTGTCCGGATAATTCCTGCGGCGTGCGGGGCAGGCCGTGCTGCGCCGCGTAGGCGGGCGACGCCACCACCAGCATCGGCTCTTCGCCCAGCTTGCGCGCCACCAGGTTCGATTCCTTCAGCTTGCCCGTGCGGATGGCAATGTCGGTGCGGTCTTCCAGCAAGTCGACGACGGCGTCGCTGACGACCACGTCGAGCACGATGTCGGGATAGCGGCGGGCGAACTCGGGCAGGATGGGCAGCAAGTGGCGCACGCCGAACGGCACGAAACAGTTGATGCGCAAGCGCCCGCGCGGCGCCGCGCCCTGCGCCGCTTCGCGCTCGGCGCCGTCGATATCGTCGAGGATGCGCTTGCACTGGATAAAAAAGGCGTCGCCCTCGGGCGTGGTGTGCAGCTGGCGCGTACTGCGCTGCAGCAAGCGCGTGCCGAGCCGCGCTTCCAGCCGGCTGACCAGCTTGCTGACGGCCGACGGCGTGAGGGCCAGGCGGCGCGCGGCGGCGGAAAACGCGCCCGTTTCCACTACGGCCACGAAGACGCCCATCTCGAACGAACGGTTGATGTCTTGCCGGGCCATTATTGAATCCATTTCACAGGTGTTTCCATTATCGGAGTCTATATCAAAAGTGGAATGCCCGATACACTGGCCGGCTTGAACCCTAGCTGGAGCTTTCCATGACTACCGCACACCCTGTTTCTACTTCGCCCGCCACGATGCCGCCCGGCGTGCTGGCGCTGGCCGTCGGCGCCTTCGCCATCGGCGTGACGGAATTCATCGTCGTCGGCATCCTGCCCGCCATCGCCAAGGATTTGCGCATTTCCATCGAATCGGCCGGCTCGCTGGTCAGCCTGTATGCGCTGGCGCTGGCCATCGGCACGCCGCTGCTGGTGCTGCTGATGTCGCGCCTGCCGCGCAAGACAGCCTTGCTGGGCCTGATGAGCGTGTTCCTGGCCGGTAACCTGCTGGCCGCCTTTTCCCACACGTTCGAGCTGTTGCTGCTGGGAAGAGTCATCACGGCCGTGGCGCACGGCACCTTCTTTGCCATCGGCGCCACCGTGGCGGCCAGCCTGGTCAGCAAGGAGCAGGCGGGCAGGGCGATTTCCGTCATGTTTGCCGGCTTGACCCTGGCCATGGTGATCGGCGTGCCCTTCGGCAGCTTCCTGGGCAACCTGATGGGCTGGCGCTTGCCCTTCTTTGCCGTGGTGGTACTGGCCGCGCTGGGCCTGGCGGCCATGGCGCGCTGGCTGCCCGCTGGCTTGCAGCAAGGCAAGGGCGGCAAGGCCATGACGCAGCTGGCGGCGCTCGGTAGCGGCCCCATCCTGACCATGATGGCCGTCACCACGTTCGGCTTCGGCAGCAGCTTTGCCGCGTTTACCTTCATCACGCCCATCCTGACGGATGTGACGGGCTTTTCCGCCACCATGGCCAGCGCCTTGCTGATCGTGTTCGGCATCGCCACCTTTGCCGGCAACCTGGCGGGCGGCTACCTGACGAGCCACCTGGGCTGGCAAAAGGCCTTGCGCGTGACCCTGCTGTTGCTGGCTGCCACGCAAGTGGGCGTGGCCTTGAGCATCAGTTCGCAGTGGATGATGACGGTGATGCTGTTCGTGTGGGGCGTGTTCGCCTTCGGCCTGTCGCCCGCCCTGCAAGCCGGCATGCTGGCCACGGCCGAGCGCTACACGCCGCGCGCCGTCGATTTCGCCTCGGGCCTGAACATTTCCGCATTCAACCTGGGCATTTCACTCGGTTCCATGCTGGGTGCGCTGATGGTGTCGCGCCAGATGATGGCGTCGTCGCCGTGGGCCGGCGTGGCCGCCGCGCTGCTGGCCCTGCTGCCGCTGGCCTGGCTGGCGCGCCGTAACCTAGCGTCGCACGTGGCTGGTGCCGCCGTGCATTGACGCCTGCGCCGGTTCAGGTATGCACGGCGGCGGCCGATGCCGTGTTCTTCATGCGTTGCGCCATGTAGGAACTGCCCATCGATGCCGCCATGATCATGGCGATGGCCAGCCATTGCGCAGTGTCCAGGCGTTCGTCGAGCAGGAGGAAGGCCAGCATGGCGGCCACGGCCGGTTCCATGCTGCTCATGATGCCGAACGCTTGCGGCGTCAGCCGCTTCAGGGCCACCATTTCCAGCGAGATCGGTATCGCGCTGGAAATAAGCGCGACACCCAGGCCCACGGCCAGCACGACGGGCGAGAGCAGGGCGGCGCCGCTGTGCGCCACGCCCACGGGCACCACCACCAGCGCGGCCATGGCCAGGCCCAGCGAGACGGAGTGTCCCGCATGCAAATGGCTGGCGCGCTTGCCGAAGACGATGTACGAGGCCCAGCAGACGGCGGCGCCCAGGGCGAACAGCACGCCGGTGGGGTCCAGGTTGCTGATGTCGTGGCCCAGCGGCAAGAGCAGCGCCAGTCCCGCCACGGCCAGGGCCACCCAGACGAAGTCGAGCGGACGGCGCGAGGCCTGCAGCGCCACGGCCAGCGGGCCGGAAAATTCGATGGCCACGGCGATGCCGAACGGTATCGTGCGCAAGGCCATGTAGAAGCACAGGTTGGTCAAGCCCAGCGCCCCGCCATACAGGGCCACCGTGCGCAGGTCGGCGCGGCTCAGCTGCCAGCGCCACGGACGCCAGAACAGCAACAGCAGCAGCGCGGAAAAGCCCACGCGCACGGCCGTCGTGCCTTGCGCGCCCACCAGCGGAAACAGGCTGTGCTTGGCCCACGACGTGCCCAGACCCAGGCAGGTGACGGAGCCGAGGATGGCCAGCAGGGGAATCAGCGAGGAATAGCGGCGTAATGGCATGGGGATAAAAGGCTTGATATCGGAATGGTGAAAGTTTATTGTGTCTGCTCCGATATTTGCACTCCATTTTGACCATCATGACGCAACTTTCGCTCACGCCTGACCCCGCCCTCGATGCCTTCGACCTGGCCATCCTGGACATCTTGCAGCGCGATAACACGACGTCGCAGCGCGAAATCGCCCAGGCCGTGCACTTGTCGGCGCCGGCCGTGCAGCGGCGCATCCGCCGCCTGCGCGAGAGCGGCGTGATCCGCAATGAAGTGGCCGTGCTCGACGCGAGCCGCCTGGGCCGCCCCTTGATACTGACGGTGGAAGTGCATTTGCACGACGAGCATCCGCTGCGCACGGCCGGCATGCGCGCGCGCATCATGGCCGAACCGGCCATACAGCAGTGCTACGGCATCACGGGCGAGGCCGATTACCTGCTGCTGATCACGGCCAGCAGCATGGCCGAATACGAGGCGCTGACGGAGCGCCTGTTCGGCGGCGACGACAATATCCGGCGCTACCGCACATCCGTGGCATTGAGCTGTCTCAAGATGGGCTTGCACGTACCGTTGACATTAGCGCAAAGGCCAGGCCAATGAGCATCTCCAAAAAAACACTAGCCGCGGTGACGGCAGCCATGCCCGCCAGCATGGCTGCCGCCGTGGCCGGCCATGGCTGGGCGCGCGCCGACGGCGGCGCATCGGATGCCGCCGTCTACCGCCTGCAGGGCCAGGGCGCTGCGCCCGACCTGTACCTGAAGCATGGCGTGGAGGCGGCCGCCGCCGATATCGCCGATGAAATGGCGCGGCTGCGCTGGCTGGCGCCATACCTGCCCGTGCCGGCCGTGCGCCAGTTCGCCCGCGTGGCAGACCCGGACCAGGCATGGCTGCTGATGACGGCCATGCCGGGCACAACGGTGTCCGCAGTACTGGAAGCGAACCCTGCGCTGGGACCCGCCGTGGTCGACGCGCTGGCGGCATTCCTGCGCCGCCTGCACGCGGTCCCGGTGCGCGACTGCCCCTTCGATGCGGGCCATGCGCTTCGGCTGGCCCAGGCGCGCCAGCGCATCGATGGCGGCCTGGTCGATGCGGACGATTTCGATGCCGAACGGGCAGGCTGGACGGCGGAACTGGTGTGGGCGGCGCTGCACGGCTGCCGGCCCCTCGCGCCCGACCTCGCCGACCTCGCCGACCTCGTCGTCACGCATGGCGACTTCTCGCTGGACAATATCCTGATGCGGGAAGGCGCCATCGCCGGCTGCATCGACGTGGGCCGGGCCGGTGTTGCTGACCGTTACCAGGACCTGGCCATCGTCTGGCGTAGTCTCAGTGAGTTGGACGCCTCGCTGCAGCAAAGGTTGTTGCGGGCCTATGGGATCGTTGATGCCGATCAAGGCAAGCTGCAGTTTCACTTGCTGCTGGACGAGCTGTTTTGAGGACGAGCCGGCAGGCAGCCGCTTGCCCTCTGGCATCATCGGCGGGAATGAATCTGGCCTATCCTGTCGGCGTATTCGACGGCAACGATGACGTGATGCCAGCAATCGCACTGCCGCGGCGTGGGGGCCGGGCGGCCATGTCACTGGTCGGATTCGTCGCGCTCGGCGTCGCGTTCCCGGCAGCTCAATGAGGCGTAATGGCCCTTGGGCAGCCTGGTCTGGATGGCGACGTCGTTCAGTGCACGCCGGATATCGACGGGGTCCGTCAAGGTGCAGCGCTGGGCGCGGGCAAACGCCTGCAGCCTCTGCGTGCTGCCATGCACCTTCACGGTGACGCCGGCGCCGGGGCTGACGCAGCAGCCTATGTATTGCGTGATGTATTCTTCCTCGATGAGCACCAGTTCATGTCCCATGAAGCTGGCGGGCTTCTTGAGCAGGTAGTAATCGGTGTAGTCGGCGCGCTGGTCGGGGCGCTTGCCGATGTAGCCTTCGCGCATGTAAGCCTGGATGGCCGTGCCGGAAGTGCCCACCCTTTGCGTCGTGCCCTTTTTCAGGTGCAGCGCCTGGAGCAGGCCGCTTTCGAGCCCAGTAACGGCAGCGGCAGCGGCGAAGGCGCTGGCGCAGCAGGCGGCCAGCAGAAGCGAGCCGGTCAGGTGGCGCGTGCGTTTCCATTCAGTCATGTGAGTGATTCCTGGCATACATTGCATACGTGAAGAGACGGGAAGCGCAGTGTAGCCCACGCCGGCCTGGTCGCGTGGCACAATGCGTGATCCGCACGCCACGTGCCACTCACCACAGGATTTTCATGACCCGCGCCATCCTCGACGAAGCCCAGATCCATCCCGCCGCCCGCCCCTTGATCGGCAGCAGGCACGCGGACATCGTGCGGGAAGTGCAGGCGGCCATTGCCGCGCATCAGGTGGTGGTGGTCGGCATGGCGCTCAACCCGTTTCCGCGCAAGGCGCGCAAGATCCTGGACGTGCTGGGCACGTCTTACCAGTATTTGCAATACGGCAGTTATTTGAGCCAGTGGCATCGCCGCAATGCGCTCAAGATGTGGACGGGCTGGCCCACGTTTCCCATGATTTTTGTCAACGGCGTGCTCATCGGCGGCGCCAGCGAGCTGCAGACGCTGGTGGAAAATGGCCAGTTCAGCGCCATGCTGGCGAAGAAAGTGCGCGAGTTTTAGGCGCGGCCTTACTCGCCCGGCCGCCACGGCGACTTGCGCGTGCGCAAGGGATCAAGCAAGCCGCGCAAATCGTTGTGGTCGAGCTCATACATCAGGGCAATCAGACTGCCCAGTTCGCCCGAGGGAAAGCCCTCGCGCGCGAACCAGCCCAGGTAGTGGCCGGGCAAGTCGGCCAGCAGCCGTCCCTGATATTTCCCATATGGCATTTCGCGCGTGACCAGCAGCGCCAGTTTTTCTGAATTCATGGTGGTGCCCCTGTGTTGACCGGCCCAGTGTAGCAGATCATCATATTGTTGATTCGGGCGCAACTATCTTCTGCCTGATGAGGTATTTTTCGCCACAAAGAAAACCCCGATACTGCATGCCAACATCTTTTATCGGAGTTTGCCATGCCCATTGCCTTGCTCGCGCTGACCCTCAGCGCATTTGCCATCGGAACCACCGAATTTGTCATCGTGGGGCTGTTGCCCACGATCGCCGCGGACCTGGGCGTCAACCTGCCGTCGGCCGGCCTGCTCGTCAGCCTGTATGCGCTGGGCGTCGCCGTCGGCGCGCCCGTGCTGACTGCCCTGACGGGCAAGATCCCCCGCAAGACCCTGCTGCTGTCCCTGATGGTCTTGTTCACCCTGGGTAACTTGCTGGCCTGGAAGTCGCCCGGCTACGAAACCCTCGTCATCGCCCGTATCCTGACGGGGCTGGCGCATGGCGTGTTCTTTTCCATCGGCTCGACCATCGCCACCTCGCTGGTGCCGAAGGACAAGGCGGCCAGCGCGATTGCCATCATGTTTACGGGTCTGACCGTGGCCCTGGTGACGGGTGTGCCGCTGGGTACTTTCATCGGCCAGCATTTCGGCTGGCGCGAAACCTTCCTCGCCGTTTCGGCGCTGGGTTTGATCGCCTTTGTCGGCAGCCTGCTGTACGTGCCCTCGACCATCCAGCACAGCAAACCGGCATCCCTGCTGCAGCAAGTGCAGGTGCTGGGCCAGCCCCGGCTGCTGCTGGTGTACGCCATGACGGCCGTCGGCTATGGCGGTTCCTTCATCGCTTTTACCTACCTGGCGCCGATCCTGCAGCAAGTGTCGGGTTTCAGTGCCGGCGCCGTGGGCGTGGTGATGCTCGTGTATGGCGTCTCCGTGGCCTTCGGCAATATCTGGGGCGGCAAGCTGGCCGACAAGAAAGGTCCTGTCAGCGCCCTGAAACTGATCTTTTTGCTGCTGGCGGCCGTGCTGCTGCTGTTGACCTTCACGGCGCCGCATCCCGTGCTCGTCGTCGTGACCGTGCTGCTGTGGGGCGCCGTGGCCTTCGGTAACGTGGCTGGCCTGCAAGTGTATGTCGTGCAGCAAGCCGAACACTTCACGCCCCGCGCCGTGGACGTGGCTTCGGGCCTGAACATCGCCGCTTTTAATCTGGGCATCGCCGGCGGCGCCTGGGGCGGCGGCCTGATCGTGGAGCACCTGGGCCTCGTGCACACGGGCTGGATCGGCGCGCTGGTCGTGCTGGGCGCCTTTGGCTTGACGGCCCTGAGCGGGCGCCTGGACCGCTTGAACCCGATACCCGTGCGCACGGGCGGCGAAAAGTCGCTCCATGCCGTGGGCCACTAAGCTGGCCTGAGATTGGCCGGGGCCGCAGCGTCCCGGCTGGCCTGGCCTGCAAATAAGTTGCTGGCAGAAAACAGCAAAACGGATGAGCACAGGGTTTAGAATAGGGCTCACCTTCCTCTGACCCATACTCCCCATGTCCGATACCGCCACTTCCCCCTTGCGCCTGCGCACCGATATCAATCCAAAACCGCTGGGCCTTGCCCTGTTGCTCATCGTGCTGGGTGCATGCTACCTGGCGCAAACGGTCGGCGTCAACCAGGCCGCGCTGTACGTGGTGGGCGCCTTGCTGGGCATCACCCTGTACCACGCGGCCTTCGGTTTTACGTCCGCCTGGCGCGTCTTCATTGCCGATGGCCGCGGCGACGGCTTGCGTGCGCAAATGCTGATGCTGGCCGTGGGCGTGGCGCTGTTTTTCCCTGCGCTGTCGGCCGGCACCCTGTTCGGCACGCCCGTCGCGGGCCTCGTCTCGCCGGCCGGTACCTCCGTCATCGTTGGCGCCTTCATCTTCGGCATCGGCATGCAGCTGGGCGGCGGCTGCGCTTCCGGCACCTTGTACACGGTGGGCGGCGGCAGCACGCGCATGCTCATCACCCTGGCCGCCTTCATCGTGGGTTCCGTGATCGGCACGGCGCACATGCCGTTCTGGACGGCGATGCCGCAACTGAAACCCATTTCCCTCGTCACGACCCTGGGCCTGGCGCCCGCGCTGGCGCTGAACTGGATCGTCTTCGCATTGATCGCCGGCGTCACGGTATTCGTTGAAAAACGCCGCCACGGCAAGCTCATCACTCCGGCATTGCGCCCGGCGCACGCGTCGCCCTGGCTGCATGGCCCGTGGCCGCTGGTGGCGGGCGCCATCGCGCTCGTCGTGCTGAACTTTGCCACCCTGGCGCTGTCGGGCCGCCCATGGGGCGTGACGTCCGCGTTCGCCCTGTGGGGTGCGAAGGCGGCGTCCGTGGTCGGCATCGATACGGCCAGCTGGGCCTACTGGTCCACCAAGGCCAACGCTGCGGCGCTGGCTGCGCCGCTGACGCAAGACAAGACTTCCGTGATGGACATCGGCATCGTGCTGGGCGCCATGCTGGCAGCGGCGCTGGCCGGCCGCTATGCCCCCGTGTGGCGCATCCCGCGGCGCTCGCTGATCGCCGCCATCGTGGGCGGCTTGCTGCTCGGCTATGGCGCGCGCCTGGCCTACGGCTGCAACATCGGCGCGTATTTCAGCGGCATCGTCTCGGGCAGCCTGCACGGCTGGCTGTGGCTGGTCTGCGCCTTCCTCGGCAACGTCCTCGGCACGCGCTTGCGTCCGTGGTTCGGCCTGGAAGTGGAAAAAGTCAAGCCGAGCGGCTGCTGACGCCGGCGTCAACAGGGGCTTTGCTGTATATTTCTGCCCCTGTTCCCCTTTGCTGCCAGCGCAATACCCATGTCCCCCACCATCCTGTTTGCCGTCGTCCTCGCGTATTTCCTGATCCTGCTGGGCGTGGCATGGCGCACGTCGCGCCATGCCACCAACGACAGTTTTTTCATCGGCAACAAGGACAGCAACTGGATGCTGGTGGCCTTCGGCATGGTGGGCACGACCTTGACGGGCGTGACCTTCATCAGCGTGCCGGGCGCCGTGGGCAGCAACGGCTTCGGCTATATCCAGCTGATGCTCGGCTATGTGCTGGGCTACCTGGCCATCACCTTCATCCTGCTGCCGCTGTACTACCGGCTGCAGCTCACGTCCATCTACCGCTACCTGGAATTGCGCCTGGGACGGCGCTCCTACCAGAGCGGGGCGGCGTTCTTCATCGTCTCGCGGCTGCTGGGCGCCACGGCGCGCTTGTATCTGGTGGTCAATATCCTGCAGGCCACGATACTCGACAGCTTCGGCGTGCCGTTCTGGCTGACGGCGTGCGTCGTGCTGTTGCTGATCCTGCTGTACACCTATGAAGGGGGCGTCAAGACCATCGTCTGGACCGATACCCTGCAAACGGCGTGCATGCTGGCCGGCCTCGTCATCTGCAGCGTGTTCTTGCTGCGCGAGATGGACCTGTCGCTCGTCGACAGCCTCGAGCGCATGCGCGCACAGGGCCTCACGCGCATCTTTACCAACGACCCGGACAGCCCCGCCTATGTGTGGAAGCATATTCTTGCCGGCATGTTCATCACCGTCGCCATGACGGGCATGGACCAGGAAATGATGCAAAAGAACATTTCCGTGCGCACCTTGCGCGACTCGCAAAAGAATATGCTCAGCCTGACCGTGGTGCTCACGGGCGTGCTGCTGCTGTTCCTCTTCCTGGGCGGCTTGCTGCAGCTGTACGCGCCGCTGGCCGGGGTGACGGCCACGGGCGACAAGCTGTTTCCCGCCGTGGTGCTGGGGCACTTTCCTGCCGTGGTGCAGCTGATCTTCTTCATCGCCCTCATTTCCGCCCTGTTTCCCAGCGTGGACGGGGCGCTCACGGCGCTCACGTCCACTTTCTGCATCGACATCCTGGGCCTGCAGCGCAGGCAGGATTTGAGCCCGGCCGTGCAGATGCGCTGGCGCCGCAAGGTGCACCTGGGCTTTGCGGCGCTGTTTCTGATCCTGATCATGGCCTTCAAGTGGCTCGATGATCCCAGCATGATAGGCGTGATCCTGAAGCTGGCCAGCTATACCTATGGTCCGCTGCTGGGCCTGTTCGCCTTCGGTCTGTTGAGCAAGCGGGGCGTGCGCGACCGCTGGGTGCCCCTGGTGGCCGTGGCCGGGCCGCTGCTGTGCGCGCTGATCGAGCAGGAGCAGGCGCGGCTGTTCGATCACTACCGCATCGGCCTGGAATTGCTGATCCTGAACGGTGCCCTCGTGCTGGGCGGCCTGTTCCTCATTTCCACGCCGCCGGGGCCGTCTGGCCGGGGCGCGCAATACTTGTCAAAATAAGACGAATCCCAGGACGATCGCGGCCATTTTCAGCTATATTGGTTTCCTTTAGGTACATAACCTCACGGAGCATCAATGTCACTCAACCCCTTTCCGCCGCTGCGCCGCGGTTTCGGCGCATTCTGGCGAGCGCTGGACGCCACCCGCCGCGCGGTCATCAACCTGATCTTCCTGCTGATCGTCATCGCCATCCTGATCGCCATCTTCGGCGGCGGCGCCAAGCCCCTGGCGGACAAGACCACCCTGGTGCTGGACTTGCAAGGCCCGCTGGTCGAGGAAACCCCGGGCGGCGTGCGCGAGGCCGTGCTGGCCAACGTCAGCGGCGAAGTCAAGAAAAGCGTGCAGCTGCGCGATGTGCTGGCGGTGCTCGACACGGCCTCCAAGGACAAGAACATCGGCTCCATGGTGATCCTGCTCGACGAGCTGCAGGGCGGCGGCCTCGCTTCGCTGCGCGAAGTGGCGGCCGGCGTGGAACGCTTCCGCGCCACGGGCAAGAAGGTCACGGCCTGGGGTTCCAGCTACAACCAGCGCCAGTACCTGGTGGCGGCCAAGGCGGACGAAGTGTTCGTGCATCCGATGGGCGGCGTCATGCTGGAAGGCTTTGGCCGCTACCGCAATTACTACCGCGATGCGCTCGACAAGGTGGGCGTGACGGTCAACCTGCTGAAAGTGGGCACGTATAAAAGCGCGGCCGAGCCTTTCATCGCCAACGGCCCGTCCGACGCGGCGGCCGAAGCGGACCGCTACCTGAACAGCGGCCTGTGGACGACGTACACCACCGACGTGGAAAAATCGCGCAAGCTGCCGGCCGGCGCCATCATGCAGACGATCGACAACCTGCCCGCCATGCTGACGGCGGCAGGCGGCGACATGGGCAAGCTGGCCCTGGACGGCAAGCTGGTCGACGGCCTGAAGACGCGCGATGAACTGCGCCAATTCATGATGGTGCGCGGCGCCCGGAATACGGAAGGCACGAACTTCCGCCAGGTGAATTACATGGACTACCTGGCGCGCCTGCGCCCCGTGCACGTGGGCGACGCCGTCGGCGTGGTCATCGCCTCGGGCGAGATCGGCGACGGCATCGCGCCGCCGGGCGCCATCGGCGGCCTGTCCACCTCGCGCCTGATCCGCCAGGCACGCGAAGACAAATCGATCAAGGCCGTGGTGCTGCGCATCGACTCGCCGGGCGGCAGCGCCTTCGGCTCGGAACTGATCCGCCGCGAACTGGAACTGACGCGCGCCGCCGGCAAGCCGGTGGTCGTCTCGATGGGCAACGTGGCCGCTTCGGGCGGCTACTGGATCAGCACCTCGTCCGATGAAGTGATCGCCGACGCGGCCACCATCACCGGTTCCATCGGCGTGTTCGCGATACTGCCGACGGCCGACAAGGTGGTGGAAAAGCTGGGCATCCACACGGCCGGCTCGCCCACCACCTGGCTGGCCGACGCGGGCAACCCCTTGCGTGCGCTCGATCCCCGTTTTGCGCAAGTGATCCAGGGCTCGATCAACCACGTGTATGGCGACTTCCTGAACCTGGCCGCCAAGGCGCGCAAGACCACGCCGGAAAAGATCGATGAAGTGGCGCAGGGCCGCGTCTGGACGGGCCTGCAGGCGAAAGACCGCAACCTGGTCGACCGCATCGGCAGCTACGGCGATGCGCTGGCTTCCGCCGCCAAGCGCGCCAAGCTGGGCGCAGACTACCGCGTCACGTACCTGGAGCAGGAAACGTCGAACGTGGACCGCCTGATCGGCATGTTCGGCTCCAAGGCCATGGCCTCGCTGGGACTGGGCGAGCACGTGAAGCTGGGCCTGGCCGGCACGGGCTTGCCGGCCGACGCGGCGCTGGGCATGGCGCGCGACCTGAGCTGGCTGTCGGGCATCACGCGCGAGCAGAAACCGTTCATGGCCCTCACGCACTGCCTGTGCGAGGTGCCCCTGGGCGGCAAGTAACACCAGCATAGACAACCTACCCAAGCCGGCTTCGCCCGGCTTGTTTCATATGCAGGACAGCGATGAGGAGCAAGGCATGGCAAGCGACATGAGCGGAGAAACTGACACGGCGATCACCATCCGCCCCTGCGTGAAGGGCGACGAGCAGGCGCTGGCGCTGGTGGGACAGGCGACTTTCCTGGAAGCGTTTGCCGGCATCCTCGATGGCGCCGACGTCATCGCCCATTGCCAGCGCCAGCACGACGCGCAGCTGTACCGCGACTGGCTGGCGCTGCCGGCCATGCGCCTGTGGCTGGCCGAGGCCACGCCCGGCGGCGCGCCCGTCGGCTACCTGGTGCTCAGTCCCGCCGGCCTGCCGGTGGCGGACCCGCGGCCGGACGACCTGGAAATCAAGCGCATCTACCTGCTGCACCGCTTCCAGGGCCAGCGCGTGGGCCAGCGCCTGATGCAGGCGGCGCTGGACCAGGCGCGCGCCGGCGGGGCAGGGCGGGTGCTGCTGGGCGTGTACGCGGAAAACCGCGACGCGCTGGCGTTCTATGCGCGCTGCGGCTTTGCGCCGCTGGGCCGGCGCACCTTCCGCGTGGGCCGTACCGACTACCAGGACGTCATCCTCGGCATGACCCTGTAAAGCCAGGTAAGGAATTGCTGCCATCCGTCTCTGCCGGTGCACCGGCGGGGCGCCAGTGTCAAGGCCGATGGCGGGAATTTTGTAGCGAGTTTGTATCGACATGCCAGCCGCCCGCCGTGTGCCGCGGCTGCGCCTCCCGGCCCCGCAAGCCTGATTTTTCCTCCCTTCCCCCTTGGCGGCCGTGCCGCGTCCGCCTGCGGGCCGCCGCCGGCCCTTGGGGGCGCCTGTGTAATTGTTTCAAATGGAAATGAAACAGAAACATGACTATGCTAGAGTCGTTTCACGATGGGAGCGTGGCTTTTTCAGCTGATCTTCGGCTCTTGACTCCCTGACGCTTTGTAGCTGTATCACCCCCGAAAAACGGCCGTCCGGCCTGAGTGTGTTCCACCTCGGCCGGCGCCACAGACTCGCCGTGCCAGCGGCCTATAAAAGGATAAGCGATGGATTCGCAGACAGCACCCAATACCCCACGGCGCAGCCGCCGCTCGAAAATCGTCGGCAGCGTCATCGCGCTGGCAGTGATGGCCGCGCTGGGCGGCGGTGCCTGGTATCTGACCCATTCGGGCGCCAGCGCGCCGGGCGGCGCCGGCATGGCCGGACCCGGCGGTCCTGGCGGGCCCGGTGGCGCCGGCGGGCGCCGCGGCGCGCCCTCGACCACCGTTGGCGTGGCCACGGCCGTGAAGTCCGACCTGCCCGTGGTGCTCGATGCGCTGGGCACCGTGACGGCGGCGTCCACCGTGACGGTGCGCCCGCAAGTGTCGGGCATCCTGAAGGAATTGAAGTTCAAGGAAGGCGGCATGGTCAAGGCGGGCCAGGTGGTGGCGCAGATCGACCCGGCCCAGTTCGAGATGGCGCTGATGCAGGCCACGGGCCAGCGCCAGCGCGATGAAGCGCAGCTGGAAAATGCGCGCTTGACCCTGAAACGCTATCAAACCCTGCTGGGCCAGGATTCCATCGCGCGCCAGGACGTCGATACGCAGGCCGCGCTGGTGAAACAGCTGGAAGGCACGGTCATGACGGACCGCGCGGCCGAAGGCACGGCCAGGCTGAACCTGGGCTACACCAAGGTGGTCTCGCCGATCAGCGGACGCGCAGGCCTGAAGGTGGTCGATATCGGCAACCTGGTGAACACCAGCGACGCGGGCGGGGTGGTGGTGGTGACGCAGCTGTCGCCCATCGACGTGCAGTTTTCCGTGCCGCAGGATAAGGTGCAGACCATCCAGGAACGCCTGAGTGCCGGGTCGGCCCCGGCGGCGCTGGCGCTGGACCGCACGCGCACGCACACGCTGGACACGGGCAGCCTGAGCGCGCTCGATAACCAGGTCGACGTGCAGACGGGCACCGTGCGCGCCAAGGCCCGCTACGCGAACGACAAGATGGCCCTGTTCCCCAGCCAGTTCGTCAACGTGCGCCTGGAACTGGGCAATATCACGGGCGCCGTGCTGGTGCCCGTGACGGCCCTGCGCCACAGCAATAATGGCGATTTCGTGTATGTGCTCAAGGCCGACAAGACGGTCACCGTGCGCATGGTCACGCGGGGCCAGGCCACCACCGACATGGTGGAAATCCGCGCCGGCCTGGAAGCGGGCGAACAAGTCATCACGGAAGGCGCCGACCGCCTGAAGGAAGGCGCGAAAGTCACCCTGGCGGGCGACAAGCCGGCCGGTGCGCGCGGTGCCGGCGCGGGCGGCGCCACGGGCGCGAACGGCGAACGCCGCCACCGCCGCCAGCAGGCTGACGGCGCGGCCAGCGCATCGGCTTCCGCTTCCGCAGCGGCATCCGCGCCAGCCGCAGCGCCGGCGAAGGGCGCAGCGCAATGAGTCCATCGACTCCGTTCATCAAGCGCCCCGTCGCCACGGCGCTGCTGATGCTGGCCATCGTGCTGGCGGGGCTGGTCGGCTTCAAGTTCCTGCCGCTGGCCGCCTTGCCGCAGGTGGACTTCCCCACCATCCAGGTGCAGACCTTGTACCCGGGCGCCAGTCCGGAAGTGATGGGGCAGACCGTCACGGCGCCGCTGGAGCGTCAGTTCGGGCAGATGTCGGGCTTGCAGCGCATGAGTTCCACCAGCGCGGCCGGCGTCTCCATCATCACCTTGCAGTTCACCTTGGGCCAGACCCTGGACGTGGCCGAGCAGGAAGTGCAGGCGGCCATCAACGCGGGCGGCTCGCTGCTGCCCACCGACTTGCCGGCGCCGCCCGTGTACGCGAAGATCAACCCGGCCGACGCACCCGTGCTGACCCTGGCCATTACTTCGGACACGATGCCGCTGACGCAGGTGCAGAACATCGTCAACACGCGCCTGGCCCTGAAGATCAGCCAGGTCAACGGCGTGGGCCTGGTGTCGCTGTCGGGCGGCCAGCGTCCCGCCGTGCGCATCCAGGGCGACACCAAATTGCTGGCCTCGTACGGCCTGGGCCTCGACAGCCTGCGCACGGCCATCGCGGCGGCCAACGTCAACAGCGCCAAGGGCAGTTTCGACGGTCCCACGCGCTCGTTCACCATCAATGCGAACGACCAACTGGTGACGGCGGAAGACTACAAGCGCCTGATCATCACCTACAAGAACGGCGCGCCCGTGCGCCTGTCCGACGTGGCCAACGTCGTCGACAGCGCGGAAAACACGCGCCTGGGCGCCTGGTCGGGCAAGCAGCCGGCCATCATCCTGAACGTGCAGCGCCAGCCGGGCGCCAACGTCATCAAGACGGTCGACGCCATCAAGGCCCTGCTGCCGGAGCTGCAATCGAGCCTGCCGGCCGCCATGAAGCTCGACGTGCTGAGCGACCGCACGACGGGCATCCGCGCTTCCGTCGAACACGTGGAAATGGAATTGCTGCTGTCCGTGCTGCTGGTGGTGCTGGTGATCTTCGCCTTCCTGCACAGCCTGCGCGCCACGGTGATCGCCAGCCTGTCCGTGCCGATCTCGCTGATCGGCGCCTGCGGCGTCATGTATCTGCTCGGCTACAGCCTGAACAACCTGTCGCTGATGGCGTTGACGATCGCCACCGGCTTTGTCGTCGATGACGCCATCGTCATGATCGAAAACATCGCGCGCTACATCGAAGAGGGCGAAACGCCGATGGCCGCCGCCCTGAAGGGCGCGTCGCAGATCGGCTTTACCATCATCTCGCTGACGGTCTCCCTGATCGCCGTGCTGATTCCCCTGCTGTTCATGGGCGACGTGGTGGGCCGGCTGTTCCGCGAATTTGCCATGACCCTGGCCATCACCATCCTGATTTCCGCCGTCGTCTCGCTGACCCTGGTGCCGATGATGTCGGCGCGCTGGCTGAAGAGCCACGCCGATGAAAAAATCAGCGCCACGGGCCAGCGCATCCAGGCCTTCCTCGACAAGGTCATCCATCAGTACGACCATGCGCTGGTGTGGGTGCTGAAACGCCAGGGACTGACCCTGCTGGTGGCCCTGGCCACCTTGCTGCTGACCGTCATCCTGTACATCACCATTCCGAAGGGCCTGTTCCCCACGCAGGACACGGGCCAGCTGCAGGCGCGCATCGAAACCTCGCAAGCCGTCTCGTACGAACGCATGGCCGCGCTGCAGCAGGCGGCGGCCAGCGCGCTGCTGGAAGATCCCGATGTCGATACCTTGAGTTCCCTGGTCGGCGTCGACGCGGCCAACAACACCATGCTGCACACGGGGAGCATGCTGATCAATCTCAAGCGTTCGCGCAGCGATAGCCAGGACGACATCATGGAGCGCCTGCGCAACCGCGTGGCCAAGGTGGCCGGCGTGACCCTGTATCTGCAGCCGACGCAGGATCTCACCATCGATGCGGAATCGGGCCCCACGCAATACCGCGTCTCGCTCGAAGGGGCCGACACGGCCACCGTCACCGAGTGGGCCGGCAAGCTGGCGGCGCGCATGCGCGAAAAATCGCAGCTGCGCAACGTGGTCACGGACGCGGGCGCCACGGGCGCCGCCGTCGTGGTGGCCATCGACCGCGACAGCGCCGCGCGCATGTCCGTCACCACGGCCACCGTCGACGACGCGCTGTACAACGCCTTCGGCCAGCGCATCATCTCGACCATCTTCACGGAAACCAACCAGTACCGCGTGATTCTCGAAGCGCAGCCGGGCATCGTCACCACGCCGGCCGACCTGTCGGACCTGCAGGTGCGCACGGGTTCCGGCAAGTCGACGCCGCTGTCCGCCTTTGCCAGCGTCAGCGAAAAACAGGCGCCGCTGCAGATCACGCACGTGGCGCAGTACCCGGCCACGACGCTGGGCTTCGATACGACGCAGGGCGTGGCGCTGGGCAGCGCCGTCGACGCCATCCGCCAGGCGGCGAAGGACATCGCCTTGCCGCCATCGGTGAGCCTGACCTTCCTGGGCGCGGCCGGCGCATATGAAAACTCGCTGTCGAACCAGCTGTGGCTCATTCTGGCCGCCGTCGTCTGCGTCTACATCGTGCTGGGCGTGCTGTACGAAAGCTACATCCACCCGCTGACGATCCTGTCGACCCTGCCGTCGGCCGGCGTGGGCGCCTTGCTGGCGCTGATGCTTTCCGGGCAGGACCTGGGCGTGATCGGCATCATCGGCATCATCCTCCTGATCGGCATCGTCAAGAAGAACGCCATCATGATGATCGACTTCGCCATCGAGGCCGAGCGCGACGAGGGCAAGAGCCCGCAGGAAGCCATCCACCAGGCGGCGCTGCTGCGTTTCCGCCCGATCCTGATGACCACCCTGGCGGCCCTGTTCGCGGCCGTGCCGCTGATGCTGGGCTGGGGCGAGGGCGCCGAGCTGCGCCGCCCGCTGGGCCTGGCCATCTTCGGCGGCCTGATCGTCAGCCAGGTGCTGACCCTGTTCACCACGCCCGTGATCTACCTGGGCTTCGACCGCCTGGGCCAGCGTTTCGCGCCGAAGCCGCGTGGCGTGAACCTGGACAAGCGGGCCGATAACGGGGGGAGCGCCGCGTGAACCTGTCCGAACCGTTCGTCAAGCGGCCCATCGCCACCGTGCTGCTGACCATCGGCATCGCGCTGGCGGGCATCGGCGCCTTCTTCGTGCTGCCCGTCTCGCCGCTGCCGCAGGTCGATTATCCGACCATTTCCGTCAGCGCCAGCCTGCCCGGCGCCAGTCCCGTGACCATGGCCACCTCGGTGGCCACGCCGCTGGAGCGGCGCCTGGGAGTCATCTCCGGGGTGAACGAAATGACGTCGTCGTCGGGCACGGGTTCGACGCGCATCAACCTGCAGTTCGACCTGAACCGCAAGATCGATTCGGCCGCGCGCGAAGTGCAGGCGGCCATTTCCGCCTCGCGCGTGGACTTGCCGGCCACCTTGCGCAGCAATCCCACCTACCGCAAGGCCAATCCGTCCGACGCGCCCGTGATCATCCTGGCGCTGACGTCGAAAACGCGCACGCCGGGCCAGATCTACGATGCCGTATCGAACCTGGTGCAGCAGAAAGTGGCGCAAGTCAAAGGCGTGGGCGACGTGGAACTGGGCGGCGGCTCGCTGCCGGCCGTGCGCGTGGAACTGCTGCCTTACCAGCTCAATCACTACGCCGTCTCGATGGAAGACGTGCGCGCGGCCATCCAGGCCACGAATGCCAACCGGCCCAAGGGCGCGATCACGGGCGACGAACGCAGCCTGCAGATCTACTCGGGCGCCAGCACGGCTTCGGGCGGGCGCAGCGCGGCCGACTACCGCAGCCTGGTGGTGGCCTGGCGCGATGGCGCCGCCATCCGCCTCGACGACGTGGCCGAAGTGGTCGACGGCGTGGAAAACACGAATACCCTGGGCCTGTTCAACGGCGACCCGGCCGTCATCGTGCTGATCACGCGCCAGCCGGGCGCCAACGTCATCGCCACGGTGGACGGCGTGCGCGCGCTGCTGCCGCAACTGCAGGCGCAGCTGCCGGGCGACATCAAGCTGCAAGTGGCGTCCGACAGCACCAATTCCATCCGCTCGTCCCTGCACGAGATCGAATTCACCCTGATCCTGTCCATCGTGCTGGTGGTGCTGGTGGTCAGCGCTTTCCTGCGCAGCGTGCGCGCCACCGTCATTCCGGCCGTGGCCACCATCGTTTCCCTGCTGGGCACCTTCGGCGTGATGTACATGCTGGGCTTCAGTTTGAATAACCTGTCCCTGATGGCGCTGACGGTGGCCACGGGCTTTGTCGTCGATGACGCCATCGTGGTGCTGGAAAATACGCAGCGCCACATCGAGGCGGGCATGGACCGCTTCAAGGCGGCCCTGCTGGGCGCGCGCGAAGTGGGCTTCACGGTGCTGTCGATCAGCCTGTCGCTGGTGGCCGTCTTCATCCCGCTGCTGTTCATGGGCGGCCAGGTGGGACGCCTGTTCCGCGAGTTTGCCGTCACCCTGTCGGCCGCCGTCATGATTTCGCTGGTCATTTCGCTGACCACCACGCCGATGATGTGCGCCTGGCTGCTGAAGAGCGGGCAGCAGTACAAGCCGCCTGGCACCGTCGCGCGCTGGTTCGAGCGGGGCTTCGAGCGCATGCTGAAAGTCTATGAGCATTGCCTGGACTGGGCCTTGTCCAGCGCCGCGCTGGTGATGACCATCCTGGTGTTCGTCGTCGGCCTGAACGTGTACCTGTTCGCGGCCGCGCCCAAGGGCTTCTTCCCGCAGCAGGATACGGGCCAGATCAACGGCGGCATGCGCGCCGACCAGAGCATCTCGTTCCAGGCCATGCAGGGCAAGCTGCGCCAGCTGGTCAACATCATCAAGGACGATCCGGCCGTCGCTACCGTCGTTGGGTTCACGGGCGGAGGCAGGGCGGGCGGCGGCTTCATGTTCATCGATTTGAAACCCGCTTCGCAGCGCACGGACAAGGGGCAGGCCGTGATCGCGCGCCTGCGCCCGCAGCTGGCCAAGGTGACGGGCATTTCGCTGTTCCTCAACCCCGTGCAGGATTTGCGCATGGGCGGGCGTTCCAGCAATTCCACCTACCAGTACACCCTGATCAGCGACAACCAGGCCGACCTGAAGAAATGGGCGGCGAAACTGGCCGACCAGATGAAGCTGCAGCCGGCCCTGATCGACGTCGATACGGACCAGGCGGAAAACGGCGTGGAAACCTTCGTCTCCATCGACAAGGACCGCGCCACGGAACTGGGCGTGCAGGTGCGCGACATCGACAATGCGCTGTACAACAGCTTCGGCCAGCGCCAGGTGGCGACCATCTACGATGAGCTGAACCAGTACCACGTGATCATGGAAGTGGCGCCCCGCTATGCGCAAAGCCCGGAAGCGCTGCGCTCCGTGTACGTGCCGGCGTCGAATGCGGCGGCCGTCGCCGCCACCGGCGCGGCGGCCACGGCCACCACCAGCGCCGTCGCCGCGACGACGTCGAATACGACGGCGGCGCGCGATCCGTCCAGCGGCACGGCGCTCTCGACTTCGCTGGCGACGATGGTGCCGCTGTCCTCGTTCAGCAGCTTTGCCGAAAGTTCCACGGCGACCTCGATCAACCACCAGGGCGGCGAGCTGGCCACCACCGTGTCGTTCAACCTGGCCGACGGCTATCCGCTCAGCGACGGGCAGGCGGCCGTGGCCCAGGCCGAGTCGGAAATCGGCATGCCGGTGAATGTGCGCGGCAGCTTCCAGGGTTCGGCGAAGAGCGCGCAGGACAGCAACAAGGAGCAGCCGCTGCTGATCCTGGCGGCCATCGTGGTGATCTATATCGTGCTGGGCATCCTGTACGAAAGCCTGGTGCATCCCGTCACCGTGCTGTCGACTCTGCCGTCGGCGGGGGTGGGCGCCGTGCTGGCATTGCTGATGTTCCGCATGGAGTTTTCCATCATCGCCCTGATCGGCGTGTTCCTGTTGATCGGTATCGTCAAGAAAAATGCTATATTGATCATCGACTTCGCGCTGGAAGCCGAGCGTTCGCGCGGACTGACAGCGGTGGAGGCGGTGCGCGAGGCTTGTTTGCTGCGTTTCCGCCCCATTCTGATGACCACCCTGGCGGCGGCGCTTGGCGCCTTGCCGCTGGCGATCGGTTTCGGCGAGGGGTCGGAGCTACGCCAGCCCTTGGGGGTCGCCATCATCGGCGGCCTGATCGCCAGCCAGTTACTCACATTGCTGACCACCCCGGTGGTCTACATCCTGCTCGACAAGCTGCGCACGCGCAGCGCCGACGAGCAGCAATTGAGCCGCATTCCTGGGCCAGATAACCCGAGTACACAATCATGAAGCAAGTAAAACCTGTCCAGACCGCCGTTCCCGCACGCTATTTGCTGGCAGTGGCAACGGCCACCGCTTTCCTCCTGCTGGCCGGCTGCGCCGTCAGCCCCGCGTATGAAACGCCGACGGCCGCCGTGCCGCAAACGTTCAAGGAGGCGGCCGGCTGGCAACCGGCCGTGCCCGCCGACACCCTGGAGCGGGGCCCCTGGTGGACCCTGTTCGGCGACGCGCAGCTGAACCAGCTGGCCGACAGCATCGACATATCGAACCAGAACGTGGCGGAAGCCGTCGCCTCGTACGAGCAGGCGCGTGCGCTGGTGCGCGAACAGCGCGCCTCGCTGTTCCCCACCGTGAGCCTGACGGGCAGCGGCGCCCGTTCCGGTGGCGGCGGCGAGCAGCAGACGAGCAACAACTTCAAGGCCGCCATCGGCGCGTCGTGGGAACCGGACATCTGGGGCCGCCTGCGCGCCGGCGTGACGGGGGCGGACGCCGGCGCGGCCGCCAGTGCCGCCGACCTGGCCGCCGCGCGCCTGTCGGCGCAAGGCGAGCTGGCGACCAATTATTTTTCGCTGCGCCAGAGCGATGCGCAGATCGCGCTGCTCAATGCCACCATCGACGGCTACAAGCGCGTGCTCGACATCACCAGCAACCGCTTCAATTCCGGCATCGCCGCCAAGTCCGACCTGCTGCAGGCGCAGACGCAGCTGGCCAATGCGCAGATCGACCTGTCGAGCCAGACGCGCGCACGGGCCCAGCTGGAACACGCGATTGCCATCCTGCTGGGCAAGGCGCCATCGGACTTCAGCCTGGCCGTGGCGCCGTGGACCCTGACCGTGCCCGAGGTGCCGCTGGGCGTGCCGTCGACCCTGCTGCAGCGGCGTCCCGACATCGCCGCCGCCGAGCGCAGGGTGGCGGTGGCCAACGAGCAGATCGGCATTGCCCGCTCGGCCTACTATCCAAGCCTGAACCTGACGGGTTCCTACGGCTCGGGCGCCAGCAAGGTGGGCGATCTGTTCAATGCGTCGTCGAGCCTGTGGTCGCTGGGCGTATCGGCCGCGCAGACCCTGTTCAACGCGGGCGCCACCACGGCCAGCGTGGATGCGGCCAAGGCGGGGCATGAGGCGGCCGTGGCCCGCTACCGCCAGACGGTGCTGTCCGCCTTCGGCGCCGTGGAAGACCAGCTGTCGGCCACGCGCGCGCTGGCCGAGCAGCTGGCCTTGCGCCAGCAGGCGTCGGCGGCGGCCGACCAGGTCGAGCAGCAGATGCTGAACCGCTACAACGCGGGCCAGGTCGGCTATACGGACGTGGTGACGGCGCAGGTGACGGCCCTGTCGGCGCGCCGCTCGCTGGTGCAGGCGCAGGCGGACCGCCAGACGACGGCCGTGGCCCTGATCCAGGCGCTGGGCGGCGGCTGGCATACGCCGCAGCCGCAGCCGCAGTAGCGGGACAGGCTGGCGCAGGCAGGGGGGAAGGCCTGCGCCAAATTCGCGTTTTTCCGCGCATCTTGAGTGCTAGAATGCAAGATTATCAATTCCCAGCCTGACGGTCTCACCGTGGCTGCTATCTTGCAGACGATGACACGCAGCAAACACAGCAATACTTCCGTGCCCGAGGTGGCCGCCATTACCTTTCCCGTGGTGGCCATCGGCGCTTCCGCCGGCGGACTCGATCCCATCGTCGCTTTCCTGGCGAACGTGCCGCAGGAAAGCGGCATCGCCTATGTGGTAATCCAGCATCTCGACCCCACGCAAAAGGCCATGCTGCCGGAACTGCTGCAGCGGGCCACCAGCATTCCCGTCACGGAAATCACGCACCAGGCGGAATTGCGGCCGAACCATATCTATGTGATACCGTCGAATGCGGACCTGGGCCTGGCCAAGGGACGTTTCGTGCTCAGCGAGCCCGTGCAGCTGCGCGGGCACCGCCTGCCCATCAATGCCTTTTTCGAGAATCTGGCAAGCGAGCTGGGCGAACTGGCCGTGGGCGTGATCTTTTCCGGCATGGGCAGCGACGGCACGCGCGGCTTGCAGGCGATCAAGCAGGCGGGCGGCCTGACCCTGGCCCAGCATCCTGACACGGCCAAGTTCGACATGATGCCGCAGAGCGCCATTGCGGCCGAGGTGGTGGACCTGGTCGATTTCCCCGACAAGATGCCGGACAAGATCATCAGTTATCTGTTCCGCAGCAGCTTCCTCAGCTTGCCGGGGAGGGAGCCGAATGGACGTAATTCCTTGCAGGAAATTGTTGCCTTGCTGTCCGAGCACACAGGCAATAGTTTTACCGATTATAAGATCAACACGGTGCTGCGCCGCATCGAGCGGCGCATGAGCTTGTACCAGATGACGTCGATGGAGGAGTACGTTCCCTACCTGCGCGCCAATCCGGCCGAAATCGACTTGCTGTTCAAGGAATTGCTGATCGGCGTGACCAGCTTTTTCCGCGACCAGAAGGTGTGGGAATACCTGAAGATGGTGGTCTTGCCGAAAATGCTGGCGGCCCACCCGGACGGGCGCGCCTTCAAGGCCTGGGTGCCCGCCTGCTCCACGGGCGAGGAAGCGTACTCGCTGGCCATGGTCTTCCATGAAGTGGTGGCCAGCATCAACCCGCCGTCGAAATACAGCCTGCAGATTTTCGCCACCGACCTGTCGGCCGACGCCATCGACCGTGCGCGCCAGGGGCGATTTCCACACAGCATCAGCAGCGACGTGTCGGCCGAGCGCCTGGAGCGGTTCTTTTTGCG
Source organism: Janthinobacterium sp. FT14W (assembly GCF_009208755.1). NCBI lineage: Bacteria > Pseudomonadati > Pseudomonadota > Betaproteobacteria > Burkholderiales > Oxalobacteraceae > Janthinobacterium > Janthinobacterium sp. FT14W. The sequence continues at coordinate 14,518 of NZ_WFLL01000016.1, read as the reverse complement.
CGACAAGAACGACTTCCACGTAAAGAAAGAGATCCGCAACACGATCATCTTTGCCCAGCAAAACATCATTTCGGACCCGCCGTTCACCAAGCTCGATATTTTGTGCTGCCGCAATCTCTTGATTTACCTCAATGCCAAGCTGCAGCAGCGCCTGATCCCCCTGTTTCATTATGCCTTGAACCGCGATGGCATCTTGCTGCTGGGCAGCGCCGATACGCCCGGTCATTTTTCCGACCTGTTTTTGCCATTGACGACATCGACCCGGCTGTACCGCCGGCTTGACAATATGGCGCGCCAGCGCCTGCCCACGTATTTTCCCACCAAGGTATCGTTGGCATCCCCCCCTACACCTAGCGACACGAGAGAAGTCAGCATGACTGGAAAGATTCAATCCCATGTCGAGCAATTATTGCTCCAGAAATATTCACCAGCCGCCGCGCTGCTGAACCAGGATGGGGACATCCTGTATATCAATGGCCGCACGGGGGCCTTCCTGGAGCCGGCCGCCGGCAAGGCCAACTGGAATATCCATGCGATGGCGCGCGAAGGCTTGCGCTATGAACTGGCCGGCCTGATCAAGCAGGCGCTGCAGAGCGAAAGCGTGGTGCGCCTGAAGGGCCTGGTCGTCAAGGACCACCTGGGACAGTCGCTGGGCGTGGACCTGAGCGCCGAGGCGCTGAGCCAGCCCGAATCCTTGCGCGGCATGGTCTTCGTCACGTTTTCCAGCGTGCCGCTGGTGGCCGAGCCGCGCCGCAGCCGCTCGCCCAATCCCAAGGTGCTGGAGCTGGAACAGCAGCTGGCGCAGGCGCGCAACGAAATCCAGGCCGTGCGCGACGAGATGCAAACCTCGCGCGAAGAGCTCAAGTCGGCCAATGAGGAATTGCAATCGACCAATGAAGAGCTGCAATCGACGAACGAGGAACTGACCACCTCGAAGGAGGAGATGCAGTCGCTGAACGAAGAGTTGTATACGGTCAATGCCGAGCTGCAATCGAAGGTCGATGATCTGTCGCTGGTCAATAGCGACATGAAAAACCTGCTCAACAGTACTGATATCGCCACCATTTTCCTCGACAGCGACCTGCGCATCCGCCGCTTTACGGCGCCGGCCACGCAAATCTACAAGCTGATCCAGACGGACCTGCGCCGCCCGCTCAGCGACATTGTCAACGACCTCGATTATCCGGGGCTGGAGCCGGATGCCCTGGAAGTGATCCGCAGCCTCGTGTTTTGCGAGCGGCAGGTGCCGACCAAGAATGGCCGCTGGTACAACGTGCGCATCATGCCGTACCGCACCATTGAAAACGTGATCGATGGCGTGGTGGTGACCTTCATCAACATCACGGAATCGAAGCTGCTGGAAGCCCAGCTGCGCCAGATCCAGTCCGGTGTCGCGGCCGATGGGAAGGCGGGAGAGAGCGCGTCATGAGCGAACCATTCGACAGCGGCAACTTGCCGGCCCGCCTGAGGGAGCAGGCAGAGCAACTGGCGGCGGAGCAGCGACAGCTTGCGCCACTGTCGCTGTCGAATGAAGAAGTGATGCGGCAGATGCACGAGCTGCAGGTGAGCCAGATCGAGCTGGAAATGCAGAATGCGGCCCTGGCCGAGCTGGAGCAGCTGAAGAATGAATTTGAAAGCAGCCGCGACCGTTATGCGCAGCTGTATGAACAGGCGCCCGTCAGCTATTTTTCGCTGGCGCGCGAAGGCGTCATCACGCGCGTCAACGTGGCGGCCTGCGGCTTGTTGGAACGCGACAAGAACCAGCTGCTGGGACGGCGTTTCGAGCAATTCATCGCGCCCCAGGCGCAGGCCGGCTTCCGCCGCTTCCTCGATGCCGTATTTACCAGCGGCGCGCGGCAAGTGCTCGAAGCGCAATTGTTCGAAGGCGAAGCGGGCGGCGTGGGCGGCATGGTGCGCATCGAAGCCAATTTCGATGCTGCCGGCACCACGGCGCGCATGCTGGTGACGGACCTGGGCGACGAGCATGCGCGCGAATCGGCCTTGCGGCGCGCCTTCGTCATCCTCGACAGCATACGCGAGGGCGTGCTGGTGACGGACAGCGGCAACCGCATCATTTCCGTCAACCCCGCTTTCACCACCATCACCGGCTACCAGGCGGAGGAAGCCATCGGGCGCGATCCGTCCTTCCTCGGCGGCGGTACGCATTTGCCGCAGTTCTATGAAGCCATGTGGCGCAGCCTGCACCAGGATGGCAGCTGGTATGGCGAGCTGGTGAACCGGCGCAAGAATGGCGAACGCTTCGTCGAATCGCTGTCGATCACGCCCATGCGCAGCCAGGACGGCGCCATCAGCCACTTTGTCGGCGTGTTTTCCGATATCACCGAACGCAAGCTGGCCGAGGCGGACTTGCGTGAACTGCACCGCGAGCTGGACCAGCGGGTCGTCGACCGCACGGCTGAATTACTGCGCGCCAACCAGCATCTGCAGCTGGAGGTGCACCAGCGCGAGCGGGCGCAGGAAGCCCTGCGCGATGCGGAACGCTTCTTTCATGCCACCATCGATTCGCTGACGGACCGGGTGCTGGTGCTGGACCGGGCGGGCAGCGTGGTGCATGCGAACCAGGCTTGCCTGGCCTTCGTCGGGCAAACGCCGCAGCCGCTGCAGTACCTGGATTTCTGCGATACGGACGTGCGCTGGCAGCGCAGCTCGGGACGCGAGCTGGCCGCCGGCATCCGCTCCGTCATTGCCGGCCAGGCCGACACGTTTGCGCTCGAGTATGAATTTGCCACGCGCGCGGGGCCGCGCTGGTCGCAGGCCAGGGTCAGCCGTTTTCTCGGCGAAGGGCCGCTGCGGGTGGTGGTGGCGCATACGGATATTACCGAGCGCAAGCTGATGGATGGCGCCTTGCGCCAGTCGCATGCGCAGCTGCGCCAGCTGGCCTTGCACCTGGAAACGGCCAAGGAAGATGAGCGCAAGCGCATCTCGCGCGATATCCACGATGAACTTGGGCAAAACCTGTTGGCTTTGCGTATTGATATTTCCATGCTCAGCGCGCGCACGGAAGGCTCCCACCCGCGTTTGCATCGCCGGGTCGGCGCCGTACTCAGCAATGTCGACACCACCATCAAGAGCGTGCGCGGCATCATGAACGAGCTGCGCCCGATGGCGCTGGACCTGGGCTTGCAGGCCGCCATCGAATGGCAGGTGGGCGACTTCCGCAAGCGCAGCGGCGTCGCTTGCCGCCTGCTGATACGCGACGAGGCGCTGTTTGCCGCCATCGGCAGCCAGGTCGAGATCGTGCTGTTCCGTATCGTGCAGGAGGCGCTCAGCAACGTCATGCGCCACGCCCAGGCCAGCCAGGTCGAGATCGAGCTCAGCTCGGATGCCTGCGCCGTGTACCTGGCCATCAGCGACAACGGCATCGGCATCACGCCGCAGCAGCAGCGCAAGAAACAGTGTTTTGGCCTGATGGGCATCGCCGAGCGGGTGACGGCGCTGGGCGGGCACTTCGAGGTGGGCATGCCGGCGTCGGGCGCCGGCTGCCGCCTGTCCCTGCAAATTCCGCTGCCCGGGGCGGGGCGGCCGGCCGCCTGATACAGAAATTGCAATAGGTTAATTTTTGGCGACCCGGGCGGCCTGGACAGGCTATACTTTCGCCTGCTTTTTATGGAGGGGCATATCTTGTTCAAGACAATCGTACTACCAGTCGCCTTGATGGGCGCGTTCGCTGGCGCACACGCCGACGAAGGGCAGTGGCAACCGCATCAGCTGCCACAGCTGAAAGCCGAACTCAAACGGGTCGGCATCGAAATTCCGGCGGAAAAACTGGCCGACCTGAGCAAGCACCCGATGAGCGCCATCGTGTCGCTGGGCGGCTGCTCGGCCGCCTTCGTCTCCGATGCGGGCCTGGTGGTGACGAACCACCACTGCGCGTATGGCGCCGTGCAGCGCAATTCCACGCCGGAACACAATTACATCACCAACGGCTTCCTGGCCAAGACGCGCGCCGCAGAGCTGCCGGGCGGTCCGAACAGCCTCGTGTATGTGACGGACAAGGTGGAAAACGTCAGCGACCGCGTGCTGAAGGGCTTGACGGCCGACATGAGCGGCCGCGCGCGCCACGAAGCCGTGGAAAAGCGCATCAAGGACCTGATCGCCGAATGCGAAACGGACAGGATGTACCGCTGCTCCGTGCCCGCCTTCCACCGCGGCCTCGAGTACTACCGCATCCGCCAGATGATGATACGCGACGTGCGCCTCGTGTACGCGCCATCGGACAAGATCGGCAACTTCGGCGGCGACATCGACAACTACGAATGGCCGCGCCACACGGGCGATTATTCGTTCCTGCGCGCCTACGTGGGCAAGGACGGCCGTCCGGCCGACCCGTCGCCCGACAACGTGCCGTACAAATCGAAGGATTTCCTGGTGGTCTCGGCCGAAGGCTTGAAGGCCGGCGACGGCATCTTGCTGGCGGGCTACCCCGGCCGCACCAGCCGCTACAAGCTGCCGGCGGAAATCCGCTTCGCGCGCGATACGGCCTTCCCGTTGAAAGTAGCCGAACTGCAAGCCGACCTGGCCGTGATGGCCGACTCGACGAATGGCGATGCGGCCGCGGCCGTGCGCTATGCGAGCGTGGTGAAAAGCATCAATAACGTGCTGAAGAAAACCCAGGGCTTGCTCGACGGTTTCGCCCGCAAGGACATCGCCGCCATCAAGGACGTGCAGGACGCCGAGTTCCGCGCCTGGTATGCCAAGCAGCCGAACGTGTCGCCGACCCTGCTGGCCGAACTGGACGCGGCGATCGCCAGCGACATGGCCCTCAGCGAAGAAGAGTTCGCCTGGACGGTGGCCACCAACAGCGACTTGCTGAAAAGCGCGCGCACCATCTACCGCCTGTCGCAGGAGCGCCAGAAAGCGGACGCCGAGCGCGAATCGGGCTTCCAGCAGCGCGACCTGGCCTTCATCAAGGCCCGCCTGGCCCGCCTGGAACAGTCGTATGTCAACAAGGTCGACCAGGCGCGTTTCGAGGCCGGTCTGAAGCGCTACGCGCAACTGGCGGCGAAGAGCCATCCGCAAGGCCTGGACGCGCTGCTGCCGGCCCCGAGCACCGTGGCGGCCCTGTACCAGCAGACGCAGCTGGCCGACACGGCCAAGCGCCTGGCCTGGCTGGAAAAGGACCAGGCCGCTGTTGCCCAGTCCGACGATGCCTTCATGCAACTGGCCGTCAAACTGCAGCCCGTGGAACTGGCGCTGGAAGAGCGCCGCAAGGAAATCGACGGCAACCTGGAACGCGTGATTCCGCAATACATGCAAGCCGTGATTGCCTGGAAGAAATCGCAAGGCAAGCCCGTCTATCCTGACGCCAACTCGACCTTGCGCGTCACGTACGGCACGGTATCGCCGTACTCGCCGCGCGACGGGCTGACCAAGGGGCCGTTCACGACCGTGGAAGGCATCGTCGAGAAAGTCACGGGCAAGGCCCCGTTCGAAGCGCCGCAAGGCTTGATCGACGCCGTCAAGGAAAAACGCTACGGCCAGTTCCGCGACCCGGCCCTGGGCACGGTGCCCGTCAACTTCCTCACCAGCGCCGACACCACGGGCGGCAATTCCGGCTCGGCCGTGATGAACAAGCGTGGCGAACTGATCGGCCTGAACTTCGATTCGACGTATGAGTCGATCACCAAGGACTGGTACTTCGACACGGCCATCACGCGCGCCATCCACCTCGACATCCGCTACATGCTGTGGGTGATGAAGGAAGTGGACCACGCGGACAACCTGCTGCAGGAAATGACCATCAAGTATCCGAAGCCAGTGAAAGCTGCCAAGAAGTAAGTATCAGCTTCAACTTCAGCTTGCGCCAGCGCAAAGCCGCATCCGCCGCAGGGCCGATGCGGCTTTTTTTATGCCGGGGCACCGCCCGCACCGCACATGTAGCCACCCGACTTTTCGGAGGCGCCACGTATAATTTCTTTCCCTATCCACCGCTATTCTTTCCCGACAGGTCCGCCATGCCCCCGACTCCCGCTTCACCACTTGATTGGCAGACATTTGAAACGGCCCACGACGTCGAAGCAACCTGGTTCAGGCTGGCCAGCGCGTCGCTGGCTTTGCTGGGTGCGTCCGCTTTCAAGGACCAGGCATTTTCCGCCTTTGCCTTCAACGCCGTCTCGTTTCCATCCATTTCGCTGAGCTTTGACACCGATCCCGGCAACCGCGAGCGCGGTGATTACCCTCCCGACTGGTCGAACGAGTGCATGGAAGTCGACGTGCCGGAAATCGGGCAATTATGGGAGGAGGGCCATGCAGGGATAGAAGACGCGCTGGCCGAACTGATCGATGCCGCCGATGACGCGCTGCTTGAAGCCATCGAGGCGGGCTATCTGCACAGCCTCAGGAAAACGATGGTGCGGCTGGAAGCATCCCATGCTTTCGGCCAGATCAAGACCTGCCCGCGTTTCTGGACCGTGGTCACGCAAGTGGATGCCGATACGCACGACGAGGAACGGCTGCTCGAGCAGGTGCGCCTGGCGCCAGTGTCGGGCCAGGCGTGACGACGGCGGGCGCGGCGTGTCGCCCGCCGCGCACGGCCATGCTTGCTAGGCGGCGCCGGCGATCTGCGCCCGCGGCGTGGCCGCGCTCCGTGCGTTGAGTATCCGCCACAGGCGCGCCGGCAGTGCCCTGATCGGCCGCTCCAGGACGGGAATGTCGATCCAGCAGGCGTACAGCAGATGGCCGTTCACGCGCATCGGCGGCCCGGCGCGTTCCGTCGCAAAGCCGCCTTGCCGCAGCAGCCGCTCGATGCCGACGGGGGAGACGGAAATGATACGGCGCGCGCCCAGGGTCGCTGCCGTGGCGATGGCCTTGCGCAGCAGGCGAAAAGTATCTTCCAGCGTATTGCGGTTGTCGTGCAGATCCATCGACGTGAAGCGGGAAAGTTCCCAGATATCGTGATGGCGTGGCGGCGCCTGGCCGGCCATCAGTTGGGGAAATATTTCGCCCAGTAAATATTGACGGTCGGTGGGCAGGAGACGGGCGCAGCCGTTGATGCGGCCCTCCTCATCCCTTGCGATGACGTAGTACGTATCGTCATGATCGAACTGGTCCGTTTCCCTGCCCTCCCTGGATGGCAGGTCCCATCCCAGGGTCTCCACGAAAACCTTGTAGCGATAGCGCTCCAGTTCGGACTTCAGGGTATTGCAAAGCGCATCGGATTTGGCTGAAAGGAATTTCATAATTATCTGCGGCAGTGACGGGATGGCTATTACAGTGTAATTGTGGCCGCTGCAAAACTGTAAGGAACCACAGGTGGGGGGCGATTTATGTTGCTGGCGGTGCGTTTTGGTGAGAATTTGAAGCAGACTTTGCTATACCATACGCCGACTTGTCGACATGTCATTTTTTTATCATGCGCGAGGTACCCTGCGGCAAATTCCATCCCCTAACAAAGGACTTCTATGTTCGCTTACAACGCCCCAAAAACGCGTATCCCGGCAGCAGAATGGAAACAAGGTGTGATCGAAAGCCTGGCTGCCACCCACACGCCGGATGACATATTCGGGGTGCTGGCGGGGATAGCCGGCGATCTGGGGTTTGAGTATTGCGCCTATGGCCTGCAAGGCCGCCTGCCGATGTCCAATCCCAAGGTATTTACCGTTAATAATTATCCAATTTCCTGGCAGCGCCGCTATTCCGAGCAGGCGTATATGCGTTCCGACCCGACCGTCAGCCGCGCCAACCGCTCCTTGCTGCCCATCCTGTGGGATGACAAAATGCTGGAAGAAAATCCCGAATTCTGGGAAGACGCCCATGCCCATGGCCTGCGCTACGGCTGGGCCCAGTCGTCATGCGACATGAGCGGCCAGGTCGGCCTGCTGAGTTTTTCCCGCTCCAGCAAGCCCCTGACGGAGCGGGAAATTGACGTCCTGTCCTTTCGGGTGTCCTGGCTGGCGAATGTCGTGCATGAGCATTTTGCCGACGCCATTGCCGTGCCGGCCAAGGATGCGCCCAAAGTCCAGCTGACCGAACGCGAGGCGGAAGTGCTGCGCTGGTGCGCGGACGGCAAGACCTCGGCCGACATCAGCGAGATCCTGAACATTACGGAACGCACCGTCACCTTTCACATCAGCAATTCCCTGCAAAAGCTCGATACGGTCAACAAGACAGCCGCCGTCATCAAGGCGATGGCCTTACGCCTGCTGTAAGCGGGCGGCCTCCGGCGGCGCGGCAAAGATCAGCGCGGCATTGGTGCCGCCAAAGCCGAAGGAATTCGACAGCACGTGGCGGACCGGCCGGGCGTATGCCTTGCCGGCCACCAGGTCGATGCCCTCGCATTCGGCGGCGCGGTTCTCCAGGTTGAGGGTCGGCGGCACGATCTGGTCGCGCAAGGCCAGCACCGACAGGATGGCTTCCACGCTGCCGGAGGCGCCAAGCAGGTGGCCCATGGCCGACTTGGTCGAGGAGACGGAGACGCCGCCGTGCAGGTGGGCGCCGAAGACGTGCCGCAAGGCGGCGATTTCTGCCAGATCGCCGGCCGGGGTCGATGTCGCGTGCGCATTGATGTAGTCGATGGCCTCGGGCGCCAGGCGGGCGCGCCGCAGCGCCGCCTGCATGGCCCGTGCCGCGCCATTGCCGTCTTCCGGCGGCGCCACTGCATGGTAGGCGTCGCCCGACATGCCGTAGCCGATCACTTCGGCGTACATCCTGGCGCCGCGCGCGCGCGCATGCTCGTACTCCTCCAGCACCATGACGCCGCTGCCTTCGCCCATCACGAAGCCGTCGCGGGCGCGGTCCCACGGCCGCGAGGCCCGTTCCGGCGCATCGTTGAACGCCGTGGACAGCGCGCGGGCGGCGCAAAAGCCCGCCACGCCCAGCTCGCAGATGGTGCCTTCGGTGCCGCCGGCCACCATGACGTCGGCGTCGTCGAGCGCGATCATGCGCGCGGCGTCGCCTATGGCGTGCGCGCCCGATGCGCAGGCGGTGACGGTGGCGTGCGCGGGCCCGCGCAGATGGTGCTGAATGGCGATGTGTCCCGCCGCCAGATTGATCAGGTTGGACGGGATGAAGAACGGCGACAGGCGCCGCTGGCTGCCATTTTCCAGCGCCCTGGCCGCTGCCTCGATGCCGGGCAGGCCGCCGATGCCGGAACCGATCATCACGCCGCTGCGTTCCTGTTCCGCCAGTGCGGCCGGCGCCCAGCCGGCATCGCGCAGCGCTTCGGTGGCGGCGGCGATGGCGTAGACGATGAAGGGGTCCATTTTCTTCAGTTCCTTGCGCTCGACCCAGTCTTCCGGGCGAAAGCCGCCTTCCTCGCCCGCCGCCGGCAATTGCCCGGCGATGCGCGCCGGCAGGTGCGCGGCCGGGAAACGCTCCAGCAAGCCGATGCCGCTGTGGCCGGCCAGCAGCCGCTGCCAGGTGCGCTCGGCGCCAACGGCCAGCGGGGTCAGCATGCCGATGCCGGTGACGACCACGCGGCGCAGGCCGAGCGGGTGGGGCAGAGCGTAGTGGGACGAAGACATCGCAGTCCTTTCAGCAAGGTAAACAAAGCCGAAATGTATCAGCAATCGCCCGCCGTATACCCCTGTAGGAAATGACAGGTCGGGCGCGCCTCATTTGGCGCCGCCAGGCAGCAGCTGGCGCTGGCGCGCGACGAGCATGCACGCCACCCCGGCGAGCAAGACCAGCGCGGCCACCACGATAGGCAGCAGGGTCGACAGGGGCTGCAGGGCCGCCGTGATCAGCGGCGCCACGCCCCAGGCCAGCGCATTGATCGCCGAGATCAAGCCCATCAGCTGTCCCTGGCGCTCCGTCAGCGTGCGGTTGGAGGCGATGCTGAGCAGGCAGACATAGGTCGTGGCGACGGCAATCGCCAGCGGGCCGGTCAGCAGCCACAGCACGGCCGGCGCATTGCCCAGGGCCGCCGCGGCGACCAGCGGCGGCTGGATGGACAGGCTGAGGAGCAGGATGCGCTCCAGCGCGAAGCGGCGCGTGGCCCAGGGCACGATGAACAGCATGGCAACGGCAAAGCAGGTGGAGTAGTACGCCAGCAGCTGGGCTTCCTGCCAGGCGTCAAAGCGGTAATGCAGCAGCGCGAACGCGGCCATGTAGTTGAAATACATGTAATAGCCGAGCAGGAAGATGGCCAGCAGCAGCAGGGGCTGGCGCAGCTCGGGACGGCACAGCATGTGCCACAGATTGCGCCACGGGTTGGCGTTGTCGTCCGATAGCGTGCGGGTATCCGCGTAGCACAGCAGGACCAGGACGGCGCTGGCCAGCGGCAGCAGCGCCGCCCACAGATAGGGGAGCCAGAGCGCCGCGCCCTGCTGGTGCATGATGCCGCCCAGCAGCGGGCCGGCTACGAAACCGATGCCGTTGGCGGCCGTCACCAGCGCGAGGTTGGCGGCCTTGCTGTCTGCCGTGCTGAGGTCGATGATGGCCGCCTGCGCCACCGGCAGGCTGGCGGCCGTGATGCCGGCCAGCGCCCGCCCGCAGCAGATCAGCACCAGGCTGTCCTGCCAGACGCCGAAGGCGGTCAGCGCCATGCCGCCGGCGTTGCCAAGCAAGCACAGCAGCAAGACCGGTTTGCGGCCCTTGCGGTCCGACAAGGCGCCCAGCCAGGGCGAGCCCAGGCACATCATCAGCGGATAGATGGCCAGCATCAGGCCGTAGACGGCCGAGCGGAAGGCTGGCCCCTGGCTGCTGTCGAACAGCGGCGACGCATCGCCCAGCAGCAGCGGGGTCAGGGTCGGGTAGACGATGCCGATGCCGGCGGCGTCGGCGAAAATGGTACTGAACAGGGCGAGGTAAACCAGTCTGGATTTCATCTTGGACTCATCAAAATTGGCCGGGATGCGGCTGCGCCCCGGCCGGAAAAACATTAATCGGAAGCCTGGGCCAGGCGGCGCAGGCTGCTGACGGCAAAGTCGTGCAGCGTGGCCGCGTCGCGTACCTCGTCCAGTTCCAGTTGCCCCAGTTCGCGCAGGAACTCCGCATTGGCCACCTGCCGCGGCGGCGTCTGTGCGGGCTGGGGCTGGCCGAGGTCGGCGTACAGCGGCAGCAGGCGGAAGAAGGGATCGCGTTCCGCCGTCTCCTGCCTGCTGCGTTCGACCCAGCGTGCCGCGGGCGTGGCCTGCAGCGCGGGCCGGAGCGCCGCGGCGAGGGCGTCGAACGCCAGCGGTCCGAGGCTCAGGTTGCGCACGCCCGAGGCCGTGCCCAGCTTGCTGCGCCTCGCCACGTAGCGCGCTACCAGCGCCGTCGGCAGCAGCGTGACGGGCATCGGCACGTCCGGGTAGGCATCCATCTGCAGGCACTTGACGGCCAGGGCAACAAAATGGTTTTGCGTGTACAGGCGGCTGTCGCTGTCGTCGAACATCAGCGGCAGGCGGTAGACGGTGGCCGGATAGCCCATGGCGATGGCCTGCGTCACCTGCAGCTCGGCCGCCAGCTTGGACTGTTCGTAGCCGGAAGCGATGGCTTCCAGGCTGGATGCGGGCAGCGGCGCCTCCGGCAAGTCGGCCAGTTCGGTGAACTGGGTCGACATGTGGTGCACGTGGGCGGCGCCGGCCTGCGCCGCGAACAGCAGCACATGGCGGGTGGCGACCACGTTGCCGTCGCGCATGGACGCATAGTCGGCAGCGTGATTGACGTGCGCCGCCGCGTGGATCACCTGGCCGACGCTGGCGCAGCATGCGGCATAGTCGGCGACTGACATGCCCAGCGAGGGCTGCGTCAGGTCGGCCTGGAGCACGCTCAGCCGCAGTGGCGGCAGGTCCGCATGGAACAGCTGCCGGTAGCGCGCCGCCAGGCGCGCCATGCCGTCGTCCCCGCGCAGCGGCAGGACGATGCGGGCCGCACTTTCGCTCAGCAGCGCGTGCAGCAGGTGCATGCCCAGGTGGCCGCTGGCGCCCGTCAGCATCACGGCCTTGCCCTGCGTGCCGCCGGCAGGGAAGGGCGGCAGCTCGCTCATGCGCGCCAGGTCGGCCTGGTAGGCGCGACCGGGAGACGCCGTGTCGTCGGCGGCATCGGCCGCCAGCAGGCCGTTGATGGTGGGATTGCTCACGAAGCGGCCGAAATGGATGCGCAGTCCCAGCGAGCGCTCCGCGGCCAGCACCATGCGCGTCAGCACCAGCGAATCGCCGCCCAGCTGGAAAAAGTTCTCGTCGACGTCCACCACTGGCACTTGCAGCAATTCCTGCCACAGCGCGCAGAGGCGCTGCTGCAACGGCGTCAGCGCCGCGGCGGCGGCAGGCAGGCGCTGCTCGCGCTGCTGTGCCAGCCGCTGCGCCAGCAGGGTGCTGAGCGCCGCGCGGTCGACCTTGCCGCTGCTGTTGAGCGGGAAGGCGTCGAGTTGGAACAGCTGCGATGGCAGCATGTATTCGGGCAGGCGCTGGCGCAACTGCTGCAGGAGCGCGGCATCGGCCGGCGTGCGCGCGATCACGGCCGCCATGATCTGGCGCGTCGTGGCGCCGGGCTGGCCCACTTCCATCACCAGCGCGCACGCATGCTGCACGCCGGCCTGCGCCAGCAGCGCGTGCTCGATCTCGCCCAGCTCGATCAGCTGGCCGCGCAGCTTGATGCGGAAATCGTTGCGGCCGATGTAGTCCAGTTCGCCATCGGCCGTCCATCTGACGATGTCGCCCGTGCGGTAGACACGCCGCTGCGGCGTTTGCAGCGGATTGCCGTAGAACGGATCGGGCTGGCGCACCGTGCCGATGTAGCCGCGCGCGACGCCGCTGTCGCCCAGGTACAGTTCGCCCGCCACGCCCACGGGCACGGGGCGTCCCAGCTTGTCCAGTACCCAGCAGCTGACACCGGGACAGGGTTTGCCGATCAGCGCGCCGCTGCCGTGCGGCAGGGCGCGGCAGGCGTGGAAGGTGGCGTAGATGGTGGCTTCGGTCGGCCCGTACAGGTTGTGCAGCACCGTTGCCGTGCCCGATGCCAGCCATTGCTGCACGACGGGCCGCATCAGCGCCTCGCCGACGGAAATGACGTGGCGCAGGCGAGGGCAGGTGGTCAGCTCGCTCACCAGCAGGTTGAGCAGCGAGGGTACCGTGCTCATCATGGTAACGCCGTGCGCCCTGCAGGCGGCCACGTGCGCGCTGCCGGCGGGACCCTCCGGCAGCAGCACCACGGTGCCGCCGCAGATCAGCGGCAAACAGTATTCGGGTACGGAAATGTCAAACGTCAGCACCGTGCCCTGCAGGAATTTGTCGCCGGGACCGAAGCCGAAATACTCGGCCATCCACGCCAGGCGCTCGCTCAGGCCCGCATGCTCGACCAGCACGCCCTTGGGCATGCCGGTACTGCCGGAGGTGTACAGCACATACGCCAGATGGCCGCTGCCGTCGGCATACGGGCTGTTCGGTTCGAGCCGCCGGGCCGGCGGCACGACGACGGCTTGCCGCACGCGCACCTCGAGCGACTGCCCGAGGGCGATTTCCAGCACGCCCAGTTCCGCCTGCGCCCGCAGCAGCGCCTGCATTTCCTCGGCGGGGCGTTCGCTGCTGGTCAGCACCAGCGCGCAGCGCGCCGTCTGCAGCATGTACAGCGAGCGCTGCGGCGGATGCTGCAGGTCCAGCGCGACATAGGCGGCGCCGCATTGCCACAGCGCGAGTATGGCGATCACCGATTCCGGACAGGCGGCGCGCGGCATCATCAGGCCGACCGTGTGTTCCTTGCCGATGCCCAGCGCCGCCAGCTGCGTGGCCAGCTGCTGCACGTGGTGGCGCAGCTGCGCATAGCTGAGGCCATGTTCGCCCCATGCCAGCGCCGGCGCCGTGGGATGGCGCTCGGCCTGCAGCAGGAATTGCTCGTGCACGGGCAGCGTTCTCACGCCGACCGGCATGGCGGCGGCAAGCGGCGCCGTGCCCGGGCCCTGGCCGCCCAGCAGGCAGCGCTGTTCGGCCGCCGACAGCATGGACAGCTGCGCCACGGCCTCGTCGCCGCCGGCCGCCAGCTGCGCCAGCAGCGCGGCATAGTGCGCCGCCATGCGCGCCATGGCGGGCTGGCTGAAGGCGCTGCAGCGGAACTTGAGCAGCATGTCCCAGCGGCCCTGGTACTGCGTGATCCACAGGCTCAGGTCGAACTGCGCCAGCTGCTGCGGAATCGTCAGCGGCGTCAGCGTCGCCGCGCCGGCTTCCAGGTGCATTTCCGCGGCATCGAAGAAATTGAAATAGCTTTGCAGCGGATCGTGGCCCTGCACGGCCGCCTTCAGCCGTTCGTCGCGCATCAGCTGGGCCAGCGGGATGTCCTGGAACTCCAGCAGTTCGAACAGGGCGGCCGAGACGCCGCGTTCCAGCGCCGTGCCGCTGACGCCTTCGTCGATGTCGACGACCAGCGGCAGCACGTTGACGAAGTGGCCCACCGTGTGGCGCCAGCGCTGCTGGGTGCGGCCATTGAACGCCACCCCGGTCAGCACCCGCTGCTGGCCGCTGTAGCGCGCCAGCAGCAACAGCCAGGCCGCCAGGCATACGCTGGCGCGGCGGCTGGCCGGCAGCGCGCGCAGCCGCTGCATGGCTGCCGGCGACAGCGGTATCGCCACGCTGTCGCCCGCGGC
>NZ_WFLL01000169.1:0-255 GCF_009208755.1 Janthinobacterium sp. FT14W | reverse complement strand
TGCGTGAACCAGTTACCCGGTTCGTGCAAACTCTAGAAAGGAGGTGATCCAGCCGCACCTTCCGATACGGCTACCTTGTTACGACTTCACCCCAGTCACGAATCCTACCGTGGTAAGCGCCCTCCTTGCGGTTAAGCTACCTACTTCTGGTAAAACCCGCTCCCATGGTGTGACGGGCGGTGTGTACAAGACCCGGGAACGTATTCACCGCGACATGCTGATCCGCGATTACTAGCGATTCCAACTTCATGCAGT
>NZ_WFLL01000168.1:0-255 GCF_009208755.1 Janthinobacterium sp. FT14W | reverse complement strand
TACGGTCGCAAGATTAAAACTCAAAGGAATTGACGGGGACCCGCACAAGCGGTGGATGATGTGGATTAATTCGATGCAACGCGAAAAACCTTACCTACCCTTGACATGGATGGAATCCCGGAGAGATTTGGGAGTGCTCGAAAGAGAACCATTACACAGGTGCTGCATGGCTGTCGTCAGCTCGTGTCGTGAGATGTTGGGTTAAGTCCCGCAACGAGCGCAACCCTTGTCATTAGTTGCTACGAAAGGGCACTC
>NZ_WFLL01000167.1:0-261 GCF_009208755.1 Janthinobacterium sp. FT14W | reverse complement strand
CACCCGCCAGCCGTTCTCTTCTCCCTTATCGCACTAATTGATTGTCGCTAGGACATGTCATGAACAAGAACCTGTACCGCATCATCTTTAATAAACGCCGTGGCCAACTGATGGTGGTCGCCGAAAACGCTTCGTCGCAAGGCAAGGCGGCCAAGGGAGAAGGTGGCCTGGACAGCGGCGTGTTTGAAGGCGATGGCGGTGACGGGCCAAGTGTCAGTGTGAATGGCAAGTTGCGGCCGCTGGCGCTGGCCGTATTCGGCG
>NZ_WFLL01000166.1:0-262 GCF_009208755.1 Janthinobacterium sp. FT14W | reverse complement strand
ATTAAGCTAACCAGTACTAATTGCCCGTACGGCTTGTCCCTATAACCTTAGCAGGTACAGAGGATAAGACGGTACAACGTTGCGTGTGTGTTGATACCATTCATTACCCTTGATCTTTGCTTCTTCCAGATTCATGGCCTTGTCGTCCCACAGGAGACAAACGCCAGTACAAGTTATGCCTGATGACCATAGCAAGTTGGTCCCACCCCTTCCCATCCCGAACAGGACCGTGAAACAACTTTGCGCCGATGATAGTGCTGCA
>NZ_WFLL01000165.1:0-264 GCF_009208755.1 Janthinobacterium sp. FT14W | reverse complement strand
TTGGGCTTACGGCGTGGAGGCTTTTCACCCCCATTATCGCTACTCATGTCAGCATTCGCACTTCTGATACCTCCAGCATCCTTTACAAGACACCTTCGCAGGCTTACAGAACGCTCTCCTACCATATCCAATAAAGGATATCCGCAGCTTCGGTGACTGGCTTAGCCCCGTTACATCTTCCGCGCAGGACGACTCGATCAGTGAGCTATTACGCTTTCTTTAAATGATGGCTGCTTCTAAGCCAACATCCTGACTGTTTTAGCC
>NZ_WFLL01000164.1:0-265 GCF_009208755.1 Janthinobacterium sp. FT14W | reverse complement strand
ATTAAGCTAACCAGTACTAATTGCCCGTACGGCTTGTCCCTATAACCTTAGCAGGTACAGAGGATAAGACGGTACAACGTTGCGTGTGTGTTGATACCATTCATTACCCTTGATCTTTGCTTCTTCCGGATTCAGGCTTTGTCGTCCCACAGGAGACAAACGCCAGTACAAGTTATGCCTGATGACCATAGCAAGTTGGTCCCACCCCTTCCCATCCCGAACAGGACCGTGAAACAACTTTGCGCCGATGATAGTGCTGCAACCA
>NZ_WFLL01000163.1:0-266 GCF_009208755.1 Janthinobacterium sp. FT14W | reverse complement strand
GCACTTATTCGCTTGTCCCTATAACGTTAGCCTCTGATAACCGAAGTCATCAAAGAGCGCTACAGGGATAAGAAAGTACAACGCTGTTGCTTGTTTGTTGATACATACAATCATTACCCATCGATTTGCTTGTTACGGCAAACCGATCAATAAATAATCTTTACTTCTTCCAGATTGTTAAAGAACATACAGCACTTGGTCTCGAAAAGACCAAACCTAAATTCAATCACCGCTGTGATCAACTTACGTTTGAACTTTTGGTGGAG
>NZ_WFLL01000162.1:0-269 GCF_009208755.1 Janthinobacterium sp. FT14W | reverse complement strand
ACTTTCACACTGGTTGCAGCACTATCATCGGCGCAAAGTTGTTTCACGGTCCTGTTCGGGATGGGAAGGGGTGGGACCAACTTGCTATGGTCATCAGGCATAACTTGTACTGGCGTTTGTCTCCTGTAGGACGACAAGGCCATGAATCTGGAAGAAGCAAAGATCGGGGTAATGAATGGTATCAACACACACGCAACGTTGTACCGTCTTATCCTCTGTACCTGCTAAGGTTATAGGGACAAGCCGTACGGGCAATTAGTACTGGTTAG
>NZ_WFLL01000161.1:0-274 GCF_009208755.1 Janthinobacterium sp. FT14W | reverse complement strand
ACGCAGGCTGGTGTGGTGGGCAACAGCGGCAGCCTGTACGCGGCCGGCAATCAGCGCCTGCAGGTCACGGGCACCTTGAGCAATACGGGCGTGATCGTGGCGCAGGGCGATAACCGCATCACGGCGGCACGCATCGACAGCGGCACGCAAAGCCTGCTGGGCGCCGGTGTCAAGGCCGACGGCAGCCTGGGCGCCAGCGGCGACCTGACCCTGACGACCACGCAAGGAATCACGGCCAGCGGGCAGAACCTGGCGGCGGGCCACGCCAGCCTGA
>NZ_WFLL01000160.1:0-275 GCF_009208755.1 Janthinobacterium sp. FT14W | reverse complement strand
GATGACCTGCCGGAACGCCGCTTCCAGCAAGTCGATGTCGAACTGCCCCTGCAGGGTGACCGCGCCGGGACAGTTGTAGCTGGCTCCGCCAGGTTCCAGCTGGTCGAGAAACCACAGCCGTTCCTGCGCGTAGCTCAGCGGCAGCTGCGTCATCTGGCCGCGCTCGGCCACCGCGATCGTTGCCACTGGCCGGGCGTACGCATCCTGCTCCAGCGCCTGTTCGATGCCGCTGGCCAGTTCGCCCAGGGTGTGATTTTCAAACACGACCTTGAGCG
>NZ_WFLL01000015.1:0-119501 GCF_009208755.1 Janthinobacterium sp. FT14W | reverse complement strand
CCCGCCGTGGCAAGATCGGAAGCGCGTCGCGTCGGGCAAGCGCGATCTACAAGGTGTAGGTCTCGGCGGTCGCCGTATCATTAAACAACCTCGGCCCGGTTCGACCTGCATGTGGACCGGCGCGATGCGGACGGCACCAGGTGGCAGGGCGTGGCCGCCATGGCGTGGGACAACCGGGGCGCGACGTATCAGCTGAAGCTGGAAGTGGGCTTGAGCATGCTGATCACGCGCATCAACCTGCTGGTGCTGACGAGCGAGGGCGTGATCGACGACACGGGCGTCGTGCCCGTCACGGCCACGGAGAAACGCAAGGGCCGCGCGCAAACGGCCACGCATTTCAACCGCGACGCCAAGGCCATCACGTTTTCCGCCACGACGGCCACGGCGCCGTGGCAGGAAGGGGCGCAAGACAAGGCCAGCGTGCCGTTCCAGCTGGCCGCCATCGGCCGCGCCGACGTCAACCAGCTGGTGGGCAATATCGATATCCTCGTCGGCGAGGAAAAGGAAGCGACCGTGTTCCGTTTCCAGCTGGTGGGCGAGGAAGAACTGGACACCCAAATGGGCCGCCTGGTGACCTGGCACCTGCGCCGGCCGCCGAAACCGGGCACGTATTCGTCGCAGCTCGATATCTGGCTGGCGCCGTCCATGCAGTGGTATCCGGTACAAATACGCAATACCGAGGCGAGCGGGGCTTTGACCACGCAAACCGTCACCAAGATCACCGTCAATGACGCTACAGGAAAATAAATGATGACTCTGAACACCTTGAAACACTTGCTGGCCGCCGGCGTGCTGGCCGCCACCCTGACACCCGCCATGGCCGACGCGCCCGTGGAGCATCCCGTCATCAAGCGCCCGTACAAGCTGGCGCCATCGGCAGACCTCGTCTATTCGATCAAGGCCAGGCAGCGCGGCATCGGCTTGTCGGGCGAATCGGTCAGCAACTGGCGCGTGGGCGACGGCAAGTATGCGCTGCTGGCCGAAACCAAGGCTGCCCTGTTCGGCAAGATCCTCGAGCAGCGCAGCGAAGGCACGGTCGATGACTACGGCCTGGCGCCGTTTCAATTCGTGGAAAAGCGCTTCCGCAAGGATGCCGTCACGACCACCTTCAAGCGCGACAGCAAGACCATCGTGTTTGGCGAAGGCGATGAAACGTATCCGCTGAAAGGCGGCGAACAGGACCGCAACAGCGCCGTCTGGCAACTGGCCAGCGTGGCGCGCGCCGCGCCCGAGAAATTCGTCCCCGGCTCGGAATGGGCCTTTTTTGTCGCCGGCGCGCACGATGCCGAGCCCTGGGTCTTCAAGGTCGTCAAGGAAGAGCCGGTAGCCACGGGCATGGGGGAGGTCGCCGCCATCCACCTGGTCAAGGCGCCGCCGCCGGACAAGAAGGGCCAGCAAGTGGACCTGTGGCTGGCGCCGTCGCTGGAATGGTATCCCGTGAAGGTGACGTTCGCCGATGCGGACGGGGGCGATTACGTGGAGCAAACCTTGCAGAAGATCGTCAAGAAGTAAGTGCTTGCTACGTGTTTTTGCGTCAGATTACCAGCCCGGATGCGGAAACCGGGTGCGGGCCCGGCGGGGGGATGCGCCCGGCGGGGGCATCCCGCTTCCGCGGGAAGCGGCCATCTGCGCCGTTGGGGTTTCCGTCAATACAACACTCAAGGACTTGGCAGCCCGCACTGCCCCCTCCCGCACGCTAAATTGCATGTCAGAACTGATATACTGACGCCCCCGCCCCGCAGCGCTGCGTTAGCCCGCTGCGCCGCCCGCTGAACACTCATCCGGAAAAGAATGATTGATATAATGGCAAGTGCAGCCGTGGCTACGGATGCAAATCAGACAGAGCAAGAGCATCACGATTCCTTGCAGGCGCATTTCCAGCCCAATATTTCGGCCGATGAAATCGAGCAAGTTTTTCACTTGAAGCGGGCACAGCCCTTGCTGCAAGTGTTTACGGCCCTGTTTCATGGCGGTTTCGATGGCGTGCTGGTGCGTCTGCTGGTGTTGCGCGAGCTGGCGTCCGATGCGGCGACCTCTGCCTATACGCGCGCCGATATCAACACGAAACTCGCGTATCTGTTGCCGGAAAGCCTGGAAACGGTCTTGCTGCGCCTGCGCTCGAACCAGTTGCTGGCCTGGGATGCGCAGCAGGGCGTGTACCGCGTCACGCCCATGGCGCGCAATGTGCTGTCCGCCATCGACAGCCTGCTGGGCCTGGGCCAGACGGAAGACGAGGCGGAAATGGGTTTCCTGCTGTCGCAGGTGGCTGGTGCGCAAGCCGTGGGCGGCGTGTCGGTGGAGCAATTGCAACATTTGCTGGGCCGCCTGGTGGACTTGACGGAGGAATTTTCCGACGCCATCGCCTCCGGTTCCGAATTCCGCCTGCGCACGGCGCAAGCGAAGTGGAACATGGCCTGCGACTGGGTCGAGAAGGGGTCCGAGATCCTCGTGGCCATCACGTCCGATGAAAACGCGGACAGCGCCACGCACAAGGCGGCGCAAGCCATCGGCCGCGCGCAAAGCAAATTGCTGAACATGCAAGGCATGTTTTCGCGCGCGCTGAACCAGATCGAGCGCCAGCGGGTCCACCTGGGGCAGTCGGGCCTGTCGACCACGGATATCAAGCGCTGGCTCCTGCTGCATGAGGACCTGGCCAGCCTGGCCGAGGGCGCCATCGACCAGCCCGTCGTACCCCTGTTCTCCACGCCGGCCGAGATGATCGACGTGGCCGAAACGGAACTGCTGTCCGAACGGGCGGCAGGCGTGACCAACACGGGCCTGCCCAGCGGCGAGGACGCGCCCACCACCATCAGCGACGGACCCGCCATGCAGCTCGAACTCGATGATTTGCTCGAACGCCTGTCCAACTTTGCCAGCCTGGGCAATTTCCCCAGCATAGTCGAAGAAGGGCCGAAATCGGTGCCCGTGCAGGATTCGCTGCTGCCGGCCAGCTTTGCCGTGGCGTCCTACCGCGCCTCGATGCTGCCGCTGCTGGGCGATGTATCCGAAGCGAGCTTGCAAGGCTCGACGGCCGAACTGGCCCGCCTGCCGATTACCTTTACACCGACCGACGAGATGGTCCAGCTGACCGACCCCCACGTGGCGGCCATGTCGATCGCCTCGCTTTCACTGAATGTTTCACTTGATTTAGATGGCGCCACCTTTGATGAATGACGATTCCCAAATCCTGATTGCGCGCCTGCTCACGCATCAAACCCTGCGCCGCGACGACAAGCTCGTCAAGCGCGTGCTGTCCGACGAGCTGTTCCGCGCCGAGATCGATGCGCGCCTGCTGGCCTGCGGCTTGAAACTGCTCGACAACGTGTATGCCGACCATGTCACGCTGGCCCTGACGCGCACCATCGAGCCGAAGATCTTCGGCGCGCGCGACGTGTGGCAAAACAATAATTTCGGCCTGGCCCGCGATGGCGTGGCCTTGCTGGTGGTGCTGTGGGCGCAGATCATCCTGCCCAAGCGCGAACGTCAGGAAACGCACCAGCACGCGGACGATGACCAGAACGATATGTTTGGCACGGAAAAACCGCTGCCGCGCGCGGAAGATGCGTCGATCGGCATTTCCTACAAGGCGCTGCTGTCGGACTTCGGCGACAAGCTGGGCAAGAAGACGCGCATGGACATGAACCTGGGCACCTTGGCCAAGCTGGGCTTCATCGAGCGGCGCGGCGACTTTATCCTGGAAGGTCCGCTGCTGGACCTGATGATGGACACGGACGTGTTGAAAGAGCGCATCATCAATGGTGCCCTGGCCGACGTGTTCAAGCGCGCGCCGTCGCGCCTGGTGGCCGTCAGCGGCGATTCGCTGCTCGACGCCGACCTGGCGGACGACCTGTCCGCCGACATCGGCGACTCGCCCGACGCCGGCGATGCCGGCGACGTATCGTCGTCCGACCTCCCTCACTGAAAGCGCCCATGTTTCATATCAAATCACTTGAACTGGTGCACTGGGATTACTGGCAGCGCATCAAGAATATTCCGCTCGACGCGAAGATCATCACCATCGCGGGGCAGAACGGCTCGGGCAAGACCACCTTGCTCGACGCCTTGCGCACCTTGTTCGGCCTCGACTGCTCGATGGGCCGCACCTACAAGCACTATGCGCGCCACTCGGGCCAGCAGACGGCCTGGCTGCGCGCCGTGGTCGACAACAAGAACGTGGGCAAGCAGCTGTCGAACCGTCCGTTCCGCAGTTCCGGCTTCTTCAGCGACGATGAAGTGACCCTGTTTTGCCAGATCCAGAAGAACGGCGGCGACTGGAAGCGCCAGTATCTGATGCGTCCGGGCAATGTACAGATCGAGGACATCACGGATGCCAACGACTGGCTGGGCGTGGAAAACTACCGCAAGCGCCTGGCCAATGCGGGCCTGTCGCCCGCCATGTCGAAAGTGCTGGCGCTGGAGCAGGGCGAGACGGACAAATTGTGCGAATACGCGCCGCGCCAGCTGCTCGACCTGGTGTTCCAGGTGTTCGGCGACAAGGAAGTGCTGGACGCCTACGACGAAGCCAAGCGCCACCAGCGCGACACGGAAGTGGAACTGAAACGTTTCGAGACGGAACTCGAAGCGTCGAAAACCAACCTGGAAGGCCTGCGCCTGCGCGTGGCCAATTATCACCAGTGGGAAGGCCTGCACAAAGAGCGCCGCAACCTGCTGGAAGAAGTGCTGCCCAGCCTGCAGTACCACGAGGCGCGCGAAAAGGCCGCCGCGGCCAGCCGCCAATTGCGCGATGCGCGCAAACCGATGGCGCAGGCGGACCAGCAGCTGATGGATAAACGCAATGCGCTGGCCGCGCAGGCGAAAGCCCTGTCCGACGCGCAGATGAATGAAACCTTGCTGGAACAGGAATCGATCGGCTTGCAGAGCCGTTTGAGCCTGATCAACAGCAAGCTCAAACCGCTGGACAGCCTGCTCGAGCAGAAAGACCGCTTGCACAAGCTGGCGGCCGATTCGGGCAGCGACATCGCCGAAGTGGCGGCCCAGCTGGAACAGAAGGAAGCGGAATTGCTGCGCCAGCGCCAGCAGCGCGACGCCCTGTCGGCGCGCATTGCGGGCGAGCAGGCGACGATTGCCGCGCTGCAAGGCAAGACGGCCATGCCTGAGCCGGACAATGTGCGCGGCATGCGCCGCGCGCTGCGCGACGCGGGCATCGGCCACGCCATGCTGTCCGATATCGTCGAAGTGACGGACAGCCGCTGGCAGGGCGCCGTCGAAGGCGTGCTGGGCGGTTACGCTTCGGTGGTGCTGCTGGACAAGGCCAAGGATGCGGCTGCCGCCTACCGTTTGGCCGAGAAGGAGCGCTATCGCCACTTCATCGTGCCCGACCTGGTCACGGCGCCCGTGGCCAAGGACGAGAGCCTGCTGGCGGTGGTGAAATTTTCCGCACCCGTGCCCAGCTGGCTGATCGAGCAGCTGTCGCGCATTGCCAGGGTCGACTCCGTCGAGGCCGGTTTCAAGCTGGGCAACCATGAGGAATGGATCACGCCCGAGGCCTACCACCGCGAACGCCGCGGCGGGCGCTCCCTGTTCGTGGAAGCGTCGCGCTACCGCTTCGGCCAGGCCGGCCGCAGCGGCCGCCTGGAAGCGCTGCTGCGCTCGCTGCCGGGCCTGGAAGGACAGGAAGATACCCTGACCCTGGCGATCTCGAAACTGGCGGCCGAAGTGGGCGCCTTGAAAGCGCGCATCGCCGGCGTCGACGCGGCCAAGGAACTCAGTGCGCGCCAGGAAGAATTTGCCGAAGCGCTGCGCAATTCGAAGCCGCTGAAGGAAGAGCGCCTGGAAGTGGGCGGCCGCCTGGGCGAGCTGCAGAACCTGACGAAGAACGCCACCGTGGCGCGCACGCGCGCCGATACGGTGTGGCAGAACGCGCGCCTGGCCCTGTCCGAAGCGGAAGCGGGTTCGCGCCTGGGCTACAAGAAGCAGATCGAGCAGCGCGCCGAGCACGCGCGCGCCTTGCTGGCCCTGCGCCATGCGTGGCGCCACTTGCCGAAAAGCTGGCGCCGTCCCGCGCGCCGCGCGGCGCTCGTGGCCGAACACCAGAATGCGCACCAGGTCGACTTGCGCGTGGCCAGCCTGCAAAGCAGCCTGGCGCGCGACGACTGGGAACTGGACGCCACCGTCATCGACCAGCACCACCGCCTGTCGGACCAGTTGCATGGCCGCCAGTCGGAAACGGACGAGCGCCGCTACCAGAACAACCGCGCCATCGAAGCGACGGGCAATGCCCGCGGCGCCTACATGGAACGCTTGCGCTACACCATCAAGACCTACAGCAAGAACATCAAGGAGCTGGGCGAACTGGCCGGCATCGAAGTGCATGCCGACCCCGTGCGCCTGGAAAACGACGACGTGCAGCTGTCGCAGGCGGGCTTGCACGTGCGCTTCAAGTTCGACGGCAAGGGCGTCATCGGCATGAACGATGGCGAAGCGTCGGGCGGCCAGCAGGTGATGAAGTCGCTGGTGCTGCTGATCGGCTTGCTGAAATCGGAAGACGGTTCCGGCGGCTTCGTCTTCATCGATGAACCGTTTGCCCACCTCGACATCCGCAATATCCAATTGGTCGGCGAGTTCCTGAAAAACACGGAAGCGCAGTACCTGATGACGACGCCGTTGACGCACAACACGGATGTCTACGATCCATCGGAACTGACCTTGATTACCAGCAAGAAGAAAAAGGATACCCAATGGGCGCAACCGATCTTCGTGCTGCAGCGGCGTATCGACCCCGCACCGGGCAAGGCCGCGTGATGCGCGTGCATACCGTGCTGGCTGCAGCCGTGCTGGCGCTCGCGTGTTCGGCGCCAGCCATGGCCAACGACGGCATCGGCTCGGTCAGCGCGGGCGGCATCCTGTTCGGCAAGACCGATGCCGTGGCCATGAAAAAGGAAGTGCTCAGCGTGAGCGCGGAATTGATCAAGGTCGAGTATGAATTCCTCAACGAGTCGAAAGCGGATGTGGAAGAGACGATCTTCTTCCCCCTGCCCGAATACTCTTCCGGCTACCATGGCTCGCCCACGTATTACGGCCAGCCGCAGCAGTTTTCCGTCGAGGTGGACGGCAAGCGCAAGGCGTATCAGACGACGTTTGTCGCCAAGCTCGACAGCAATGACGTGACGGCCCGCTTGCATCAGCTGGGCTTGTCGGACGCGCAGATCGCCTATTTTCCGTCGCATACGCCGTTCGACAAGAAGGTGGCGCCGCTGACGGCTGCGCAGAGCAAGATCATGATCCGCGAAGGCTTGCTGGCCCAGCTGTACGACGAGGAATGGGTACCGGCCTGGACCGTGAAAGTCATCTACCTGTGGCAGCAGAAATTCCCCGCCGGCAAAGTCGTGCGCGTGCGCCATCAATATGCGCCATTCGTCGCGGCCGGTCCGGGCGCGTCCTACCTGGGCGATGGCAACGAGTTTGAAAAGAAATACTGCGGCGACAAGGCCTTCTACAAGACGTGGAACCGCCTGGCCGCCAAGCAGGGCGAAAGCGGCTTCGTCAATGCCGTGTGGGTCTCGTACATTTTGACGACGGGTAATACCTGGAAGAATGGCATCGAAGACTTTACCTTGAACTTGATCAAGGGCAAGCCGGACGAGCTGGTCAGCCTGTGCTTCCCCGGCACGTTCAGCAAGATCAATCCCACCACCTTGCAAGTCAAGCTGCGCAACTTCCATCCCAAGCAGGATCTGGACGTGTATTTCGGCAATGTCGAAGGCACGGTCGCCAACGACGGCGTGGCGCCGCAGATCCGGCCGTGAGCGTCTGAGCGCAGTAAACGCTGGCGGCGCGCATGTGCGCCGTCGCCAGCGTCACGCGGGAAATAATTATGTAAAACATAATTAAATGCGCTGTGGATATATTTTTCCTATAATTGGCAATTATCCAATAGTGCGTTCCGCCTTCTCATTCTCATGTCCCTGCCGCTTTCCACGCCGTTGCGCCGCATCGGCCGCCTGCTGTGCCTTTCCTCCATCCTCGTGGCGCCCGCTGCCTGGGCCGACAGCTATACCGATTTCCAGCAAGCGAGTACGCGCCTGGAAGCGATGATGGCCAAGGCCACGCCACAAAGCAGTTTGCCGCGCCAGGGCGATCCTGCTGTCGCTGCCTTGCTTGCCCACATTACCGATGCGCAAGGCCTGTTCCAGGCGCCCGTCGCCGCGCTGCAGGACGTGAACCAGAGCGTCGCCGTGTGCGAAAAAGCCATGCGTTTGGGAAAAACATACTATGCGTTTGGCCTGGAATGGCCGTTGCCGCTGTCAGGCGCCCAGTTGCAGCAGGCGCGCAAGGAACAAGTGACGCAGAACCTGGCCAATTACGGCGATGAAATGAGCACTTTTTTTGCTTTCAGCATGCATTGCCATGCGCACCTGATTGGCTTGATGGAGCAGGAATTCGCTGCCCAGCCGGCGGATGCGGTGAGCGGGCCCGAGCGTCTGCGCGCACGGGCGTTCAGCAAGAATACGGCTGTTGTCTTCACTGGCGTGGTGCAGTTCGCGCAAGTGCCGTTCTGGAGCGTGGCGCAAAAGAAGCGCATGCTGGAAGCGGCCGCGCAGCACGCCACGGCAAATGTCGGACTGATGCCGCCGCCCTTGCGCGAGCGCCTGCTGGCCAGCCTGGCGGAGGCCGACAAGGACCTCGATCCCATCCTGGCGCCGCCGCTGGCGACGATACGCCAGGCCCTGTCGGCGACGGCGTGCGTAGGCCTGTGCCAGTTCTATTGACGTGCAGGGGGGATTACTCGGGATTACTCGGGCGCCTGCAGCGGCTTGTTGCGCTGGCGCCAGCGCAGCAGACCCCAGGCGTAGACGGTGTAGTAGCCGATGACGAGGCCGTAGGCTGCCATGGTCAGCGGGCTCCGGCCGAATGGCGGCGGCGGCACGGGCACGTCGAGGCGCGTGTTCAGGTAGATTTCCATGCCGCGGTACAGCAGGCGCGCGATGAACAGCATCGTGATGGCCAGGCCCAGGTAGCGGTGCTGGGTAAAGAAAAAGTCCTTGCCGACCTGCTCGAAGCGCGTCAGCTTCAGGCCCAGCACGCCCAGCCAGCCGCCGGCCAGCGCGGCCGCGCCCAGGCTGGACAGGGGCAGGATGTCGAATTTCGTCGTCGTCGCCAGGAACAGCAGCAGGGCGGGAAACGCGATCGCCACCGTCCAGTGCCGCCACAACTGCGACTTCTGGCGCGCCACCAGTTTCTTCAGGCGCGAATAAATGCGCCAGACCAGCAGCGGGACCAGTAACAGCAGGGCGAGAGTGGTGGTTTCCATGTATGCATTCGGGTACGGGTAAAACAGCGATTGTAAGCCAGATGGGGACGGGCGGCGATGCTTGTCAAACGGGAAAAATTGCTTGTTGACATTTACATGGCGAGAAAGCACTATGCCCTGTCGCGCCATGGCGCCACGGGCAGTGCGGTGCCGTCCGTCATTGTTGCCGCAGGCACGCGAGCACTGGCCGGAGAAACCGGCATGAAACGCCGTGTAGCCGGGCGCCGGCGTCAAACGGGCAGGCAAATAAGGACCAGCGGCAGGCATCTCGTGGTATGGTCTTTCTTTGTCTGCAGGGAGGCCAGCCATGTCAGTCATCAATGCCCACCGCGCGCCCGATCCGGCGCCTGTCGATGAACCGCTGCCGGCGCCGGAGCCGCAAGAAGCGCCCAGGCACCATCCGGGGCCCGTGCATCCGGTGCCGCAGGACGATCCCGTGCCGCACCCGCATCCCAGTTAATCTCGTCAAGAAAGGCTGTTTTAGATGGCAATTGTCAAGGAAGTCTACACACGCAAGGTCAGCGGTGAAACGTTCGACTATGAACTCGATTACACCCAGGGCACGGACGTGGCCTGGATTGCGCGCGTGTACCACGACGGCGTGCTGAAAGGCTCGCCGCACGGCGCGCTGACGGCCAACGTGCTGTCCGGCCCCGCGCTGGAACAATACCTGCGCGCATATGTCGAAGGCATGATCGAGCGGGGACTCGACGTGGCCGAGTAAGTTTGCCTGTGCGGCAGATCAAAGAAAAAGGGCGCCGAGGCGCCCTTTGTTGTTTCTGGTAGTGTCGGATTACGCGGCTGCGCCGCTAATCCGACCTACGCTCAATCTAATCGAACGCCCATGTATACAGCACGTCGAGCGCATTGTTCGTGCCCGTCTGGAACTGCAGGGTGATGCGGCGGTTCAGCTTGTAACGCAGCTTGACCAGGCTCGTCGCCGTGCTCGTGCCTTGCTCGAACGTCAGGTAGGCGCGCGAGGACAGGCGCTTGCCGACGGTGACGACCGTGCTTTCCAGCCCTTGCGCCTGCGACAGGCCCACTTCATCGAGACCCAGCGAATTGGCCAGCTTGCCTTGCAAGCCGCCGCCGGAGCCGCCGAACAGGGCGCCTGCGGCCGTCGTCAGCAGGGCCATTTCATCGCCGGCCGCCGTTTCCGCGCCGTGGCCCAGGATCAGCCAGGCCAGCTTGTCGCTGTCCGACACGCTGGGCGTGGAGACCAGCTTGGCCGTCGGCGCCTGCGCCGTGCCGCGCACTTCCACACCCGCTTCCACATTTGTTTCCGACAAGGCTTCGCCTTCGGGGCGCTTGCGCACGGCCAGGATGTTCAGGGACGGATTGTCGTAGGCGCCCGTGAAGGCGATCAAGCCCCGTTCGATCGACAGCTTCTGTCCATACGCGGCGTACTGGCCGGTGACGACCTTGATGCTGCCCGTCACGCGCGGCGCGGCGCGGTTGATGACGCGGGCGCGCACATTGCCCGCCAGGTCGGCGTCGAGACCCATGCCGCGCAGGTGGAAGGCATTGCCCAGGTCAAATTCCAGGTCGATATTCAGGGGCAGCGAAGGCGCTTCCTTGCTGCCCTTGACTTCCTTGCCCAGCACCACCACGTCGCTGCTTTGCGTGGGCGTGTCTTGCGGCGCCAGTTCGATCAGCGCGCGGTTGGCCTTGAACTTGCCCTCAAAGCTGAAGCGCTTGTCGTTGCGCACCAGGGTGCTGTTGCCCGACAGGACCAGGGTGCGGTCGGGACGCGACAGCGCCTGCAGGCGGTCGGCCATCAGTTTCAGTTCCAGGCTCGCTTCGCCATTCGCAAAGCGTACCCAGCCGTCTGCCTGCACCTTGCCGTCGCCGCCGTCAAAGCTCAGGCGCTGCAGTTGCAATTGATCGCCGGCCAGCTTGGCTTGCAGCACGCCATTGCGCAATTTCAAGCCCTGGTCGGCCCAGTTCACCAGCAGCTTGCTGCCGTTGATGTCGCCATTCAATTGCGGCGCGCCGATGGTGCCGCTGCCGGACAGGGCCACTTTCAGGGCGCCGCCCAGCTCCAGGCCCGGCTGGCCCGTCAGCGGCGCCAGCCAGGACAGCGAATCGATGCTGGTGGTGCCCGTCAGGGAGAGGGCGCTGTCGTTGCTGATGCGTCCGCCCAGCATTTGCACGGTGGCATGGATATCGCTCTGGCCCGCGCGCGCGCCGTCCAGTTTCACGGCCAGGTGCAGCTGCTGGTTGGCAACATCCACGCGGGCGTCGAGGGTGCGCAGACCCAGGGCCAGCGGCTGCTCCACGCCCACCGTCACGTCGCCTTTTTCGCGGTAGATGTGCAGCATGCCTGCCAGGGACGGATCTTTCTGTTGCGCCGTCGGCACCTGCATGTCGAGCGACCATTGCGCGCCCAGGGTCAGGTCGCTGCGCGCATTGGCTTGCAGCGAGGGAATCACTTGCGCCAGATACGTCAGGGCCACGCCGGCCGCCTGGCCGGAACTGGTCCAGCGGGGGCCGTTCTTGGCCAGGCTTTGCATGGTGATGCTGCCTGCTGGCAATTTGATGACGGTATTGCCCACGCTGATCTGCTCCGGCTGGCCCAGGCCCGCCACGCCGCTGCCGGCAGGACCGGCCACTTTGACGGGCACGGGCGCTTGCAGCACGAGCGCATAGCGGCCCTTGTTTTGCAGGCTGTCGATGCTGCCCGTCCAGCTGGCGCCGCTTTGGCTGCCGCGGATTTGCACGGTGGCATCGAAATCGTCATTGCGCGCCGCCAGGCTCACCGTATGGCTGCCGCGCGTGCCCGTCGTGCCCAGGTGGGCGCTGGCCAGCTTGAAGGTGGGCGTGCTGTAGCCTGCGATGTCGAGGCTGCTGACCATGGGGTCGAGCGCGCCCTGGCCGGCGCCCACGCTGGCGCTGCCCTTGATGGATTTCAATTGCTGGTCGCCAAAGAAGGTCAAATCCCTGCCATCGAGCGTCAGTTGCGCGGCCGGCGCGTCCATCTTGCCGCTGACGGAACCGGACGCTTGCAGCACGCCGGCAAAGCGGGGCCCCAGGGCCGACAGTTGCGGCGCATCGAGCTTCCACGCCAGCTTGTCCGTGGCGCCGCCCAGCGCGCCCTTGGCCAGCAGGCTGTTCGGTCCCAGGCGCAGTTCCGTATCCACGCTGTCGACCCGTTTCGCGTTGGCCGACAGTTTGGCGTAGCCGGCCAGCGGCGCGTTTTGCAGGGTCGATTCGCGCAGGGCCAGGTTCAGGGCCACTTGCCAGTCGCTCGTCAGGCGGCCGCTGCCGTTGAAGTCCGCATTCACGTTGCCGTTGGGCAGTGCTGCACCGAAGGCGGCCGGGTTGATCTTTTGCAGGGACCCCGTCACTTTCAGGTCCGCTTGCTGCTTCGGTCCCGTCAAGCCCACCTCGCCGCTGGCGTGGATGGCGCTGTCGGGCGCGGGGCGCTTGCCGCTGGTCAAGCCCAGTCCTTGGGCATCGGCCACGAAGGTGGTGCGCGGCTGCTGCAGGGTGCCCTGCACCACGCCGCTGGCCTGCACGGCGCCCAGCAAGTCGGCTTGCAGGGCCGAAAGCTGGCGTGCATCGACGTTCCAGTTCAGCTTTTCGCCGGCGCCGCCAAAGTTGCCCTTGGCCGTCACGTTGTTCTTGCCCAGCGCCAGTTGCACGTCGATGCCGCTGAAATGGGCCGCGTCGGCCGTCAGCTTGCCCTTGCCGGACAGGGGCTGGTCGAGCAGCTTGCTGGGACGCACGGTGAAGTCCGCATTCGCCAGCCATTGGGGCGCCACATGACCGTTGGCGCGCACGTCGACGTTCAGGTCGGCCACGGGGAAGGCGCCGAAGTCGGCCGGGTTCAATCGGCTGACGTTGGCCACGGCCTTGAATTCCTGGACGTCCTTCAGGCTGATCTGGCCTGTCGCATTCACGTTGCTTTTGCCCGCTTGCAAAGTGGCCTTGCGCAGTTGCACCAGGGAATCGGCCAGGGTGGCTTCCACGTCCAGGCGCAGCTTGGCTTCGCCCAGTTTTGCGCGCAGGGTCTGCGTCTTGCCATCGCTGTCGAGCACGATGTCGCCCACGATCTTCGTGCTGTTGATGCTGCTGTAGATGTGCTGCAGGTCGATCTTGTCCGTGTGCAAGGTCAGCTGCGCATTGCCGATGGGGCCATCGGCGGCATCGCGGTTCAGCTTGCCGCTGCCCGTGAACTTGCCCGCGTTGCCGAAATCGATGATGGCCGATTCCAGGGTCGTGGCCGTCAGGGTGCCGCCCAGGCGCGCCTCGAACTGGCGCAGCGGCAGCTTTTGCTGGTCGATGGGGCCCGGCGTGGCGTGGTTGAGGATGGCCAGCTTGCCCGACACGCTTTGCGCGCCTGGGCGCGTATCGATGGCGGCATCGAGTTCCAGGCTCAGGTCCGCCTGCGGCAGGGTCGCATCGAACTTGCCGGGATTGATGTTGCGGCCACGGATGCTGGCCGAGCGCAGGATGATGACGGGGTCGAACGGCGCCAGCGCCAGCTGGGCGTCGGCCGTGGCCGCGCCCGCGCTGCCCTTGGCCGTGACGTTCAGCACGTTCAAGTCGCCGCCCAGCTGCAGATGCAGGGCGGCCGGTTTTTCGCCGGCGGCGGCATGGAGCTGCGTCAGGCTCGCCTTGCCGTTCAGCTTGAACGGTTGCGTGGCGGCAATCGTCGCGCTGGCCGTGGCCTGGCCGAACGGCGTCAGCGCCGAGGCGTCTTCCAGCTGCCATTGCGCCTTGTCGCCCGACACAGTGAAATGGATCTTTTCAAACACCGTGTTGCCGCCCGCGCTGACGAGGGTGACCTTGTCCAGGCGCGCGTCGCTGATGCCGATTTTAAAGGGCGAAGCCAGGCTGGCCGGCAGCGTCGACGGTTCCTCGGACGGCGCCGTGCTTTCCACGGACAGGCTGGCCACGTGCAGTTCGCTGATGGCGATGCCTTCCGAAAAGAACTGGAACGGCGACCAGTTGATGTCGATGTTGTCGGCCGTGATGTGCTGCGTCTTGCTGCGGTAGCTGACGTGGCCCAGGTGCATGCGGTTGTACAGCGAGCCGGAGACGCCCGACACGGCAATTTCGCCGCCGCTGGCGCTGGCCACTTTTTGCACCAGCATCTGCAAGGTCGATTCGCGGCCCAGGAACCAGAAGGCGGCGCCCAGCAGCACGGCCAGGCTGGCGGCGGCGATCAGCAGGTAGCGTAGCCAGCGACGCGGTTTCTTCGCCGGCGGCGCCGGTGGCGGCGCGGCGGCGCGGGGGGATTCGGTAATAGTGTCGGACATCAGAAAGTGAATCCCAGAGAGAAGTGCAAACGGTATTTGTGGACGGCGTGGCCATACGCCACGTCGACATTGATGGGGCCGACGGGGCTCTTGTAGCGCCCGCCCAGGCCGTAGCCCGATTTCGGCGTCATGGCTGCCTTGACGGTGTCGGCCGCGTTGCCGGCGTCATAGAAGGCGGCAATCGCCCATTTCGGCTTGAACCAGTACTGGTATTCGGCGCTGCCGGTGAGCATGTAGCGCCCGCCGATGGTGGCGTCGCCTTCCTTCACGCCCAGCTCCTGGTAGCCATAGCCGCGCACCGACTGGTCGCCGCCCGCGCGGAACAGGTAGACGGCCGGCACGCCCCGTTTTTCCTTCGAGCCCAGCGCGCCCATTTCGCCGCGCACGATCAATTCGCCTTTTTCGCCCAGCGGACGGTAATACACGGCCTTGCCGGCCACGCGCACGAAGCGCTCGTCCGTCAGCACGGGCAGCAGGGCGCCGCCCACCTGGGCATTGATGACATAGCCCTTGGTGGGGAACAGCAGGCTGTCGAGGCTGCGCTTGGTGATGGCATAGGTCAGCGGCAAGCTCTTGCTGCGCGTCTGTTCCAGGCCCACGACGGTCTTGTCTTCGCTGAGGAACTCGAATGTCAGGCTGCGCTCGAGGTTGGTGCCGCCCCAGTTGCGCTTGGCCGAGATGGTGGTGACGGCCGTGATTTCGTTGGAAATGTCGCTGCGTTCGAACGAGGCGCCCGCGCTGTCGTTGTAGCCGCGCTCGGTCGTGGGAAAGTAAAAATTGGCGTGCGCCGCCTGTTTCTTCGTTTCCATGGTGAGGGCGCTCTTGAAGCGCGTGCCCCACACATTCAGGTTGTCATAGTTGAGCTGGGCGCGATTCCCCGTGTTCGTACTGAAACCGAGACCGGCGCTGACGTTCTGCTGCTTGTTTTCCGTCACGCGCACGACCAGCGGCAGCTGCGGCGCGGGGCCCCGGTTGACGGGCTTGGCCACGGGGGCAGCGCCCTCGGCCTCGGCCGCCTGGCTTTCCTGGCCGGCCTCGATCTGCTCGTTGAGGATGCTGCTCATGTCGGCGCTCACTTCCACGTTGGCAAAGTAGCCTGTATCCTGCAGGCGCGCCTGCAACGATTGCAGCGCCGATTCGCTGTAGTAGTCGCCCGGACGGATCTTGTCGAGGTTGCGGATGATGCTTTCATCGTAGCGCTTCAGACCTTCGATGCGCAGCTCGCCGAAACGCAGCTCGGGGCCGCTGTCGAGCACCACCAGCAGCGAGACCTTGTGCGTTTCCGGATCGACCACGGCTTGCGTATCGACCAGCTGGGCGCGCGGGTAGCGCGTCTGCACCACTTCGCGCAGCAGCGCGCGCTTGGCCGATTCCCAGTCGGCCTGGCGGAATACGCTGCCCGTCTTCAGCGACCAGCTGCGCTTGAGCGCTTCCGTGTCATACGGTTCGGACGCGGCCAGCGGCGGCGTGGGATCGAAGCCCCGCAATTCCAGTTCGACCTTGTCGATGGTCACCGGTTCGCCCGGCTCGAGGTCGACGATGACGAGGGGTTTGGCGCCCGTCGTATCGACGCGCACCGTGACGACGGGCGTATAGTAGCCGGCCGTGGCGACGAGGTTCTTGGCTTGCTCCGGCGTATCGCGCACGAGGCGCTGCAATTGCTCGCGGTCCATGCGCGGGTTGCCGCGGAAGCGTTCCAGGTCCAGGTTTTTTTCCAGCAACTCATCGAGGTCGCCCGGCGCATTGACCTTGACGTCGTACTGCAGCGGGGCGGGTGCCGCCTCCGTGGCGGCGTTGTCTGCCGGCGCGTCTTGCGTGCTCTCTTGCGCCCCCTCCTGCGCGGCGGCCTGGGCGATGGGGAACAGCAAGATGACACTGCCGGCGGCAGCCAGTGTCAGTTGACCCATTGCTTTTGCCACTACTTGTGCCAAAATTCGTGGTCGTATCGCCTTGCCGGCAGCTGTGTGCCGTATGGGTCGTGCAGAAAACATGGTGCTCCAGATGAGTAAATGCTGACTGCATGTTACCGGAATAGGTAAACTGATGGCGGACGAATAAGTATTTTTTGCGGGGGGCATCGCGTTTCCCCCCGCACTCGGAACAGAATCAAACTGAAAAGAAAGAAATTATGCTAGCAACGGACTCCGCACTGGTGCTCTTTAGCGGTGGACAAGATTCCACCACCTGCCTGGCCTGGGCCTTGAAACACTATAGCCGCGTGGAAACTATCGGTTTTGACTATGGACAGCGCCATGCGATCGAACTGACCGTGCGTCCTGGCGTGCTGGAACAGATGCGCCGGCAGTCGCCCGAGTGGGACAGCCGCCTGGGCCAGGATCATATGATCGACCTGTCCCTGATTTCCGCCATCTCCGATACGGCCATGACGCAGAACGTCGAGATCGTCATGCAGGAAAACGGCTTGCCGAACACGTTTGTTCCAGGGCGCAACTTGCTGTTCATGACGGTGGCTGCCACCGTGGCCTACCGGCGCGGCTTGACGGTGCTCGTGGGCGGCATGTGCGAGACGGATTTCTCCGGCTACCCGGATTGCCGCGACGACACGATGAAGGCGCTGCAAGTGGCCCTGAACCTGGGCATGGATACGCGCCTGAAGCTGGAAACGCCGCTGATGTGGCTGGACAAGGCGCAAAGCTGGGACCTGGCGGAAGACCTGGGCGGCCAGCCGCTCGTCGACCTGATCCGCAGCGGCACGCACACGTGCTACCTGGGCGAACGGGGCCAGCTGCATGACTGGGGCTATGGCTGCGGCACCTGCCCCGCCTGCGCCCTGCGCGCGAATGGCTACCAGCAATACGCGGCACGCAAGGCTGCGCAACTGGCTGCAAAATAGGCGACGAAGCCGGCTGTCAAACAGGCAGTTTGCGCCGTTTCTTCAAGCGGCGCGGCGGTGTCCAGGGCCATGCTGTGGTTTTTGCCACAGGAGAGCCTTGCCATGAAATCCCTCTTTGCCGCGCTGTACGGCCCCGTCTTCTGGGCCGGCTTCATCGGCGCTGCCGCCTGGTTAATTGCGGTTCGCCACCATTCCCTCTGGGCCTTGCCGCCGCTGTTGCTGCTGGCCCTGCTGGCTTCTTTTCTTGCCGAACGTTATCTTCCCTACGACCTGGCGTGGAACGACGGGCATGGCGACGGCTGGCGCGACGTGCTGCACGCGCTCGTCAATGAAGCGCTGTACCTGCTGGGGCTGGCGGCCTTTCCCCTGCTGGCCGGACATCTGGCGCTGGGGCCGTTCTGGCCAATCCAGCTGCCGTTCTGGGGGCAGTTGCTGCTGGCCATCGTCATCGCCGATTGCGGCATTACCCTGGTGCACTACCTGAGTCACCGCTCTTATTTTCTGTGGAAACTGCATGCCGTGCACCACAGCGTGACGCGTCTGTATGGTTTCAATGGCTGGATGAAGCATCCGCTGCACCTGCTGCTGGAAGCGGCGGGCGGCATGCTGCCCTTGTTGTTGCTCGGCATCCCGGAGCCCGTCATGGCCGTGCTGGCGTTTGCCGTGGCGGTGCAATTGCTGCTGCAGCACGCGAACGTCGACATGCGCATGGGGCCATTGCGCCACGTGTTTGCCTGGGCGCCCCTGCACCGTTTCCACCACATGAAGTACGGCACGGCGGGCGACGTCAATTTCGGCCTGTTCTTTACCTGCTGGGACCGGATGCTGGGCACGCGTTTCGATGCGCCGGATTACCGCATGCGGGGCGAGGACCTGGGCATCGGCAGCCGTCCCGATTATCCCGTCGCATACGGCGCGCAGCTGCGCGAACCGTTCCGCGCGGAAGAGGGCGTGCGCGCGCCCGAGTTGCCGGAAGGCTTGCGCGCGCCTCTCAATCGATCAGTGTGACGTGGAGCTGGCGCAGGCTGCGGTCGGCGCGCACGCCGAACAGGCTGCGCATGGTGCGCGAAAAATGCGCGGCATCGGCAAAGCCGGCGCCGTGGGCCGCATCCGTCAGGGTGCTGCCGAGCAAGATGAAGCGGATGGCCAGGCGCAAACGGCGCCACAGCACCAGGCGCCGCACGGGCAAGCCCAGCTGGGCGCTGAACAGGCGTTCCAGCTGGCTCAGCGACAGGTGGGCCGCGTCGGCCACGGCGGCCGCGCTGACCTTGCCGACAGCAGGGCGTCTACCTTGTCCAGTGCCCGCAGCAAGCGGGGATCGGGCAAGTGTTCGCGCGGCTGGGCTTGCAGCGCGGCGGCCAGGCGATCGAGGCTGGGTGCGCCTGCGCTGCCGGCCGCCGCCAGCAGGGCCGGTCCGCCCAGCCGTTGCGGTTCCGCATAGATGGTCAGCATGGGCGCCGGCGCGCTCAGGATGGCGTGCGGGCGCAGGCTGTCGATCAGCAAGTGCTGCGCCGTGTGGACGATGCCGTCGAGCTCTGCCGTGAAAGGCGCGCCCGTGCTCAGCATCAGCTGGTGCGCGTAATGGGCGTGGCTGGCCGTGGCGCCCACTGCGCCATGCAAGATGGCAAAGTCCGGCGCCAGCCACAAGCTTCCCTGCCAGCCGTCCTGCTGCAAATAAGTCTCCCTGGTGATGGATTGCGGGGCGATCATACCAGCGGGGGGCGGATGGTTGTCACGGCATCGAATTTTCCTGGAGTACGCATCATTGCATGTGCGAAATTTGTGGTCTTTTTAATACAACATTCAGCATTGCAAGGGCGCCCGCTGTAACGTACTATCATTCTCATCGGCTACCGATGGTAGTCGTGCAGCCCGCTGCCAGCCACGTTGCTGGCCGTGAAGCGGTTTGATCTCCGTTCTGCTTTCCGCCTGCCATGCCTACACGCGCGTCTTCGTCGTGGTTTGCCCGGCCAGTGCCGCACTGGGTGGGACCGCACGTGTTGGCCGTGCTGGTGCTGGCGCTGTGCCTGGGGCTGACGTATGGCGCCTGGCGCAATGCCCACGACGCCAGCGAACAGCAGGTACAGGCCGATTTCGATTTCCGCGTGCGCGAACTGGTGAACAACATCGGCGGCCGCATGCAGACCTACATCCAGGTGCTGCACGGGGTGCAGGGACTGTATGCCAGTTCGCGGGAAGTCACGCGCCGCGAATTCCATGCCTATCTGGCGGTGCAGCAGGTGGACCGCCACTTTCCCGGCATCCACGGCATCGGCTACCTGCCGCTGTTGCCCGGTGCCGGGCTGGCACGGCACGAAGCGAGCGTGCGCGCGGAAGGCTATGCCGGCTATGCCGTGCGCCCGCACGGCCAGCGCGCCTGGCACGCACCGATCACCTACCTGGAGCCCTTAAGCGAGAGCAACTTGCTGGCCTTCGGCTATGACATCTGGTCCGAGCCCGTGCGCCGCGCCGCGCTCGAGCAGGCGCGCGACACGGGCCAGGCCGCCATGACGGGCAAGATCCAGCTGGTGCAGGATAGCGGCAACGACCAGGCGCATGGCTTCCTGGTCGTGCTGCCCGTGTACGACAACAGCTTGCCGCATGCCAGCGTGGAGCAGCGGCGCGCCGCGCTGCGCGCCTGGGTGTTTGCGCCGTTCCGCATGGCCGACCTGATGGCGGGCGTGGGCGGCGAGGCGTCGCGCCAGCTGGACCTGGAAATCTATGATGGCGAGCAACTGGCTGATGCGGCCCTGATGTTTGACAGCTTGCCGGGCGTGCTGTCGGCCGGGGCGTCGGCCACCCTCGTTGCGCGGCAGGCGATCAGCATTGCCGGCCGTGCCTGGACCGTGCGCGTGCGCGCCATGCCGGGCTTCGATGGCGAACTGCTGGCGCGGCCCCGCCTGGTGGCCTGGACCGGCGTGCTGGTCAGCCTGGCGCTGGCGCTGGCGGCGTGGCTGCTGGCGGCGGGCCGCGCCCGCGCCCAGGCGGCATTGGTCCGTTCGAGCGAGCTGACGGGCCAGCTGGAGCAGGGGCAGGCGAGCGTGCTGGCGATGGCCGAGGCGGCGCAGCGCAGCCAGGCCATGCTGCGCAGCATTCTCGATTCGACCATCGACGGTATCCTGGTCGACAACATCGATGGCCGCATCTTCACGTCGAACCGGCGTTTCCGCGACTTGTGGCAAGTGCCCGATGCGCTCGACTGGCAAGCCGATGGCGCGGCACTGGTGCGCCATGTGGAAAGCCAGCTGGAGCAGGCGGCGCCTTTCTTGGGAGCACGTACTCATGCGCCGCACGGCCACCGCGAGCGGCGCGACGTGCTGCACCTGCGCGATGGGCGGGTGGTCGAGCAATATGTGCGCAGCATGCAGCTAGGCAACGAGCAGGCGCGCCTGTGGACTTTCCGCGATATCAGCGAGCGCAGCCAGATGGAGCGGCGCGAGCACACGCGGCGCCAGGTGCTGGAAATGCTGGCCACGGGCGCGCCGCTGGAACGGGTGCTGGAAAGCGTGGTGCTCAGCGTGCAGGCGGACCATCCTGCCATGCTGTGCAGCATCTTGCTGCTCGATGAAAGCCGCCACCGCCTGGTGCTGGGCGCGGCACCCAGCCTGCCCGCGTTTTTCAACCTGTCCAGCCATGGCCATGACCTTGGCACCCTGCAGGGCGTGCATGGCATCGCCGTGCAGGCCCTGCGCGAAGGCCAGCGCGTGATCGTGGGCGACCTGCATGCCGCTGCCGATGGGCAAGAGGCGATGGAACTGGCGTGGCGGGCCCAGCTGCAATCGTGCTGGGCCGAGCCCGTGCGTGGCGGTTCCGGCAAGCTGCTGGGCGTCCTGATGGCGTATCACCGCCAGCCCATGCTGCCGGGCGCGGCGCATCTGGCGCGGCTGGGCGAGGCGGCGCACCTGGCCGGCATGGCCATTGAACAGGCGCAGGTGGCGCTGGCCCTGCGCGCCGGCGAAGCGCGTTTCCGCAGCCTGTACGACCATGCGCCCGTGGCCCTGTGGGAACAGGACTGGTCGGCCGTGCGCGCCGCGCTCGATGCGCTGGAAGAAGCTGGCGTGCGCGACCTGGGTGCCCACTTCCAGGCGCATCCGGACGCGCTGCAGCGGCTGGCGGGGCTGGTGCGCATCATCGACGCCAACGGCGCCGCGCTGGCGCAGGTGCGCGCCAACGAGGAAGACCAGCGCCGTGGCGCGCTGGGCCTGGCGCAGAACTTCGACGACAGCGCCTTGCCCCGTTTCGGCGAGGCGCTGCTGGCGCTGGCGGGCGGCGCCCACCTGTACGAATGCGAAAGCAGCTTCGTGCGTCTCGATGGCGCGGCGCGGCAGAATGAATTGAGCTTGCTGGTGATGCCCGGCCATGCGGACAGCCTGGACTTTGTCATGGTGTCCTCGCTCGATATCACCGAACGCAAGCGCATGAATGCGGAACTGCTGCAGCTGGCCACCACGGATTTTTTAACGGGCTTGCCGAACCGGCGCCACTTCATGGCGGCGCTGGCAAACGAGCATGCCCGCCTGCAGCGCGAGCTGGCCAGCTGCGCCAGCGTGCTGATGCTCGACATCGATCACTTCAAGCGCGTCAACGACGAGTATGGCCACGCGGTGGGCGATACCGTGCTGCGCCACCTGGGTGCGCTGATGTGCCAGGCGCTGCGCAAGGTCGACGTGCCGGGCCGCGTGGGCGGCGAGGAATTCGCCATCCTGCTGCCCGGTACCGACCTGGCGGCGGCCGCCGTGTTTGCCGAACGGCTGCGCCGGCGCGTGGCGGAAAGTTCGCTGACCACCGACGGCGGCATCCTGATCACGCTCACGGTGAGCATCGGCATGGCCGCCATGGCCGGTACCGATGCCGATTGCGACGCCGTGCTGGGGCGCGCCGACGAAGCGCTGTACCGGGCCAAGCGGGGCGGCCGCAACCGCATCGAACAGAATGGCGGCGGCAGCGACGGCGTGCTCAGCAAGTTCATGGCGCAGTGATTACAGGCCCTGCTGACGCGCTTGCGCCTGCTTGCGGTTGCGGCTGACGATCAGCCAGACGATGGCGACGGGGATCAGCAGCGGCAGCAGCACGGGCGTGCTCAGCGCCAGGGCCAGCACCACGCACAAGGCCACCACGGCGATCAGCACCACGCCCACGCCGGCCAGCGCCACGCCCGTCACGACGGCGGCGCACAGCAGCGCCATGGCGGCGATCAGCAAGCCGCCGCCGGCAAACACCAGGCCGAACAGCCACTCCAGCGGTCCGTCGACATCGTCGCCGTTGAACTGCATGTGCATGTCGCTGCCGCCGACCTTGTCGAGGAACAGGCAGGCGAGCATGACGATGAGGACGAAGGTGAGCAATTTTTTCATGATAAGCCTCGCTGTGTGGGGGATGGGGTGTTGCATGGTCACACTGTAGAGGCGCGCCCGGCTGGCCGCCAGCGGCGTGCGACAGGCTGTCATTTTCACGGTATGGAAGGTACTGGAGGCAAAAAAACGCTGATCTGGAACAAGATTTCTTTTCTTGTAATGTGCGCAGGCCGTCCTATACTGAATACCTCAGTCTCGCAAGGAGGGCAACATGCTTTTGTTTGCAGATACCGGGGATCAATCGCTATCCCCCCATGACGACCGGATCACGCGCCAGCGTAGCGCCCCGCAGTCCTGTGCCGAGCCCGTCGGCGCGCCATCGGCGATACCGCCGATCATCATCACCCCGTTTAATTACCAGGCGCCGCTGCCGGCCATCGACCCGCGCCGGGTACCGCCCGGTCCTCCGCTGACCTGGCCCAACCGGCCTGCCATGTCCATGTGCTGAACGCCTGCCTGCGTCCTTGCCGTCCATGCGATGGCTGCCGTAAAAAAGCCCGCGTTGCGGGCTTTGGCTTGCTCACGGCGTTTTTGACGACGCTGGCTACGAGGCTTTGCGGCGCAGCATGAAGCCCAGCAGGCCCAGGCCGGCCAGCAGCATGGCATAGGTTTCCGGCTCCGGCACGGCGGCGATGAAGGCGTGGTTGTCCGTCTCGAAAGCGTTCGAGGAGGAATGGAAGGCCACCGAGGTGATCTTGCCGCCTTCGCCGGCGAAGGCATTCACGTACAGGCCCACGGACTGATCGCCGTTCGCCTGGTCTCCAGCCAGGCTGGCCAGTTGCGTGCCCGTCAGGGTAGTGCTGCTCTGGTCGGCAAAGCTGTACGTCACGCTGTTGTAGGCGTCTGGCGAGCCCATGTAGAAGCCGAAATAGCTGAGGCCGCCGGCAAAGTTGGCCGTCACGGGCGAGTGCTGCTCGGACGACACGCCCGCGGACAAATACATGCTCGTGTCGCCGGGAGGGGCGGCATGGTTGCTGTCCGTTCCCGTGAACAGGGAACCGTCGATATAGTTGGCTGGCAAGATTCCGTTGTTGAAATCGATCTTGGTGGCGCCTGCGACCGACGTGACCAAGCCTTCGCCGGCCAGCGCCGTGCCGCCTGCCGTGAAGGTGGGAAGAGCGCTGGCGCTGCCGGCGGCCGCGGCGAGCGTCGCGCAAGCCAGAGTGGAGAAGATTTTCATGTAGATACCCTCGAATGTGTGTGCACAGCTATTTTTTTCAGGAATGATGAAAGTGCCCGGCGTGGCGATGCGGCGCGGCGTGCAGGGAAGAGGGACGGCGCGTGATGAAATAATTTCTTGTGGCCAAGCATGACCAACTGCAATATTTGAATATAAAAAACACAATTCAGATTGCAAAATAATAATGGGTTTACTTGAGAAATATCAAAGCGCGATTGCTAGAATAAAGCTACTAGATTGATAGCTTGCCTTATTGCCGGGATCGGCTATGGCGGGCCACGCCTTACCTTGCGGCAAGGCGGCACGGGCGGGCGTTTTCGACTATCATGCTAGCCCCGACCTTCCATCACGAGCACCGCCATGAGTACCGATTTTCCCGACTTTTCCGACGCAGCAGCCGAGCAGGACAATGACGCCCCCATCCAGGAGCCGCGCCTGTGGGTCGGCAATGGCTGGACGGCGCGGGTGATCAAGAACGAGGAAGATGAAGGCTGGGCCGTGGCCATGATCAAGGATGGCGAACCGGAGCCGGCCCTGGTGGGGCCGTGGACCATGGGCCGCGACAAGAAAAACCCGAAGCCGCTCGATGTCAACGCGTTCAACACGCTGGTCAAGACGGCCTCGGAAGTGCTGCGCCGCCACGAGCAGCAGCTGCATGCGCAGTTGCACAAGAACCTGTTCGTCGCCACCGACGAGGGGCAGATCAAGGTGATGTTCGACATCGTGCCCGACGAAGACCACCCGTATGCGGAACTGAGCGCCTACGACGCCGATGGCGAACAGATCGCCAAGGTGCGCACCTCGGCCGCGTTCAAGTTCAACGCGACGGCGGCCGCCAACTGGATCGAAGGCGGCTACCGCCGGCCAG
Organism: Janthinobacterium sp. FT14W; assembly: GCF_009208755.1. Taxonomy (NCBI): domain Bacteria; kingdom Pseudomonadati; phylum Pseudomonadota; class Betaproteobacteria; order Burkholderiales; family Oxalobacteraceae; genus Janthinobacterium; species Janthinobacterium sp. FT14W. The sequence goes on along the minus strand of NZ_WFLL01000015.1, from coordinate 94,710 downwards.
GCTAGCAAAATCTACTGCGCGGCACGCTTTGCGGCTTCCGATGCTCGCTGTACTTGAGTACAGCTGCGCGTCTCAGCCGTAAATCGAAGCCGCTCGCTACGATTTTGCTACGCCCGGCTCCATGACTACACCGCCGCGCCTGCGGGAGCGGCGTGCCTTTCCACCTCTTCTTCCTTGCGGTACGCCAGCCGGTACAACAGCGGCAGCACCAGCAGGGTCAAGGCCGTCGACGACAGGATGCCGCCGATCACCACGGTGGCCAGCGGACGCTGCACTTCGGCGCCCGTGCCCGTGGCGATGGCCATCGGCACGAAGCCCAGCGACGCCACCAGCGCCGTCATCAGCACGGGCCGCAGGCGCGTGATGGCCCCTACGCGTATCGCTTCCTGCAGGGGCATGCCCTGTTCGCGCAACTGGCGGATATAGGCGATCATCACCAGCCCGTTCAGCACGGCCACGCCGGACAGGGCGATGAAGCCGACGGCCGCCGAGATCGACATGGGTATGTCGCGCAGCCACAGGGCGACGATGCCGCCCGTCAAGGCGAACGGGATGCCGCTGAACACGAGCAAGCCATCCTTCACGTTGCCGAACATGGCAAACAGCAAGACGAAGACGAGCGCCAGCGCCACGGGCACCACCAGCTCCAGGCGTTGCGTGGCCGACTGCAGCTGTTCGAACTGGCCGCCCCAGCTGGTCCAGTAGCCGGCGGGAATGGCCACCTGCGCTTGCAGCTGCTGCGTGGCGTCGGCAACAAACGAGCCGATATCGCGCCCGCGCACGTTCGCGCTGACGACGATGCGGCGCTTGCCGTCTTCGCGGCTGATCTGGTTCGGCCCCGGCGCCACTTGCAGGCTGGCCACTTCGCCCAGCGGGATGAAGCGCGCGCGGCCTTCCGCCGCCGCGCCCAGGGGCAGGGCGATGGGCAGGCGTTTCAACTGCTCCAGGTCGCTGCGCAGGCTGTCGGGCAGGCGCACGACGATGTCGAAGCGGCGGTCGCCCTGGAACAGGGTGCCCGCCTCCTGTCCACCGATGGCCGTGGCAATCGCCGACTGCACGTCGGCAATGTTGAGGCCATAGCGGGCCGTCTGCTCGCGGTCGATCTGCACCGTCAGCATGGGCAGGCCCGTCGTCTGCTCCACTTTCACTTCCGTGGCACCGGGAATCTTGCCCAGCACGCCGGCGATCTTTGCCGCCGTGCTGTCGAGCACGGCCATGTCGTCGCCGAACAGTTTCACGGCCACGTCGCTGCGCACGCCGGAAATCAGTTCATTGAAGCGCAGCTGGATCGGCTGCGAGAACTCGTAGTTATTGCCCGGCAAACTGCTGGCCGTCGCCTCGATTTCCGCCAGCAATTGCTCGCGCGATTTTGCCGGCTGCGGCCATTCCTTGCGGGGCTTGAGCATGATGTAGCCATCGGAAATATTCGGCGGCATGGGGTCGGACGCGATTTCGGCCGTGCCCGTGCGGGCGAACACGCGGGCGATCTCCTTGTGATTGTCCATCAGCTTGCGTTCCAGCTGCTGCTGCATGGCCAGCGATTGCGTGAGGCTGGTGCCGGGGATGCGCAGGGCCTGGATGGCGATGTCGCCCTCGTTCAGGCTGGGCACGAATTCGCTGCCCATGCGCGTGGCCAGCAAGCCCGACAGCAATACCGCCACGGCCGCGCCTGTCAACACGACGGGCGTGTTGCGCATCACCTTGTCCAGCAGCGGCGCATACCAGCGCTTGGCGGCGCGCATGATGGCGTTTTCCTTTTCTGCCACCTTGTTGCCGATAAACAGCGCCACGGCGGCGGGGATGAAGGTGATCGACAGCAGCATGGCGCCCAGCAGGGCGATGACGACCGTCAGGGCCATCGGCGTAAACATGCGGCCTTCCACGCCCGTGAGGGCAAAGATGGGCAGGTACACGACCATGATGATCAGCTGGCCGTACAGCAAGGGCCGGCGCGCCTCTTGCGATGCCGCAAACACTTCGTGAAAGCGTTCCTGCAAGGTCAGCGGGCGTCCCAGTTTCTGCTGCGCATGGGCCAGGCGGCGCACGCAGTTTTCCACGATGACCACGGCGCCATCGATGATGATGCCGAAGTCAAGCGCCCCCAAACTCATCAGGTTGGCGCTCACATGGTACTGCACCATGCCCGTAAACGTGAACAGCATGGCCAGCGGTATCACCATGGCCGTAATGACGGCCGCGCGGATATTTCCCAGGAACAGGAACAGGATGGCGATCACCAGGACGGCCCCTTCCAGCAGGTTTTTCTTCACCGTATTGATGGCCTTGTCGACGAGCACGGTGCGGTCATACACGGTGACGGCGTGCACGCCCTTGGGCAGGCTGCGGTTGATTTCCACCATTTTCTTGTCGACGGCTTGCGAGACGGCGCGGCTGTTCTGGCCGATCAGCATGAAGACGGTGCCGAGCACCACTTCGCGGCCGTTTTCCGTGGCCGCGCCCGTGCGCAATTCGCGCCCCAGCACCACGTCGGCCACGTCGCGGATGCGGATGGCCACGCCCTGCACATTGGCAACGATGATATTGGCAATGTCGTCCTTCGACGCCACCTGGCCCGGCGCGCGTATCAGCAGCTGTTCGCCCTGCTTTTCGATGTAGCCGGCGCCCACGTTGCCATTGTTGCGTTCGAGCGCCGTCACCACGTCCTGCAGGCTGATGCCGTAGGCAGCCAGTTTTTCCGGGTAGGGCGCCACCTGGTATTGCTTGGCGTAGCCGCCGATGGCATTGATTTCTGTCACGCCCGTGACATTGCGCAATTGCGGTTTGATGATCCAGTCCTGGATTTCGCGCAAGTCCGTGGGCGTGTACGGCGTGCCGTCCGGCTTTTTCGCGCCGTCCTGCGTTTCCACCGTCCACAGGTAGATTTCACCGAGGCCCGTGGAAACGGGCCCCATCTTGGGCGTGATGCCGGCCGGCAAGCTTTCCTTGGCCTCCTGCAAGCGCTCGTTGATCATCTGGCGGGCAAAATAGATGTCCGTGCCATCCTTGAAGATCACCGTCACCTGCGACAGGCCATAGCGCGACAGCGAGCGCGTCTGCTCCAGGTTGGGCAAGCCGGCCATGGCCGTCTCGATGGGGAAGGTGACCCTTTGCTCGGTTTCCAGCGGCGAATAGCCGGCGGACTGGGTATTGATTTGCACCTGCACATTGGTGATGTCGGGCACGGCGTCGATGGGCAGCTTTTGATAGCTGTAGATGCCCAGGCCGGCCATGGCGGCCACGGCCAGCATCACCAGCCAGCGCTGGTCGATGGCGAAGCGGATCAAGCGTTCAAACATGATGGTTTCCTTTGGCTTGACGTGATCAGTGTTCGTGGCCGGCGGCATCCTTGCCCAGCTCCGATTTGAGGACAAAGCTGCCTTGCGCCGCGTACGGCGTGCCGGCGGCCAGGCCCTGCTTGATGTGCGTCAACTTGCCATCGCTGCGTCCCAGCACCACGGGCGTGGCCTGGTAGCCATCCTTGACTTGCAGGAAGACGACGGGCTTGTCTTCCACCGTCTGGATGGCCGTGCTGTGCACGGTAACGGGCGCGTCCGCTTCACCGGATACCACTTCCACCGTGACGAACAGGCCCGGGCGCCACGCCATGTCGGGATTCAACAAGCTGATGCGTGCCTTGGCCGTGCGCGTCTGCTCGCCCAGCAACGCGCCCACATAGGTGATCGTGCCTTGCGCGCTGGCGTCGAAGGCAGACGCCTTGACTTCCGCCTTGCCCCCCATGCGCACGGTGGCCAGGTCTTTTGCGGGCACGGCGATTTCCGCCCACACGGTCGACAGGTCGGAAATGACGAAGATATTCGCGTCTTCCTTGACGGCTTCGCCCAGGGTGATGTGTTTTTCCAGCACCATGCCGTCGAACGGCGCGCGGATGTCGTAGCGGTTCAGCGGCCCCTTGCCGGCGCCGCCGGCACCCAGCGCGCTGAGCTTTTGCTGCGCGTTCTGCACGGCGATTTCCGCTTCGCGCCACGTTTGCTGCGCCTGCAGATAGTCTTGCTCGGCGGAGATTTTTTCGCGCCACAATTTTTCTTCGCGCTCATACGTGGAGCGGGCCAGCGACAGCCGCCGCTGTGCCGACAGCAGTTCGCTGCGCTGTTCCGACAGCGCCGTGCTGGCGATGACGGCCAGCACTTGTCCCTTCTTCACCAGCTGGCCCAGGTCCGCCTGCACGGCTTCCACCACGCCGGCCAGGCGCGGCACGACGTGGGCCGTGCGGTCTTCGTTGAAACGGATTTCGCCGGGCAGGGCCACCGTGGTCTGGATGCGGCCGGGCGCGGCCGTGGCGATGACGACGCCGGCTGCGCGGCTTTGCGCGGCCGTCAATTCCAGCCTGCCTTCCACTGCTTCGTGGCCGTGTTCGTCTTTCTTTTCAGCATGCGCTTCCGCCTTGGCGGCAGGGGCAGGCGCGGGGCTGGACTTGCCCGTGCCGAGGATCAGGGCCGCCAGCACGATGCCGGCCGCTGCGATGGAAGCGATGGCGATCGCCTGCTTTTTGTTCAATGTGATGTTCATGGATGGTGTTCCTTACAGGGGAGCTGGCGTGCCCAGCAGGCGCTCGATGTCGGCGGCGGCGTGTTGCGCTTCCGTCAGCGCGCGCAGGTATTGGTTTTTGGCTTGCAGCAAGGTGCGCTGGGCATCGAGCACGTCGAGGAAGGCGAACTTGCCGAACTCGAAACCCTTGCTGGCCGCGTCGTAGGCGCTCTGGGCGCCAGGCAAGATGTCCTGGCGCAAGCTTTCCACGTCGAGCCTGGCCGTGGCCAGCCGTTCGCTGGCGGCGGCGACGGCCGTTTGCACGGCGAGGCGGGCGGCGATCAGCTCGTCGCTGGCCTTGTCGCTGCGGCGCAGCGCGTCGAGTTTGTTGCCCGCATTGCGGTCGAACAGGGGCAGGGGCAAGGCCAGGCCGATGATGGCCTGGTTGCGGCCCAGTTCTTCCGAACGCTTCATGCCGATGCTCACGGTGACGTCGGGCGTGGCGCGCCGCTGTTCCACGTCCAGCATGGCTTGCCGCTGGGCCAGCGCACTGTGCGCCTGGCGCACGGCAGGCGCCTGCTCCAGGCGCGCCGCCAGGTCGCTGGCCGCGGGCAGTTCCGGCAAGGTTTCCAGGCGCCCCTCGGCGACGGTAAAGCGTGGCGCGGCGTTGCCCCACAGGGCGGCCAGGCGCTTGCGGGCGCTGGCCAGGGTGCTGCGGGCCAGGTTCAGTTCCAGCCGCACGCTGGCCTCGGCGACACGGGCGCGCGTTTCCTCGACGGGCGAGGCCTTGCCGGCCGTGACGCGGCGCGCCGTGATATCGCTGGCGCGCGCGGCCAGCGCCTGTGCGCTGTCGGCCAGGCGCAAGCCTTCCTGCGCCGCCAGCACGTCGACAAAGGCGGAAGTGACGGCCGCGCGCGTATCGGCTTGCTGCAGGGACAGGCCCGCTTGCGCCAGGTCTTCGCCGCGCTGGGCGACGGCGGCGCGCGCCCCCCGTTTACCGCCCAGCTCGATCAATTGATTGAGCTGCACGGTGGTGCTGCGCGTGGCGCGCCGCGTGTCTTCCAGCACGGTTTGCAGTTCCGGGTTGGGCAGGGCGCGCGCCTGTTGCAGGGCGCCGCCCTGGGCCGCCAGTTCATGGCGGGCGGCCGACAGGGTGGCGTTGCCGGCCTCGGCCAGGGCCAGGGCGGCGGGCAAGGTCAGGGGCGCGGCCGCTTCCACGCCAGATTGCGCGTGGGCAAAGTTGCCGGCCAGCAGGCCAGCGGAGAGTAGCAATAGATGGATGGATCGGTACATCGAATTCTCCAGAATACGGAAAAAGAATTCGACGGGACGCGCAGGCTTGCGCCCGGATTATTTCAGGGCGCGCAGTGCGTTATGGTTATGACAAAAGGGGACGTCCCGTCGGCCTAGATGGCCGACGACCAGTCGGGACGCTTGGGAACGTCCGGGATGTGGGAAGCGTAAAAGAAGGGGGCGGTGTCCGCAGTCACGGACGCCGTGTCGCCGACGGGCAGGCTGGAGCCGGCCGGCAGCCATGCATGGCCGATGCCATGGCAGACGTTGCAGTCGCTGTGGGGCTGGCCTTTGGATTGCTTGTCAGCTACTTTTTTATCGCCGGCCGGCTGCTTGTCCGCTTCGGCCTTGTGCTGGTGATTGTGGTGGCCCAGGTGCTGCGCCGCCTTGCCTTCCTCGTGCAGGCAATACGCGCTCGCCGCGGCCCAGGACATCTGGAGCGGAAGCACGAACAGCAGCAAAATGAGGAAGAATTTACGCATGGTGACGGCTATTGTACAGAAAGTAGCAGGGCTGCGCTGCGCTTAGCGCGGCTGGGCGCGCCATGCCTTCAAATGCGCGGCGATGGCCTTGCCCTGGAACATTTGCGGCTCGGAATGCTCTTCCGCTTCCATGCCGCCCTCGTTGAAATCGGCCGCCTCGCGCACCTGCACCAGCACCTTGGCCTGCTCGAAGGCGGACTCGAAGCTGTTGCTCTTTGGCAGCGCTTCCTTGAAATACGCTTCGCTGAAATAAGTGAAATCGTTCTGGTCGTCGCAGCCGAACGAGGTGCGGTCGCGGCGCGCGGCCGTGATGACCAGCGTTTGATCATCCTTCAATGCATCGATGAAACCGCCCGCATAGCAGGCCGAGATCACGATGACTTTCCAGCGGATGCCGCTGTGCCTGAGCATCGACGCCAGCTCCTGCGCGGGCAGGCTGTGCAGGTCCATGCCGTTCTGCGCCAGCGCCAGTTCGTGTTCGGGCGAGCCGTGGCTGGTGAGGAACAGGAACAGCACGTCGTTCTGCTTGTCCATCTTCGCGCCCAGCGCGTCGAGGCTGGCGGCAATGCTGGTGCGCGTGGCCATCGGCTGCTGCGCTACCGTGTTGCGGCTGTTGACGAGCATCAGGGAGCGGCCCACGGTGCCATAGTCGCGGTCGAACTGGCGCTGCACGAAGGCCGTTTCGCGGTGAAACACTTCCTGCGCGCCATCGCCGGCCACGCCCAGCAGGTACAGGTTGATCTTTTTTGCCCCGTCGCGCGGCGCGATGCGCGCCAGGGCGCCGTCGAGCAGGCTGCGCTGGTTGTACAGGGCCAGTTCGATATTGTCGCGCGTGAGCTTGTCCAGGGCCGGGTCGTCCAGCTGGCCTTCCGTCCAGTTGCCGCTGTCTTCGCGCCGGCCGTCCGCCTGCGCCACGGCGTAGCGCAGCACGCCCTTGCCGTCGAACTGGCCATTCTTGAAGCCGCCCCGGTATTCGTCGCCGTCGGCCGTGCGCAGCACGCCCTGGCCCTCGAATTTCCAGTCCTTCAGCTCGCCTTCGTAGTGGATGCCGTCGCTGGTGGTGACGGTGGCCTTGCCCTGCACCTGGCCCTGGACGAATTCGCCTTCGAAGACGGTGCCGTCCGTGTCGGTCAGCTTGCCGGCGCCGTGCGGGCGCCAGTGCTTGAACTGGCCTTCGAAGGTGGCGCCGTCGGCGCCCTGGAAGCGGCCCATCCCCTCGAAGCTGCCCTTGACGAAGCTGCCCGCATAGATTTCGCCCTTGGGCGAGGTGTAGCGGCCAATGCCATCGAAGGCGCCCTGGCGGAAGGCGCCCACGTATTCGACGCCCGAGGACTGGCGCAGCCTGCCCTGGCCGGAAAACACGCCGCGCGCGAAGCCCCCTTCGTAAAACGCGCCGCTCGCGTATTCGAGCCGGCCCTGGCCATGCATCTTGCCCGCGACGAGAGGGCCGAAATAGCGTCCGCCATCGGCCGTCTCCGCCGCCGGCGCCTTGGCTGGCGCGGCGCACAGGGGCGGCATGCCCAGCGCGGCAAAGGCCAGCAGGCCGGCGAGGGTGTAGGGACGAAGGGCGGCGCGTAGCGTGGCGGTCATGAGGACGGTCTGGTCTGTAGGAAGGGGCCTAGTCTGCCACTGTATCGCCAAGGTGGCAAATGCTGGCGTAGCGTGTGCTGCTCTGCCTTAAGGCAAGATTCTCCGCTTTATGCCGTGCCAAGGCGGGGCTGAACTGATAATATTGATTTTCAGAACATATACTTACACAAGGCACACAGTCACCCATGGAAAGCCGTCTCAGCCGCCTGGAAGCCGTTCAAACCGTGTTGCTGGAAATCGGGCAGCGCTCGAGCACCTGCAGCGATATCAGCGAATTCCTGCAGGCGGTGCATGCGGCGCTGGGGCGCATCATGTATGCGGCGAACTTTTATGTCGCGCTCAGCGACCGCGACGACGGCCTCGTGCGCTTTCCCTATTTTGTCGATGAATTCGATGCCGCGCCCGATCCGGACGAGGGCGTGCGCCTGGCCAGCGCGGCGCAGTCGCCCACGGCGTGGGTCATCGTCAACCGCAAGCAGCTGGTGATGACGGCCGACGACGACGCCATGCGCGCCATCGACGGCGGCGCCTGGGGCGGCGGCACGGCGGCCGAGCACTGGATCGGCTGCCCGCTGCTGGACCAGCAGCACCAGGTGCTGGGCGCCATCGTCATCCAGAGCTACGACGCCCAGCACCGCTTCAGCCTGGAAGACCAGGCGCTGTTCGCGCTGATCGCCACGCACGTGTCGAGCGCCCTGCAGGGCATGCAAAGCATGGACCGGCTGGAAAAGGCGGTGCAGGAGCGCACGGCGCTGCTGGCGCACGAAGTGGCCGAGCGGCGCCGCGCGGAAAACCTGCAGCATGCGCTGTATGAAATCGCCAACCTGTCGGCGCAGGCCTCCGACGCGACCACCTTGTACACGCGCCTGCACGCCATCATCAGCGAGCTGGTGACGGCGAAGAATTTCCTCATCGCCCTGTATCACCCGGACAACAAGGACATCACGATCCCGTATTTTGTCGATGAAAAAGATGCGCAGGCGCCCGTGAAACGCTTTCATTACGGCATCGGCATGAGTTCGTATGTGCTGGCGCGGCGCCAGGCTTGCCTGCTCGATGCGGACAGCTATGCGGCGCTGGTGGCCAGCGGCGAAATGGAAGAGCCGCTGGGCAATACCAGCATCGCCAGCTGGATGGGCGCGCCCATGCTGTTGGGCGAGCGCAAGTATGGCGTGATCATCGTGCAAAGCTATGACTCGTCCGTCGTGTATGGCCAGGCGGAACTGGACGTGCTGGCCTTCATGGCCAGCCACGTGGCCGTGGCGATGGCCCGCATCCAGGCCGACAGCGCCATGCGGCGGGCCAAGGAAGCGCTGGAAGAGCAGAACGCGGCCCTGAACAGCGCCCTGAACGCCTTGCAGGAAGCGCAGTCGGAACTGGTGCGCCAGGAAAAGCTCGCTTCGCTGGGGCGCCTGGTGGCGGGCGTGGCGCATGAAATCAATACGCCGCTGGGCATATGCGTGACGGCCACCAGCCACCTGGTGCAGGAATTGAAGCTCACGCGCGAAGACCTGGACGGCGGCCAGCTCGATGAAGACGGCTTGCGCCAGTTTTTCGACATCATCGACCAGACCCTGCGCATCATGACGACGAATACGCAGCGCGCCGCGGCGCTGGTGCGCAGCTTCAAGCAGGTGGCCGTGGACCAGTCCTCGGACGAGCTGCGCAGCTTCAATCTGCGCAAATACCTCGATGAAATCCTGCTGTCGCTGCAGCCCAAGCTGAAGGGCAAGCCCATCAAGGTGGATATCGAGTGCGCGCCCGACGTGCAGCTGCGCAGCTATCCGGGCGCCGTCTCGCAGATCGTCACCAACATGGTGGTCAATTCCCTCGTGCACGGCTTTGCCGAAGGCGAGCCGGGCAGGATCAAGATCGGCGTGCGCACGGCCGGCGAGATGCTGGAACTCGATTACAGCGACGACGGCATGGGCATGGACAGCGCCACCCTGGGCCAGCTGTTCGACCCCTTCTTCACGACCAAGCGGGGCTCGGGCGGCAGCGGCCTGGGTGCGCACATCCTGTATAACCTGGTGACGGGGCCGCTGGGCGGCACGGTGAAGGTGGTCAGTGCGCCGGGGATGGGATTGCACTACAAGATCCGCTTTCCATTGGAGCCGAAAAGCGCTTGAAAACCTGAAAACGGCGGCTTGGCCCGTGAAGCCGGGGTCAGACCCTGAGGGTCTGACCCCAGTATCTGCTCTTGGGTTAAATCTGGAATCCGGAACCTAATCAGGGAAACGTTGATTCAGCGCAAGCGCTTCGTCGAGATTGGCAATCAGCAACTCCACATACTGCGGGTCCAGGTGGCTGCCGCTCACTTCGCGCAGGTAGCCCACCACGCGCTCCAGGGGCCAGGCGTCCTTGTAGCAGCGCTTGTGCATGAGGGCGTCGAAGACGTCGGCCACGGCGGCGATGCGCGCGTATTTGTGGATGTGTTCGCCGGCCAGCCCCTGCGGGTAGCCGCTGCCGTCGTATTTTTCATGATGCTGGTGGGCGATCACGGCGGCGGCCTTCAGCAGCGGACGCTGCGAGCCGTCGAGGATGGACATGCCCACCGTCGGATGCTGCTTCATGATTTCCCATTCGGCCGCGTCGAGCTTGCCGGGTTTCAGCAGCACGGCGTCGGGCGTGGAAATCTTGCCGATGTCATGCATGGGCGCCGCATGGCGCAGCACCATGGTTTCCTCTGCCGACATGCCGGAGGCCTGCGCCAGCAGCTGGCACACTTCGGCCATGCGGCGCACGTGGTTGCCCCCTTCGTGCGAGCGCGATTCGACCACGTCGCCCAGGCGCAGGATCAGTTCGGCCTGGGTATCGGTGATTTCCTGCGTCAGCAGGATATTGTCGAAGGCAATGGCCACGCCCGAGCAGAACACTTCCAGCAGCTGCGCATCGAGGTCGGAGATTTCTTCCACGCCCTTCAAGACCAGCAAGGACGCCTTGCCGCTGCTGTTCGGGAAGTAGCCGACATAGGTGTCGCCATGCAGGCGCGAAATCTTGTTGCTCTTGGCATCGTCCAGCTGCGACAGCAGGGACGGGCTGAGGATGCCGTCGTCCGTGTCGCCGATCTGCGCGAGGATTTCATAATCCTGCTCGCCCGAGATGGCGCTGGCGCCGCGCAGGCGCAGCAGCATGCTCGTTTCCAGGCGCAGCAGGGCGACGACTTGCTGCAGCAGGCCGCTGGCGAAGTCGCGCAGGTTGCGCTGCTTGAAGATGTGCGCCGAGGCGGCGATCACGCGCTCGAGGCCTTCGCGGTAGTGGAGCTGGGCCTGGCGCGCCTCTTCCACCTTCATGATGTCGCGGTAGGCGCGCAGGGCGGCAAAGGTGGTGGTGAACAGCTTGGTGCGGTCCAGTTCCGTCTTTTCCTTGTAGTCGTTGATGTCGTAGTTGACGATCACCCGTTCTTCCGGCGCCTGTCCCGGCTGTCCCGTGCGCAGCACGATGCGCGTAAACTGGTTGCCCAGGTCTTCGCGCATCCAGCGCGCCACTTCCAGGCCGCTGTCTTCGCGCTCCATCACCACGTCGAGGAAGACCAGCGCGATGCCGTCTTCGCGCGCCAGCACCTGCTTGGCCTCGGCGCCGCTGTACGCATGCACGAAGCTCAGCGCACGGCCTTCCAGGCGGAAACGGCTCAGCGTCAGTTCCGTGATGTCGTGGATGTCGGGTTCATCGTCGACGAGCAGGACTTTCCAGGGAGGTAACTTGGGCGAGGCTGAAGACAAAAATGACATAAGGACGAGTTCCGCTAAAAGGCATAACTGACGCAATGCTGAGACGCCTGCGCCAGGCTAAGCTGTGCGCCACCACTGGCGTTGCGCGTTTTTCGGGCGCATTTTGTCGATTGTAGACTGACAGCTAAGTATTAACAATAAGCAAGAACAATTGACTAAAATCATGCAACATCCATGCCAAAAAGGCACTTTGGATCCATGCTGCCGACACCAGCTATACTTTATCGCTTAGGCAACTATATTTTCAAGACAATACTTTGTTTTAGTCAATATTGCCAATGAATCCGTAAAAAATCTGCGGCTTGCCTCCCCTTGTTCGTTACACGCTGCAAGAAAAGTAACAATGTATTAGTTTCTCTTTAGAACGAAATGCATCGCGCTATATTAAAAAGTAAAAAGTGGCCGCAGCGCCACCAACATTCTTGAAAGGACTCATCATGAAAACGACGCGTACCTTCATTGCTGGTCTGGCTTTGCTGGCGAGCAGTGCTGCCTGGGCAGGCACGGAAGTGCATTTCACCAAGCCCGAACAATTCACGGACTTGTCTTTCGATCAGACTGAGCGCGACAAGGTGCTCAAGGACTTGACTGCGCATTTCGAGAAGCTGGGAGAGTCGCTCAAGCCCGGGCAAACCCTGAAGATCGAGGTGACGGACCTGGACATGGCTGGCCGGGAAAACCCCGCCCTGCGCCCCACGCAGGATTTCCGCGTGATGAACGGTCAGGCCGATTGGCCCCGCATGCGCTTGCATTATGTGCTTGAGCAAGATGGCAAGGTCATCGGTAGCGCCGATGCGGCCCTGTCCGATATGTCTTATTTGACGCGTATCAATCGTTATTCCAGCGGCGACAAGTTGCGCTACGAGAAAAAGATGATCGATGACTGGTTCTCGAGCACGTTCGGCACGCAAGTGAAGCGTCCGGCACGCAAATAAGCCGGCCAGCCGGGACGGCAGCGGCCGATTCCCGCTGCCGTCCCGGGCGCGCATTGGTATTGCGCTACAGAAATTTTCACTTCAGGCTATAGTCGCTCCAGCTGTCGCGATGCGCGGCAACGTGGTGCTACCTGGAAGTCGGACTTTCTGAAAGGAACGGATATGCGTATTTCCAATGTGATGAAAACGTGGCTAGCGGCAATGACTTTGCTTGCCTGCAGCGGTGCCTGGGCAGGCGTGCAGGTGAACTTCGAACAGCCAGACAAATATACCGACGTACCGTTCAGCACGCCCGACCGCGATGTGGTCCTCAACGGGCTGGCCGATCATTTCCAGTTTCTGGGCAAGAGCCTGCCGCCCGGGCAGCAACTCAAGATCGAGGTGACCGACGTCGACCTGGCAGGCCGTGAAGATGTCACGCGCCGCGGCGCTTTCGCCATCCGCGTGATGGATGGCCGCACCGACTGGCCGCGCATGCGCCTGCGCTATACGCTCGAGCAAAACGGCAAGGTCCTCGCCAGCGGCAACGCCTACCTGTCCGATATGTCTTATTTGCAGCGTATCGGCCGCTATTCCAGCAACGACTCCCTGCGCTTTGAAAAGCAGATGATCGACGACTGGTTCAGGAATACCTTTAATATCAAGCCCAAGGGGCGCAGCAAGCCCGTCGTGAGCTTGCAGCAGCGCGAAGTGCAGGGCAGGTAGTCAACGCAAGTAAGCCGCTTCGATGCGCGCCAGCTGGCCGCTTTGGCGCAGGGCCAGCAGGGCGGCATTCATCTGCGCGACGAAATCGGCCTTGTAGGCCGGCGTGTTGCCCGCGCTATAGGCGATATACGTGTCTTCGGACGACAGTTCCAGCACTTCATGCAAGGCAAAGCCGTAGCGGGCCAGCTCGCCGCGCAGCCGGCGCGCCGTATGGCGGGCCGCGCCACGGTCGCTGGCGTAGCAATCGATGCGCCGCAGGGCCAGTTTCTTCAGATTGGCTTCATTGCCCTTGGCCGCTTCCAGGTGCAGCAGCCCCTGGCGGGCGGGCGCCATCAATTTCTCCGACAGCAAAAAACCCGTGTTGACGCCGATGGTCAGGCCGGCAAAGTCGGCGGGAAAGCGCGTGCGCGGCGTGCGCATGACGGCGTCATGGCAAAACAGGACCACCGATTCGCGGTACAGCACGGTCGAATACGGTTGTACGTATGGCCGTTCCGTCTTGCGTCCCGGCGGGAACAGGCCGAACACCTGGCCCTTTTCCAGCGCATCGAGCCCCCGTTTCCAGGGGCGCGGCTGCAGTTCCAGCCGGTAAGCGGGCATCGCGCTGGCCGCCTGGCGCAGGATATCGATATACATGCCCTTGAAGACGCCGTTTTCCACATAGCTGTACGGCGCATAGTCGTCGTCGCCGTACAGGATGACGGTTTGCGGCGCGGCCAGGGCGGCCGGCCACGCGCCCAGCAGGGCCAGGGCCAGGCACAGTCTTGCCGTTATCGCTGATTGCATGCCGCTCCAGTTTTAATGTCTTCCTGGCAAGCATACAGCATGACGGCAGGGCTCTCGCTCAATCGACCCAGTTCACCTGCGGGAACTTGCTGCCGAAATCTTCGGGCATGGGCACGACCTGGCTGAGCTTATAGTTGAAAAACACAAAGCCGGACTTGGCCATCGCGATCAGGGTGCTGTCGCGCGGACGCGTGATGCGGAAGGTGATGTCGCCGCCATATTTATTGAAATCCATGACGCCCACTTCGAACAGCAGCTGGTCGCGCGCATGGGCTTCGGCGCGGTAGGTGGTGGCTAGGTCGGTGACGATGATGCCGGTGCCGTCCGCCTCGACGTCGCGCACGCCATATTCGAACAGGAAGCGGGCGCGTGCCTCGGAAATCATGGAAATCATGGAATCGTTGCCGAGATGGTTGCCGGCATTGATGTCCGTGGTGCGTACCGTCAGTTGCGAGGAATAGCAGTACTGGTCTTCAGGAAATTCAAGTTTCAAACGGGCCATGGTGTTCTCTTGAGCTGGGGCGCAGGGCGCGGCGGAAAAAACCCATTCTAGCCGGTTCCCCGCGTCCCGTCGAAAACGCCCCTGGCCCGCGCGCGTGGGTCCGCTTCAGCGGCGCACGCGTATTGGCCTACGCTGATTGGCGTACGCTTACTTGCGCACGATCCGGTAGACCTTGCCCGTGCCGCTCAGCATGTACAGCTCGTTTTGAGCATCCTGACCGAAGGACAGGATATTGCCCACGTTCGTGATGCCCCAGTCCGTCACGGCGGAGGCCGTGCCATTGCCGTAGCTGAAACTCTTCAGCCAGCCGCTGCAATAATCCGAATACAGGTACTGTCCCGCCAGTTCCGGCAGGGCCGTGCCGCGGTACACATAGCCGCCCGTGATCGAGCAGCCGCCGGCCGCATCGTGGCCGTATTCGATGGCGGGCAGGACCAGGCCCGCCTGGCTGCAGCTGCTGCTGTTGTAGCAGTGCGCGCCTTCCATGATGTTCCAGCCATAGTTGTTGCCCGCCTGGCCCACGGGACGCACATCGACCTCTTCCCAGCTGGCCTGGCCCACGTCGGCGATGTACAGCAGCTGGGCCGGCACGTCAAAGGCGTAGCGCCACGGATTGCGCAAGCCATACGCCCAGATCTCGCCGCGCGCGCCCGCCGTGCCGGCAAACGGGTTGCCCGGTGGAATTGCGTACGGCTGGGCTACGCTGCTGGCATTGACGTCCAGGCGCAGCAGTTTACCGAGCAGCACATTCGTGTTTTGCGCATTGCCGGGCGGGTCGCCCGCGCTGCCGCCGTCGCCCGTGCCCGCGTACAGGTAGCCGTCCGGGCCAAAGCTGAGCAGGCCGCCATAGTGGTTGCTGAAGGTGGGGTGGGCAATCGTGAGGATGGTCAGCGCGGACAGGGGATCGGCCACGTTGGCGTTGCCGGCCGACACTTGCCGCCGCTCGATGACGATATCGCCCGCCAGGTTGGTGTAATAAATGAAGAAATAGCCATTGCTCGCGTATTGCGGATGGAAAGCCAGCGACAGCAAGCCCCGCTCGCCGCTGGTGCTGGTCAGGGTGCCGATGTCGAGGAAGGGCGTGGCCAGCAGGTTGCCGTTCTGCAGTACGCGGATGCGGCCGGGGCGTTCGACCATGAAGAGGCGGCTGTCGCCGGGCGGCGCGATGAGGAAGATGGGGGCGTCCAGGCCGCTGGCCACCTCTTGCAGGGCCAGGGCCAGCGGCGCCGTGGCCGCATAGCTGACGCTGGCGCTTGCCGTCGCGCCCGCATTGACTTGCACCTGCTGCGTGACGGGCGTGGGCGCCAGCGTCCCCGTGCCTTGCGCCACGCTGGCGGCGTTGAGCGCATAGGCGCCGGGCGCCAGGTCCGTCAGGGTGGCGCTTGCCGTCAGCAGCTTGCTGTAGGCCCCGGGACCGCTGAGCGTGACGGCGCCCGCCACGCCGGCCGGCAAGCCGTTGATGGCCACGGCCAGGCTGCCGGTCGCGGCGCCGGGCGGGTGGTGGCTGCTCCCGCCGCCGCAGGAAGACAGCAGGACCAGGCAGCATGCCAGCAGCAGGGCTGGCCAGGCGATCGGCAGTCGGGATAGTGCGTTGCGCATGTTAGTCTCCTGGGGGAACGGTGAAATGGCGAGTCAGCGGGAGCGAGTCAGTGCGATACATCATGCTGCTGTTGCTGCTGTTGCGTCCAGAATGCGCGTTTTTATGCCTGCAAGATTGAGCTTGCGCAAGCGTACGCCTGGCGTGCGCCGAGTGTCCGTGCGCTGTTGCACCTTGCGGCGGCATCGGACAAATGCGCCGCGTTTTCAGACAAGCCCGTGGCCGCCTGCCCCGCCGCGCCCGCCCGCGTCCGATAATGGCGCATCTGAAACCGAGCAGGAAGACACCCCATGAAAACCAAAGCCGCGATTGCCTGGAAGGCGGGCGCCCCGCTGACCATCGAAGAAGTCGACCTGGCCGGCCCGCGCGCCGGCGAAGTGCTGGTCGAGCTGAAAGCCACGGGCATCTGCCATACCGATTACTACACCCTGTCGGGCGCCGATCCGGAAGGCATCTTCCCCGCCATCCTGGGCCACGAAGGGGCTGGCGTCGTCGTCGACGTGGGCCCGGGCGTGACGACCCTGAAAAAGGATGACCACGTCATCCCCCTGTACACGCCCGAATGCCGCCAGTGCAAATTCTGCCTGTCGCAAAAGACGAATCTGTGCCAGGCCATCCGCTCCACCCAGGGCCGCGGCCTGATGCCGGACGCCACCAGCCGCTTCTCGCTCAATGGTCAGCCGCTGTTCCACTACATGGGCACGTCCACCTTCTCGAACTACATCGTCGTGCCGGAAATCGCGCTGGCCAAGATCCGTGAAGACGCGCCGTTCGACAAGGTGTGCTACATCGGCTGCGGCGTGACGACGGGCGTGGGCGCCGTGCTGTTCTCGGCCAAGGTCGAGGCGGGCGCCAACGTGGCCGTGTTCGGCCTGGGCGGCATCGGCCTGAACGTGATCCAGGCGGCGAAGATGGTGGGCGCCGACAAGATCATCGGCATCGACATCAACCCCGCGCGCCAGGCCATCGCGCGCAAGTTCGGCATGACGCATTTCATCAACCCGAACGAGGTGGAGAACGTCGTCGACGCCATCGTGCAGCTGACGGACGGCGGCGCCGATTATTCGTTCGAATGCGTGGGCAACACGACCCTGATGCGCCAGGCACTCGAGTGCACGCACAAGGGCTGGGGCAAGTCATTCATCATCGGCGTGGCGGCGGCCGGCCAGGAAATTTCCACGCGGCCGTTCCAGCTGGTGACGGGGCGCGAATGGCGCGGTTCGGCTTTCGGCGGCGCACGGGGACGCACGGACGTGCCGAAGATCGTCGACTGGTATATGGAAGGCAAGCTCAATATCGACGACCTGATCACGCACCGCTTGCCGCTCGAACGCATCAATGAAGGTTTCGACCTGATGAAGAGCGGCGAATCGATCCGTTCCGTGGTCCTCTACTAAGTTTAATGGACTGATCGGCATGTACTCATTGCGCAACACTTGACGGACGGGGCAGGGCGGCAGGCTGTACTTCGCTGCCTGCCCCTGCTAGTGTGAAGGCATCCGCCTTGCTTTGGGAGCCATTCATGTTTGCCACTGCCTATTTGCTGACCTTGCGGCGCATGCTGCCCGTCTTCCTGGCCGCTGCCCTGTGTGCGCTGGCCGCGCTATGGTGGCGCGATGCCGCCATGCCGGCGTCGCCCACGATGTGGCTGGGCTTGCTTGCCACCTTCCTGCTGTGCGCACTGCTGTTTACGCCGCTGGCCCGCCAGCGCCGGCAACTGGCCACGCGCCACGTGCGTCACGGCAAGCTGCGCTGAATTGCTAGCGCGCCGTGCTGGAAAAGCGTTCGCGGTAGTCGCGCGGCGTGATGGCGAGTTTCTTTTGAAACAGGCGGCGCAGTCTTTCCTCGCTGTGCAAGCCCGCCTGCACGGCCACTTGTTTTAAGGAAGACACATTGTCTTCCAGCAAGCGGCGCGCCACTTCGAAGCGGGCCGTGTCGATGAATTCCGTGGGGCTGGTCCCCGTTTCACGCTGGAACACGCGCGTAAAATTGCGCTCGCTCATGGCCAGCCTGGCCGCCAGCAGCGGCACCGTGAGCTCTTCGGCAAGATGTTCCATGATCCAGCCCTGCAACTGGCGGATGGTGGGATGCGTGGTCATCTGGCTCGACAGGTGCACGGAAAACTGCGACTGGCCGCCGGGCCGCTTCAGATACACCACCAGGTCGCGCGCCACTTCCAGGGCGATATCGCGGCTGAAATCGTCTTCCACCAGGGCCAGCGCCAGGTCGATGCCGGCCGTGACGCCGGCCGACGTCCAGAATTTCCCTTCCCGTACGAAAATCGCATCGGCATTGACCTGTATCAAAGGATAGCGCTGGCGCAGGCTGTCCACGGCGCTCCAGTGCGTGGCGGCGCTCTTGCCATCGAGCACGCCCGCCTCGGCCAGGAAGAAGCAGCCCGTGCACAGGGCTGCCAGCGTGTCGATGCGGGGCGCCGCCTCGGCCACCCAGGCGGCCAGGGCGGGGATATCCTGCAAGACCTGTTCGACGTGGTGGCAGCCGACGATGACGGCCAGGTCGGGCAGGCGGTGCGCATCGAGCGCCTTGCTCGCGTGCAGCGACATCAGGGTGTCCGACTCGACGGGGCCGACGGCCGTCGAGGCGATGCGCACGTCGTAGCCGCCGGGCAGGTTGCGCAGGCGCAAATGCGTGTTGGCGTAGTCAAACACCTTCATGGCGCCGATGGCTTCGAGCGCCTTGAAGCCGGGATAGACGATGATGTCGACGGTGCGCAGGGGGAATTCTTTGGGGCTTTGCTTGATCATGCGATATGCGCGAGGGGGATAAATACTGCCATAATGCAACAACAGCGATGGCGTAGGTTAGCATGAAATAATCCGCGCGCCCGCTGGCTCCCCACCCATCGGATTCCTGGATATCGTGCGCTTACTCCACTTTTTTGTTGCCCTGACATTGCTGCTGGGCTCATCCATTGCCCAGGCGGCCACCCTCAACTTCAATGGCGGTACCGTCAACGGCTGCAGCCTGGCCGGCACGCAATACACGTGCGCCAGCCTGCAGATGGCCGATACGGATGCCGTCGTCATTGCCAGCGGCTATGGCGTCACGGTCAACAGCGACGTGAGCATCGGCTACAACCAGGGCCTGAGCATGAGCGGCACGGCTGCGCTGACGGCCAACAAGAATCTTGATTTCAGCAACACCAATACGCCGAACCTGAGAATCACGGGCGGCAGCCTGACGGCCAAGGGCGGCACCTTCAAGGTGGGCGGCCAGAGCAACAACAACATCGTGGCCGATATCACGGCCGCATCCGTCTCGCTGGGTGGCACGGCCGTGCGGGTGACGGGCAATATCACGGCCACGGGCAATATCGACATTTCCTCCGGCTCGGTGTTGAACGGCGCCATCACCGGCGGCTCGATCAGCGCCAATTCCAACGTCACCATCAGCGGCAGCGTCAAGGCCACGGGTGCCGTGAGCATCGGTTCCAGTTCGACCATTTCCGGCCCCATCAGCGGCGCCACCGTCACCACCAGCTCCAGTGTGACGATCACGGGCGACGTGACGGCCAGCAATTCCTTCAGCCTCGGTTCGGGCAGCAGCCTGACGGGCAACACGACGGCGTCCGTCGTCAGCATCGATGCGTCCAACAGCAAGGTGCAGGGCGACATCACGGCCAGCACCTCGCTTTCCGTCGGCTCCGGCAGCCAGGTGAAGGGCAACCTGACCTCGCCCACCATCGACCTGAAGGCGTCCGGCCTGCTCGTCACGGGCGACGTGAAGGCCGCCAGTTCCTTGACCATTGCGTCCGGCAATGGCGTCAAGGGCAATGTCGAGGGCGGCAACGTGACGCTCGACTCGTCCAACGCCTATATCACGGGCAACGCCCTGGTCGACCATATCACCCTGGGCTGGCAGGGCCGGGTGCAGCAAACCATCACCTGCAAGGCCTATACGCCATCGAATCCGTGCAGCTGCGTGACGAACAATAGCGGCTGGCCCTACACCGACCCCATGGGGCCGAAGTGCGGCCCCGGCACCCAGGCCGGGCCGCATCACTTTCAGATCACGCATCCGCCCTCGGCGCTCAGCTGCGCGCCCGCGCCCGTGACCGTGACGGCCTGCGCCGACGCGGCCTGCAGCACCGTCTACACGGGCGCGGCCCAGGTCACGCTGACGCCGGGCGGCGCCGTGGCGCAAATCAACGCCACCCAGCCGGCGACGGGCACGGCCACATCCAGCGTGGCGCAGACCACGCCGGCCAGCAATGTCCCCCTGGGCCTGAGCAGCACGCCGGCGACGACGGGGGCGCTGGTCTGCAAGAGCAGCGTCGACGGCAGCGTGACCAATTGTCAGATGGCATTTGTCAGCAGCGCGCTGCAGGTCAACGGCGTCCCCCGTTATGCCGAGGTCGAGGGCCCCATCGCCATCAGCGCGCTGCAGGTATCGGCATCGAATCCGCGCGCCTGCGTGCCCCTGTTTGCCAACCAGAACAAGACCTTGCAGCTGCGCTGCACCTATGCCAATCCCGGCACGGGCACCTTGCCCGCGCGCATACAGAACAAGGATGGCAGCTACATCCCCCTGGCCGCCAACACGGGCAGCGCCTGCAGCGCGGCCGGTGCCGCCGTGCAGCTGGCCTTCGATGCCAACGGCCTGGCCACGCCGAACATGCTGTACGCCGATGCAGGCGCGCTGGGGCTGACGGCCACGTATGCCTCGACCAGCGGCAGCGACAGCGGCCTGACCATGACGGGCAGCGGCAACGTCATCGTGGGGCCCCAGCGTTTCGTGTTCGGCACCATCGCCACGCCGCAGCGCGCCGGGCTGGCGGCGCTGCCCGTGGCGCCCGCCACCCGCATCAGCGTGTCGGCCGTAAACGCGGCCGGCGCCGTGACGGCCAATTTTGGCCGGGAAACGACGGCGCAGACGGTGTTGTTGGATCGTCTATTTGTCGCGCCCACCTTTTCCGGCGCCGCCAACCCCGCAGTCGCGGGCAGCCTGGCTTTCAACAATGGCAACGGCATCGGCACCGCCAGCAACCTGAGCTGGGCGGAAGCGGGCACCATCCAGTTTACGGCGACGATGGCCACCTACCTGGGGGCCGCGCCGCCAGCCGTGAATGGCGTCGTCCCGCCCTTTACCACGGGCCCCAGCAACAGTGTGCAATTCATCCCGCACCACTTCGTCACGGAGGTGCCCGGCAGCGAACCCATGCCTTGCAAGGCGCCATTGTCCTGCGCGGCGGGCAGTTTCATCTATGCGCAGCAGCCGTTCAAGCTGCGCGTCACGGCGCAGAATGCCGCGAACGGCACGACGCTCAACTTCGACGGGCGCGACACGGCCTTGACGGCCCAGGTGGCCTTGCGCGCCTACGATGCCGCCACGGGCCTGACGGCCTTTCCGCCGGCGACGCCGTCGGGCAGCCGGCTGAGCGACGGGACGGCGGCGCAAACGACCGTGACGGGCATCGCGCCCGCCAGCTTCACGACGGGCGTGGCCAGCAGCCAGATTGCCTACCGCTTTCCCGGCGCGTATGCCGTGCCGGCCGCTACGGTCGCGCTGGCGCCGCCGACCGACGTGCTGTTCCGTGCCACCACCCCCTATGCGGGCGCCACCGTGACGTCGGCGCCGTCCGATGCCGGCACGGAAGCGCGGCTGACCGTGCTCACGGGCCGCATCATGGTGCCCAACAGCTATGGTTCCGAGCGCCTGCCGATCCGCCTGCCTGTGCAGGTGCAATACTGGAATGGCAGCTGGCTGGGCAACGTATCGGACAGCACCAGCCAGTTTCCCCAGGCCGGCGTGATCCTGGCCAATTGCCGCCAGGGACTCGGCGCGGGCACATGCAATGGCGCGACGAAAGTGCAGAACGGCACCTACACCTTTGCCGGCGGGGTATTGCCATCGCCCAACGGCCAGTTGGTGCTGCTGGCGCCCGGCGTGGCGGGCAGCGTCGATGTTTCCGTGGGCAGCCTGCCTTTCCTGCCCAGTACCGTGGGACGCGCCGTGTTCGGCGTGTTCAAGTCCGGTCCCGTGATTTACTTGCGTGAACTGTATTAGATCTTTGTCAATGCGGCCGTGCCGGCTTGGGCGTGCCGGCGCAGGCGGGGGGAAAAACCAGTAACATGCCTGGCTGTGGCATTCCCCCCAACCTCAGACTGGAGTTTCTATGAGCACAACATCGCAGTGGATCGATATCGCCGGCCCGGACGGCAGCTTCCAGGCTTACCTGGCCGTGCCGCACGTGGGCAAGGGCCCCGCCATCATCCTGTTGCAGGAAATTTTCGGCGTCAACGAGCACATCCGCGCCGTGGCCGACCAGTACGCGGCCGACGGCTACGTGGTGCTGGTGCCGGACCTGTTCTGGCGCGCCGGCGCGCACATCGAGCTGGGCTACGATGCGGACGGCTGGAAGCGCGCCGTGGAACTGATGCAGGCCACCGATAACGAACATGCCTTGAGCGATATCAAGGCCACCATCGGCGTCCTGCGCGCGCGTGCGGAAGTGACGGGCAAGCTGGCGTCCGTCGGCTACTGCTTCGGCGGCCGCTTGTCGTTCCAGACGGCCGCGGCCGGCCTGGTCGACGCCGCCATTGCCTATTACGGCGGCGGCATCCAGAACAAGCTGGACCTGGCCGACCGGATCCAGGTGCCGCTGCTCATGCACTTTGGCGGCCAGGACAGCCACATCCCGCCGGAAGCCGTGCAAAAGATCGCCGAGCGCTTCGAAGACCGGCAAGACGTGGAAATCCATATCTATCCGGGCGCCGAGCACGGTTTCAACTGCACCCACCGCGACAGCTACCAGCAGCGCGCCGCCGCCCACGCGCACGGCAATTCCTTGATTTTCCTGGCAGAAAATCTGTAAGACTTCCTTGCCAGCCAGGCCAGCCGCCGCTGTCCCTCTCGATATGCGCTCAGCAGCAAAGCTGCGCGGGCGCTAAAATAGCGGCTGTGCCGGGCAACTCCGGCCGGCCGGGCGCGGCGCCCGGCAAACCTGGATGAGGAACCGAATTAAAGATGGCCCAAGTAATTGTTTCTGTAACATTGGCGGCAAGCGCCGAACGCGTGTGGGATTTTATCGGCGGCTTCCAGTCGCTGGCTGAATGGTCGAGCTCGATCAAGACCAGCCTGTCCGAGCACGGCGGCCGCGTGCGCCGCCTGAAAACCACGGACGGCGCCATCATCGCCGAACGCCTGCAAAGCTACAGCGAAGCGGACAAGAGCTACAGCTACACCATCGTTTCTGGCCCGATTCCCGTCAAGAACTACCGCTCCACCCTGCGCGTCACGGGCGAGCCGGGCGCCGCTACCTGCGTGGCGGAATGGTCGGGCGAGTTCGACGCGGCCGAAGGCGTGGAAGAAGTCATGGTCGGCGCGTTCCAGCACCTGTACGAAACGGCATTCGTCGACCTGAAACGCATCATGGCAATTTAATCACTGCAGGTCAGACCTCGGGTGAGCAGTAAAAACACCGGCCAAGGCCGGTGTTTTTGTATGCGTGGACAGTTTTAACGTTGGACCTTGCCAAACGCCTCGCCCTTGTTCCACACCGGCAAATTCTTGTCGTTC
The DNA here is from genome assembly GCF_009208755.1 of Janthinobacterium sp. FT14W. Taxonomy (NCBI): domain Bacteria; kingdom Pseudomonadati; phylum Pseudomonadota; class Betaproteobacteria; order Burkholderiales; family Oxalobacteraceae; genus Janthinobacterium; species Janthinobacterium sp. FT14W. The sequence goes on along the minus strand of NZ_WFLL01000015.1, from coordinate 71,065 downwards.
GCCACTTCATAGCCCAGATTCAGGGTGAACTGCGCCTGCTGCACCATGCCCGACAGGTCCCACGACGGGTGGTACTCATCTGTTACTTGGTGGTAATCCTTCTTGAACGCCACCAGGCGCTCGCTCGATGCTTTCGGGTCCTTGACGAAGTCGAACGAGCCGTCGCCGGAAAACACGGCCGAGCCCACGTTGAAGGCGGGCACGCCGGCCTTGGCAAACGCAAAATGGTCGGCCCGGTAAAAGGCGCCGGACAGGTCTGGGATCGTTGGCGCCAAACGCAGGCCCATGCGCTTGGCCACCTTGGCGGCGCTGGCGTACAGGCTGCTGCGCTCGGCACCGGCCACGCCGATGTCGTGCGTCTTGCCGACGAAATTCATGCTGTCCAGGTTCAGGTCGGCAGCCGTTTTCGCCAGCGGCCACAATGGCTTGCGCGTGTAGGCCGTGCTGCCCAGCATGCCCGTTTCCTCGCCGGCCGGCCACAGGAAGATCTGCGTGCGGCGCGCCGGCTGTTTGACGGCGACCTGGGCCATGGCCAGCAGCGCTGCCGCGCCCGAGGCGTTGTCGATGGCGCCGTTGTAGATGTGATCGCTTTGCCCTGAGCGGGCGCTGCCTTCGTCATCCTTGCCCAGGTGGTCCCAGTGGGCCGAGTAAATGACGGCCTCGTCCTTCAGCTTCGGGTCCGTGCCGGGCACGATGCCGGCTACGTTGAATTGCTCGATGCTGCGGATCTGGCTGTTCAGCGCCACCTTGACGGTGGCGTTCAAGGCCACGGGGCGGAACGCGCGCGTTTCCGCCTGTGCGCGCAAGGCGTCCAGGTCTTGCCCGCCCGCCTGGAACAGGGCGCGCGCCATGTCTTCCTGCAGCCAGCCTTCCATCGCATTGCCCGCGCCAGCCAGGCTGAAGCGCTCATGGCCGAAACCGTTGGCCGGCACGGACCACGGATACGACGCCGATGCGGTCGTGTGGATCAGCAAGACGCCGGCGGCGCCCTGGCGCAGCGCTTCCTCGTACTTGTAGACCCAGCGGCCGTAGTAGGTCAGCGACTTGCCGGCAAAGCGGTTCGGCTCGCTGGCGGTCGGCTGCGGGTCGTTGACCATCATGACCACCAGCTTGCCCTTCAAGTCGACGCCCTTGAAATCGTCCCAGTTTTCCTCGGGGGCGCGGATGCCGTAGCCGGCAAACACGACGGGCGCGTCGAACGCCACTTTTTCCTGGCCATTGGCGGCGCCGAAGACGATGTCCTTGCCGACGGCGGGAGACAAGGTCTTGCCGCCCGCGCTGAACGTCACTGTGCTCGATGGCAAGGCCTTGCTGCCGACGATGGTCAGCGCCTGGCGGTAGGTGCCATCCGGCAATGGCTGCAGGCCGGCCACGGCTGCCTGGGTTTCCAGGTAGCGCACGGCCAGGTCGCCGCCGCGCTGGCCCGTGCCCCGTCCTTCGAGCAAATCGTCGGCCAGGAAGGACAGGTGGGCGCGCAGGGGCGCTTCGGCAACGTGCGGTTGGGCGAGGGCGGCCGTGCCGAACAGGCTGGCGGCGAGGACAAAGGTAAAACGCATGACAACTCCAAAAGTGAATACGGGAAAGCAAAGCAGCGGTAATCTTACTCTACCGCAATGCTCTGGCGTAGCGCGCGGCGCGCGCGAGCCGATTGCGGCCACAATGGCCGCTGGCCCACCGACTAGGAGCGTTCCATGACTGCCACTAACGTGCAATCGAGTAATACCCTGCGTACCGCCGACGGCACCCTGATCTACTACAAGGACTGGGGCAGCGGCCCGCCCGTCGTCTTCAGCCACGGCTGGCCCCTGTCGTCCGACGCCTGGGAAGACCAGATGTTTTATCTGGCTTCGCATGGCTACCGCGTCATCGCGCACGACCGGCGCGGCCATGGCCGCTCCAGCCAGCCCTTCGACGGCAACGACATGGATACCTATGCCGACGACCTGGCCGCCCTGATCGACACCCTGGACTTGACGGGCGCCACCCTGGTGGGCCACTCGACGGGCGGCGGCGAGGTGGCGCGCTACATCGGCCGCCACGGCACGCAGCGCCTGGCGGGCGCCGTGCTCGTGGGCGCCGTGCCGCCGCTGATGCTGCAGACGCCGGACAATCCGCTGGGTTTGCCGCTCTCCGTCTTTGATGGCATCCGCGCGGGCGTGCAGGCCGACCGCAGCGCCTTCTTCCGCGACTTGAGCGAGGCCTTCTATGGCTACAACCGTCCCGGCGCCACCCCGTCGCAGGGCGTGCGCGACAGTTTCTGGCTGCAGGGCATGCAGGCGGGCATGCCGGCCGCCTATCTGTGCATCAAGCAGTTTTCGGAAACGGATTTCACCGGAGACCTGGCCAAATTCGACGTGCCCACGCTGGTGATCCATGGCGACGACGACCAGATCGTGCCCATCGCCGCCTCCGCGCGGCGCACGGCGGAGCTGATCATCGGCAGTAAATTGCTCGTGTATGCGGGTGCGCCGCACGGCCTGGCGACGACGCACAAGGAGCGCCTGAACGAGGACTTGCTGGAGTTCCTGCGCACCTGAAACGGGGCGGGCGCCATGGTATTCGGGCGCCCGCCGTTTCTGTTGCCGTGTAGAACAGGCGCGGGCGGCACATTGTTGTGTATCGTTTAATGTTGGCAAAATCACGCGCCAAATGCGTGCGGATCGCCGATTTTTCTGCCTTTTTTCGGTAGATATGGCGCAAAAAACGGCGTTCTGCGGCATGCAGCCACCCGGTAAGGTCCAGTAAAGAGTAAACTAGCAGATACACTCTTTCGCATTGGGCGATTCGAGCGAACTTGTGAGTGATTTCATGTCTGATACACCAATTTCCTTATTTTCCGACCTTAACCTGAGCGAGCCGCTGGTTCGCGCGCTCAAGGATGTCGGTTACGAAACACCGTCGCCTATCCAGGCGGCCACGATTCCATTATTGCTCGCTAACCGCGACGTGCTGGGCCAGGCGCAAACGGGCACGGGTAAGACCGCCGCCTTCGCCTTGCCTATCCTGTCGCGCATTGATCTGAAACAAAGCTCACCCCAAGCCCTGGTCCTGGCACCGACGCGCGAACTGGCCATCCAGGTCGCCGAAGCGTTCCAGGTGTACGCTGCCCACATCCCCGGCTTCCACGTGCTGCCGATCTACGGCGGCCAAAGCTACGGCCCGCAGCTGTCGGCCCTGCGCCGCGGCGTGCACGTCGTCGTCGGCACCCCTGGCCGCGTCATCGATCACCTGGACAAGGGTTCGCTCGACCTGTCCAAGCTGAAGACCCTGGTGCTGGACGAAGCCGATGAAATGCTGCGCATGGGCTTTATCGACGACGTCGAACGCATCTTGCAAGAAACACCGGAAGGCCATCAAACGGCCCTGTTCTCGGCCACCATGCCTTCCGTCATCAAGCGCATTGCCACGACCTACCTGGTGAACCCGGCCGAAGTAACGGTCGCCGCCAAGACGGGCACGGCCGACAACATCCGCCAGCGCTACTGGCTGGTGTCGGGCATGCACAAGCTCGACGCGCTGACCCGCATCCTGGAAGCGGAAGCGTTTGACGGCATGATCATCTTCGCCCGCACCAAGCTGGGCACGGAAGAGCTGGCCAGCAAGCTGCAGGCACGGGGCTTCTCGGCTGCCGCCATCAATGGCGATATCCAGCAAGCGCAGCGCGAGCGCACGATCCAGCAGTTGAAAGACGGCAAGATCGACATCCTCGTGGCAACCGACGTGGCCGCCCGCGGCCTGGACGTCGAGCGCATCAGCCACGTCGTCAACTACGACGTGCCGCACGATCCGGAAAGCTATACCCACCGCATCGGCCGCACGGGCCGCGCCGGCCGCAGCGGCGAAGCGATTTTGTTCATCACCCCGCGTGAAAAGAACTTGCTGCGCTCCATCGAACGCGCCACGCGCCAGCCGATCGGCATGCTGGAATTGCCAACGATCCAGGCCGTCAACGACGTGCGTATCGCCAAGTTCAAGGAACAGATCAGCGAAACCCTGGCCCTGGGCGAACTGGAGCAGTTCCAGTCGCTGATCGAAGATTTCGAGCGCGAGCAGAACATTCCCGCCATCGAAATCGCTGCCGCCCTGGCGAAGATGGCGCGTGGCAATGTGCCATTGTTGCTGGACAAGAACAAGGCGCGCGAGCAAGCCACCTGGCAAGACGACCGTCCGGCCCGCCAGGATCGCTTTGACCGCCCTGAGCGCAACGAGCGTTTCGAGCGTGGCGACCGCTTCGAGCGCAGCGAGCGCCCGGCCTTCCCGAAAAAGGAACGTATTCAACGTCCAGCCGACGCCGGCATGCAAACCTTCCGCATTGAGGTAGGCCATCAGCATGGCGTGAAGCCTGGCAATATCGTGGGCGCCATCGCCAACGAAGCGGGCATCGATTCGAAAAACATCGGCCGCATTGAAATCTATGACGACTACAGCGTCCTGGACTTGCCAGACAGCATGCCGAAAGAATTGCTGGACCAGCTGAAAACCGTGTGGGTGGCGGGCCAGCAGCTGCGCATCAGCCGCGACGGCGACGCGCCGGACCTGGCGCCGCCAGCCGCGCCGCGCAAGCCGTTTGCCGCCAAGTCCGCGCCAGCGGACGCGGGCGAAGTGGCCCCGCGCGCGCCGAAGAAGGAGCGTCCACGTCCCGGCGTGACGGCTTACCGCATCGAAGTGGGCCGTGAGCACGCCGTAACGCCAAGCAACATCGTCGGCGCCATCGCCAACGAAGCGAACCTGGAAGCCAAGCATATCGGCCGCATCGATATCTTTGACAACTACAGCGTGCTGGACCTGCCGGAAGGCATGCCGCCGGAAATCCTCGACCACCTGAAATCGGTCGTGGTCTCGGGGCAGAAACTGCGCATCAGCCTGGATGACGGCACGACGGAGCGCAAGCCTGCGCCACCGCGTCCGAAGTCGCCACCGCGCAAAACGTTCAAGTAAGCCATCCCTGCGCAGGCGCCTCCCCGGCGCCTGTGTCGCGGATTGGAGACACATCCCCCACTGGCGCGCTCGCGCCAGTTTTTATTTTCCCCCAAGAAACGAATCGTATCGCTCCATTACCAGGGCGGAGGGTTGAATCATGGGTTTCCCCTATTGGATTGCCGTTGCCATCTTTTAATCGGCAGATGCGGCTTGTTTCTCGCGCCCGATAACGATAAATAATATTTAATTAATTATTCATACTGCACGTTATTAAAGTTTTGAATTTCAATAAAGTCAACCAAGTTGATTCAAAATAAATTCTAAAATATAAAATAATTGACTTTTATTAAATTGTTTGACCAGCGTCACTGTCGCCGAGGCGATATATCATGGCTGCTTGATGTGGTATATTGTTTTTATGTTTTTGTTATGCTAGTTGAAAAAAATAGAGGAGCGACGATGCGGGTCAATACGCCTATCACGCAGAATGAATACGTATTAAATGAAGGCATGACGATTGTTTCCACCACGGATTTACAGGGAAACATCAATTACGCCAATCAGTATTTCATTGAGGTCAGCGGCTTTTCAGAAATGGAACTGCTGGGTGCGCCACAGAATATCCTGCGTCATCCCGATATGCCGGCCGAAGCGTTTGCCGACCTGTGGGACACCATCAAGACGGGCATGCCCTGGACCGGCATGGTCAAGAACCGCTGCAAGAATGGCGATTTCTACTGGGTCTTCGCCAATATCACGCCCGTCATCGAAAACGGCCGCCCGATCGGCTATATGTCCGTGCGCACCAAGCCCACGCGCGAGCAGATCAACGAAGCGGCAGCCCTGTATAAAAGCTTCAAGGATGGCAATAGCGCCAACCTGGCGATCCGCAATGGCCGCGTCGTGCGCCAGGGCTGGGCCGCCAAGCTGGCCGAATGGCGCAAGCTGACCCTGTCGCAGGACCTGGCCCTGCATTGCATCGTCTTTGGCGTGGTGCTGGCCATCCTCGGCTGCGCCGTATGGAATATCGATGGCGACACGAGCACGGCCACGCGCAGCTGGCTCAGCGGCGCGGCCGCCGCGGCCGTGGCGCTGATGCTGTATTTCTGGGCGCATCTGCACAATTCCCTCGTCGCACCCTTGGGCGACGCCATCACGGTGGCCCGCAAGATGGCGGGCGGCGACTTGACGGGCGTCATCGACAAGGTGCGCGACGATGACATGGGTCAATTGATGGCCGCCTTGCGCCAGACCAACATCAACCTGCACAGCATCATCGGCGACGTGCGCGCCAACTTCGAGGATATCCGCATCACCACGGCGGAAATTGCCACGGGCAATATGGACTTGTCCAGCCGCACGGAATCGCAAGCGTCCAGCCTGGAGCAGACGGCGGCCAGCATGGAAGAGCTGACCTCCACCGTGCAGAACAGCGCCGACCACGTGGCCACGGCCAACGACCTGGCGGCGCAGGCTTCCACCGTGGCGGCCAAGGGCGGCACCATCGTCAGCGAAGTGGTCACCACGATGGATGAGATCAGCACGTCGTCGCGCAAGATTCTCGACATCATCGGCCTGATCGACGGCATCGCTTTCCAGACGAACATCCTGGCCTTGAACGCGGCCGTGGAAGCGGCCCGCGCGGGCGAGCACGGCCGCGGCTTCGCCGTCGTGGCCGGCGAAGTGCGCAGCCTGGCGCAGCGCTCGGCAACGGCCGCGAAAGAGGTGAAAAACCTGATCGACCACTCGATCGCCACCGTGAATGCGGGCAGCGTGCTGACCAGCAATGCGGGCGCCACCATGACGGAAGTGATCGCTTCGGTGGCCCGCGTGACGGAAGTGATGGACGAGATTTCATCCACCACGCGCGAGCAGAACCAGGGCATCGGGCAAGTCAACCAGGCCGTCATCCACATGGATGGCATCACGCAGCAGAATGCGGCGCTGGTGGAGCAGGCGGCCGCGGCCGCCACCAACCTGGCGCAGCGCACCAACAGCGTGGCCCAGTCGATCGGCATCTTCAAGCTGAAGGCGTCGCCCAAGCGCAAGGCTGCCGGCGTGGGCCGCAGCCCCAGCGTGGCGGCCGGCGTGGCGTCGCGGGCCTTGCTGAAGGCAAGATAATTACCCCAACGGCGAAAGGCTGGGGTCAGTCACTGCGTGACCGGAATGCTTCCCATTGGGAGCATTCCCCCCGGGTTTTGTCTGTGGGTTACTCTTACTTCTTCACCCGGTACACTTCCCCGCTGCGCACCTTCTGCACCACCCCATCCCCGCCAAACAGAATCACATATTCGCCCTGCGCACCCGAGGCCGTCGGGTACGCGTACATCCACACTTCATTGCCGCTGTCGAAACGAATCGAGGTACTGTCTCCCAGCGCTGCGCGCACCTGCTCGCGCGTGCTGCTGCCCGTTTGCACCGTCTGCTCCAGGGTGGCGTACGGCACATTTTTGCTTTCCTGCAAGGCGCGCGTGCCGGAGCAGGCGGCCAGCAGCATCAGCACGCTCAGCGAAAGGCCCTTCATGGCGCCGCCTCGTCCATGTAAGTCAATTCCAGCAGGGTATCGTCCGGCCAGTTTTGGTCCCACAGGGGGGCGTAATACGTGCGGTCAAGCAAGACCTGGCAATCGCAATAGGGCAGCGAGGCGGGCGTCTGCTCGCCGCCCGCGTACAGCATGGTGAACGGCAGGGCCAGCCGGCGTTCGCCGTGCACGAGGGTAACGCCGAACAGGGGACGGTCCGTAAAGAACAGATAATTGCCATCGGGTTCGGAACACACTTTGTCCGTGCTGTAGAGCATGCTGGACAGCCAGGCGATGATTTGCGGGTCGTTCGAGATCAGGCCCGAATCCATGCCGGCGCGACATTCCAGGCGCAAGTCGCCCAGGCGCCGCGTGCCGGGCGGCAAGCCGGGCGTGATGACCTGGGCGCGCCAGCTCATGGTGGTGGCCTTGCGGTTGGCGATCAGCACGGCGTCCTCGCGCGCCGCTTGCGCATTGCGCACGGGGGCAAAGCTGTTGTCCTCGGCCAGGGGCAGGGGGATGCTGACGGTGTCGCCGGCAATGCGCAGCTGCACGCCCCGCATGTCCACGCCCGGCTGGCGCGGCAGCAAACGGAAGCGCAGCACGGCCTGCGGCGCCAGCGCATGGTCGCGCTCGAAGCGGTCCACTCCCTGCAGCATCTTGCGGTAGGATTTATCGACGGGGTCGCGCGTGGCGTCCACTTTCACTTGCGGCACGGGCGCAGTTTGCGCCAGCGCAACAGGGGCGTGGAGCAGGCAGGCGAGCAGCAGGAAGAGAGGGATGCGCATGGCCCGATGCTACGCCTTTTTGGGCGGCAGCCACGCACGGGTGGGAATCAGAGCCTATCCCAGTAGGGAGCGTTTTCTGCTGGCAGTCGATCAGGAGCGCGGACAAGGCGTGAGGAGGACGCGTGGCGAGCCACGCAACGACGAACAACGCAGTCCCCGCTTCTGAGGGGCGCCGGCAGGGGACGTATTCATCTACTGGGATAGGTTCTTAGTACTCGCTATATTTGCGCGCGTCGCCGCGCACCTGCTGCGTCGGGTATTTCTGCGCATTGAGTGCCATCTTTTCCAGCACGGCCCCATGCAGGTCGACGCCGCTCTTGTCGGCCAGGCGCACCAGGTACATCAGCACGTCGGCCAGTTCATGGCGGATGCCCGTGCGCTTCGCCTCGTCCAGTTCGCCATCGGCGCCCGTGGGCAGCCACTGGTAGTGTTCCACCAGTTCCGCCACTTCCACGGACAGGGCCATGGCCAGGTTTTTCGGCGTGTGGAACTGGTCCCAGTCGCGTTCGCTGGCAAAGGCGCGCAGGCGCGCGCGGATGTCGAGCAGGCTGTCGGCGGGCGCGTTCATGCTGCCGCCTGCAACGGTTTTTCCATGAAGACACTGAACGGATCATCCGGATAATCGCCGTACGGTCCGCGCCGCTGGTAGCCGTGGCGCGCGTACAGGGCGATGGCGTCGGGCTGGTGGATGCCCGTTTCCAGGGTCAGCAAGCGGCAGCCGCGCGCCAGCGCCTGTTCTTCCAGCAAGGCCAGCAAGCGTTTCGCCAGGCCCTGGCCGCGGCTGTCCGGGTGCACGTACATGCGCTTGAGTTCGCCGAATGCGGGCGTGACGACGATGGCGCCGCAGGCCCGCGCCGCGCCTGCCGCATCGCGGGCGACGGCAAACAGCAGGCTGTCCGGCGGCAACGATGCCAGGTCCAGCGAGTAGACGCACTCGGCCGGATACAGGGTTTGTTGATAAGCATCAAGCTCGGCGATCAGGGTTTGCACGTCGGCTTGCTGCGGCGATTCCAGGCGGATGGTCATGGGGGAGTCACGTGTATGGGATTTCCCCCATGGTATCACTGCGGCCGCGCCAGGCGCAGCGTCAGGCCGATGGGCGACATCACAAACCCCATCAGTTCCTGCGCCTCGCCGCCATCGGGCGTGTCGACGCCGGCGATATCGAAGCTGCCCAGCAGCATGGCCATGGCGATCTTGATTTCCAACAAGGCCAGATAGCGGCCCGGGCACGTGCGCAAGCCGGCGCCGAAGGGCATCGAAGCGCGCTTGTTGTTTGCCTCGCCGCCCTCGGCCAGCCAGCGTTCGGGCTGGAACGCCTGCGCGTCGGGAAAATGCGCATCGGACACCGTGTCGTGGCGCATCACGCACCACACCAGGGTGCCGGCCGGCACGGCGATATCGCCGATCACCGTGTCGCGCAGCGCCTCGACGGGCAGGAAGGGCGCCACGGGCTTCAGGCGCATGGCTTCGCTGGCGCAGGCGCCCAGGTAGTCGAGGCTGTCCATCTGCTCGATCGTGAAGCGGGCCGCATCGGGCGCCACGCGCCGCACTTCCTCGCGCGCCCGGGCCAGGGTGTGCGGATGGCGCTGCAGCAGATAGATCATCCAGGACACCGTGTTGGCCGTCGTGTCTTCGCCCGCCAGCAGCATGGTCAGCACATTGCCGGCCACGTTGCGGTCGCTCACGCCGCTGCCTTCCAGGTCGGCCGCGGCGATCATCGCTTCGAGCAGGTTGGGCGGACGCTCGCGCCGTGCCGGGTCGTGCGCCATGCGCGTGCGCGCCTGCTGCACCAGGTCGGCCACGGCGGCGGACAGGGCCGCCACGTCGCGATCCAGGCGCCGGTCGACGGGCAGCTTCACGTAGCGCCAGTACGGGAACATCGACAGGCTGCGCCGCGCCACGGCGGGCAGGATGTCGTCCATGTGGCGCTGGATCACGTCTTCGCCCGATTCCAGCGTATTGACTTCCGTGCCGAAGGCCAGGCCGGCGATGATGTCGACCGTGTAGCGTTTCAGGTCGCCATCGAGGTCGATGGCTTGGCCTTGCGTGGCGGCAAGATGCCAGCGCCGTTGCAGGCGCTGGGCCACCGTCACCAGCGCGGGGAAATACGCCTTGATGGCGCCGGGCGCCATGCCGGCCATGACCATGCGGCGCTGGTTGCGCCACTCCGTGCCCTCGGCCAGGAACAGGCCGGGCACGCCGCCCATTTCGTCGGAGACGATGGAACTGCTCAGGGGACGGCGGAAACCGTCGGGCCGGTCGCGCAGCACGGCGCCGACGGCTTCGCTGTCGGCCACCACCAGCACCAGGGTGCGGCCGAACCACGCCCGCAGGTAGGGGCCGTAGCGCTGCACCCACTCTTCCACGTCGCGGTGGATGCGCGTAAGCTTGATCTGCAGGCTGTTGCCGACGATGGGCAGGGCGAACGGCCCCGGCAGGCGGCGGATCTGGCGCAAGGGCCGCGCGATGGCGGGCGCGGCGGCGTGGTCGAGTGGCGGCATGAACATCTCCTGTCGATACGGTGAAAGTATGAGGATTGCTTGCAACAATAGCCATACTCTACGCGATTGCGGTTCCCGTGTATTGAACGTTTACGACAGCGTGGCGCGGCAAAAAAATCCCGCTACAATGGCCGCCATGGCTTCCACACCGGCTCCCGCACCCGCACCCGTCACGCGCCTGATCGCGCCGCGCACCGCGCTCGCCTCCTGCGTGCGGGCCATGCTCGTGCGCGACACCACGGGCTGCGCGCCCTTGCCGCCGGCCCAGCGCCTGAACCGCTTTCCTGCCGTGCCCATGTGCAGCATCATCTGGACCGTCGCGGGCGAGGTGGAAGCGGCCGCGCCCGGCCTGTCGCTGCCGGACGTGCGCATGCCGCCCGCGCTGTTCGGCGGTCCCCGCTCGTATCCGCTGGTCAGCTACAACCCCGGCCCCGTGCATACGTTTGTCGTGATGTTTTACCCGGCCGCCCTGCATGCGTTGACGGGCGTGTCGATGGATGCCTTGCTGGACCAGTTCCGCCCGCTCGATGCCGTGTTTGGCGCCGACTGGCTGGCCCTGTCGGACGCCGTGCTGGCCGCGCCCGATGATGACGTCCGCATGCGCCTGGTGGAAGATTTCCTGGCGCCGCGCTGGCAGGCGGCGCGCAAGAGCGGCGACCATCCTGCCGGCGCCGTGCAGGACTGGGTGCGCCGCCTGGGCGTGCAGGCGGCATCGACGGGCTTGGCCAGCGGCGCGCGCAATATCGAGCGCCGCATCAAGGCCTGGGCCGGCCAGCCCATGCGCACCTTGCGCCGCATGCGCCGCGCGGAACAGCTGTTTCTCGACGAGCGCGGCGCCATCCTGCAAGGCACGGTGTCCTGGTCCGATATCGCCGCCAGCGGCGGTTACGCCGACCAGGCCCATTTCTGCCGCGAGACGCGCGAAATCACGGGGCTGAGCCCTACCGAGCTGGCGCGCGCCATCCGCGACGACGAGAGCTACTGGATCTACAGGATCTGGAATTGAGGGCGTAGGTCGGATTAGCGCGGCCTGGCCTCGCGTCATCCGACCTGCCGTTCGCTGTACACATTTCCTTTGGATAAGGTCACCTCATGGTGGCCCGCGCCGGGCGCCAGCATGGGAAAACAGTTTTCCGCGCCATGCACGCGCACGTCGAGGAAGTAGGGGCCCTCGGAGGCCAGGCAGGCCGCCAGCGCTGCGTCGAGTTCCTCGCGCCGGCCCACCGTGTGCGCCTGCCAGCCGAACGCGCGCGCCAGGGCCACGAAATCGGGCAGCGCTTCCGTGTAGCTGTGGCTGTAGCGCCCGCCATGGATGAGCTCTTGCCACTGGCGCACCATGCCCATGTAGCCATTGTTCGACAGCACCACTTTCACGGGCAGGCGGTGCTGCACGGCCGTGGCCAGTTCCTGGATATTCATCAGGATCGAGGCGTCGCCGCTGACGCACACCACGCGCTTGCGGGGATGGGCGACCTGCGCGCCGATGGCGGCCGGCAAGCCATACCCCATGGTGCCGGCGCCGCCCGAAGTCAGCCAGTGGCGCGGCTGCGCGAAGCGCAAGTGCTGCGCCGCCCACATCTGGTGCTGGCCCACGTCGGTGGAAACGATGGCATCGCCGCCATCCATGCCGTCCAGCGCCGCCTGCAGCCGCCGCATCAGCGCCTGCGGCGCGATCACCTGCGGCGTGTCGTCGAACGCCAGGCTGTCCTGCGCGCGCCAGCCGTCGATGCGCTGCCACCACGGCTGGCGGTCCGCCAGCAAGCGTCCGCGCAGCTGCGCCAGCAGGGCCGCCAGCACGGGCGCGCAATCGCCGCGCAGGGCCACGTCGGCGCGCACCACCTTGCCGATCGAGGCCGGGTCGATATCGACATGGATGATTGTCGCGCCGGGGCAGAAGGCGTCCAGGCGCCCCGTGACGCGGTCGTCGAAGCGGGCGCCCACGCAGACGATGAGGTCCGCGTGGTGCATGGCCAGGTTCGCTTCCAGGGTGCCGTGCATGCCCAGCATGCCCAGGAAGGCCGGGTGCGCGGCGGGAAAGGCACCCAGGCCTAATAAGGTCAGGGTGCAGGGCGCGGCCGCCAGTTTCACCAGCTGGCCGAAGGCGGCGCAGGCATCGAGGCCGGAATTGACGAGGCCGCCGCCGCCATAGAACACGGGCCGGCGAGCGGAGGCGATCAGGCTGGCGGCCCGTTCCAGGTCGGCGAATTCCGGCAGGCGCGCGGCAGGGGCTGTGGCGGCGGCTGGCAGCGGCGTGTGCCGCGTGACGGGCGCCAGCTGCATATCCTTGGGAAAATCGACCAGCACAGGGCCGGGCCGGTCCTGCGTGGCCTGCGCGTACGCTTCGTGCACGACGGCCGCCGTTTCATCGGCCGACCGGATTTGCCGGTTCCACTTGGTGACGGGGCGCGAAATGCCCAGCGCGTCGCACTCCTGGAAGGCGTTCGTGCCGATGCTGGTGCTGGCCACCTGGCCGCTGATGCAGATGACGGGCACCGAATCACACAGGGCGTCGAGCAAGCCCGTGGTGGTATTGCTCATGCCGGGGCCGGACGTGACGAAGACGACGCCGGGCCGGCCCGTGCTGCGCGCATAGCCTTCGGCCGCATGCACGGCCGCCTGTTCGTGGCGCACCAGCACGTGGCGCAGACGGGGCTGGGCATGCAGCGCGTCGTACAGGGGCAGCACGGCGCCGCCCGGATAGCCGAAGACGGTGTCGACGCCCAGCGCCAGCAGGGTGTCGATCAGGATGCTGGCGCCGTTGCGTGGGGCGGCGGTATCGGATGGCGGGGCGAGGAGGGGAGCGGGATCGGGTTTCATGTGCCTATTTTCTGCTTGCCGGTGCAGAAAAGGCTGCTGGTTTTCTCGTATAAAATGCATATTTAAGCAAAATTTGCTGTAAGAATGGGGAAAAGCAGAATGAAACTGGACAAATTCGACCTCGCCATCCTGACGGCCCTGCAGCAGGATGCCCGCATCAGCCTGCACGAGCTGAGCGCCAAGGTGGGCCTGACGTCGTCGCCGTGCTGGGCGCGCATCAAGCGCATGGAAGACGATGGCGTCATCGAAGGCTACACGGTGAACGTCAACGCGGCCAGGGTGGGGCTGGCCGATACCGTCATCGTGCAAGTGACTTTGGACGACCATTCCGACCAGGCGCTGTTCGAGTTCGGCCACGCGCTGGCCATGATCCCGGAAGTGCTGGAAGCGTTTCTCGTCTCCGGCGACTACGATTACTATTTGCGCATCGCCGTGAGCGACACGCGCGACTACGAACGCCTGCTGCGCGAGCGCCTGTATAAAATTCCCGGCATCCGCCACAGCAAATCGAGCTTTGTCTTGCGCCAGCTCAAACAGAGTTACCTGCCTTTGCAACGCTAATCCCCGCACGGCGGGAGTTTTTCCCTAGTCCATCACCCGGTGGCTGTCCGATACTGGACAGTAATAAAAACCACGATAAAACCACTGGGGACCAGCATGAAACTGACTTTATTTGCGGCCGCCACCATGGCGCTGTGCCAGGCGCAGGCCGCCGAACCGGCCGCCGCCAGCCTGGCCGCGCACCTGGCCGCTTCGGGCGACTTGCCCACCGTCGTCATCACGGGCAGCATGCCGCTGCCCACCATGGAGCAGCCGCGCGATACGCTGGCCGCGCCCGTGCAGACGGCCAGCGCCCAGCAGATCGCCCGCAGCGGCGCGCTCGATATTTCTGCCTTCCTGCGCCGCAACCTGGGCAGCGTCTACGTGAACGAGGTGCAGAACAATCCGTTCCAGCCCGACGTCAGCTACCGCGGCTACACGGCCTCCCCCCTGCTGGGCACGCCCCAGGGCCTGTCCGTCTACCTCGACGGCATGCGCCTGAACCAGCCGTTCGGCGACGTCGTCAGCTGGGACCTGATCCCGCGCATGGCCATTGAGTCGCTGACCCTGATGCCGGGCTCGAACCCCCTGTTCGGCCTGAACACCCTGGGCGGCGCCCTGGCTCTGCAGACCAAGGATGGCCGCAGCAGTCCCGGCACGGCCATCGAGGCGCGCCTGGGCTCGCATCAGCGGCGCGCCTTGGAAGTCGAGCATGGCGGCAGCAATGCGCAGGGCTGGCACTGGTACGTGACGGGCAACCGTTTCAAGGAAGAGGGCTGGCGCGACGATTCGCCGTCCGACATGCGCCAGGTGTTTGGCAAGCTGGGCTGGAGCGATGCGCGCACGGACGTTGCCGCCACCGTGGCCCACGCGGACAACGCGCTGACGGGCAACGGCTTGCAGGAACAGCGCATGCTGGCGCGCGATTACCGCAGCGTCTACACCAAGCCGGACTTGACGGAAAACAGGTCGACCCTGCTGAACGTGACGGGCAAGCACCAGGCCGGCGGGGCCTTGCTATTGTCCGGCAATGTGTACTACCGCAAGATCGACACGCACACGTTTAACGGCGACCTGAACGACGAGTCGCTCGACCAGTCCGTCTACCAGCCCGGCGCGGCCGAGCGGGCGGCGCTGGCGGCGGCCGGCTACACGGGCGTTCCCGCCAGCGGCGCGAATGCGGCCAACACACCCTTCCCCAAATGGCGCTGCATCGCCAACGTGCTGCTGAACGATGAACCGGCTGAAAAATGCAACGGCATGCTCAACCGCAGTCATACTGAGCAGGAAAACTATGGGTTTTCGGGCCAGTTCACCGCGCTGGCCGACGTGGCGGGCGCGCGCCATACGCTCACGGCCGGTGCCGCCTACGACGTGAGCCACGCCACGTTCCGCCAGACCAGCCAGTTCGGCTATCTGAACCCGGACCGCAGCATCACGCCCGTGAACTTCTTTGCCGACGGCACGGAAATCGACGACGACGGCACGCCCGTGGACAACCGGGTCGACTTGAGCGGGCGCATGCGCACGTGGAGCGTGTATGCGAGCGACAGCATGGCGTTCACTCAAGATCTGACCTTGACCGTCGCGGGCCGCTACAACCGCAGCACCGTGCGCAACCGCGACGCCATCACGCCCGGCGGCGGCAGCGGTTCGCTCGATGGCGACCACCGTTTCAGCCGCTTCAATCCCGCCATCGGCCTGGCCTATGCGCCGGCCGCAGGCGTGAGCGCCTACCTCGGCTACAACGAAGGCAGCCGCACGCCGACGGCCATCGAACTCGGCTGCGCCGACCCGGAAAACCCGTGCCGCCTGCCCAACGCCATGGCGGGCGACCCGCCCCTGAAGCAGGTGGTGACGAAGACGTGGGAAGCGGGCGTGCGCGGCACGTTCGCCGGCTTGGCCCGCTGGAGCGCGGGCGTGTTCCGCGCGGAAAACCACGACGACATCCTGTTCGTGGCCGACAAGCAGGCGGGCTTCGGCTACTTCAAAAATTTCGGCAAGACGCGCCACCAGGGCGTGGAGCTGGCGCTTGATGGCAAGGCGGGCGCGCTGGACTTCGGCGTCAACTACACGTGGCTGCAGGCCACGTATCAAAGCCGCGAAGTGGTCAACGGCAGCGCCAACAGCAGCAGCGATGCGGCGGCGCCCGGCCTGGAAGGCAATATCGTCATCACGCCCGGCAACAGGATTCCCCTGACACCCAGCCGTATCCTGAAGGCGCACGTGGATTACGAGGGCGGACGCGACTGGACGGTGGGCCTGGCCATGACGGCCGTCTCCAGCGCCTATGCGCGCGGCAATGAAAACAACGGGCACCAGGCGGGCGGTCCGTCCTACCTGGGGCCGGGCAAGAGCGGCGGCTATGCCGTGGTCGAACTGAACGGCAAATACCAGCTGACGCCACGGCTCAGCGTGTTCGGCCAGGTGAATAACTTGTTCGACCGCAAGTACGCGACGGCGGCCCAGCTGGGCGCGACGGGTTTCGATGCCAACGGCAATTTCGCCGCCCGCCCGCTGCCCGCCGTGAATGGCGGCTATCCGATGGTCAACGCGACGTTCTATGCGGCCGGCGCGCCGCGCAGCGTGAACGTGGGCGTGCGCTACGCGTTTTAACGGGTCACAGCTGGCGCTGCTCGATGATGCCGTTGCGCAGCGCCAAGTGGACGAGGGCGGCGGGGCCGGGCACGTCGAGCTTTTCCTTGATGCAAGTCTGGTGGTTGGCCACCGTCTTGCTGCTCACGTGCAGCAGGCGGGCGCAGTCGGCGGCGCTGCGGCCTTCGGCCAGCAGGCGGAAGATTTCGAATTCTCGCTGACTCAGGCTGCTCAAGCGCTGCGCTTCCGCGCTGGCCGCGCCCTGCAGCACGCCGGGCGCGCTGTGCGGGTCCAGGTAGCGCCGGCCCGCGTGGGCGGCGCGCACGGCGTCGACCAGGTGTTCCGGGTCGGCTTGCTTGCTGACGAAGCCGCAGGCACCGCCATCGAGCGCGCGCGCGATCAGCTGCGGCGTGTCGTGCATGCTGAACACCAGCACGCGGGCAGCCGCATCGCGCGCAAGCAGCTTGCGCAGCAATTCCAGGCCGCCGATGCCGGGCATGGACAGGTCCGTCACGCAGACGTCGGGCGCCTGCTCCAGGTACAAGCCATACGCCGTTTCGCCATTGCCCGCCTCGGCCACGACGGCGATGTCGCCGCCCTGTTCCAGCAGGCGCCGGTAGCCCGTGCGCACCACGGGATGGTCGTCCACCAGCATCACGCGGATCGGCCGCATGCCGCTGTGCATGGCGCTCATGCCGCGCACCGGGCGGCCAGGGCCACTTCGATGCGCAAGCCGTTGCCCAGCGCGCTGATCCAGCGGATATGGCCGCGCAGGCCCGCCACGCGCTCGCGCATGCCCAGCATGCCGAAACCGGATTCCTGCTGCGCATCCTGGCGCAAACCCTGGCCGTTGTCTTCGATGGCCAGGTGCAGCAAGCCGTGCGCATCGGCGCGCAATTCCACCGTGGCACGATCGGCCCCCGCGTGGCGCGCCACGTTCGTCAAGCCTTCCTGCACTAGGCGGTAGATGGCGGTGGCGGTACTGTCGTCGAGGCCGGCGGGGATGGCGTGCGGCGCGAAATGGCAGGCGATGCCGTGCTGCTGCGCCCAGCTGTCGCACAGCGCCTGCAGGGCCGCTTCCAGGCCCAGGCTGTCGAGCACGGGCGGGCGCAGCCGGCGCAGCATGGTGCGCACCATCGCATGCAGCGCTTCCGAGGAGCGGGCGATGCTGGCGGCGCACGCCTGCACGTTTGCCAGGTCGTTTGCGCCGGCGCGCAGGATGTAGCTGGCGGCTGCGCGGATGGCCGTGCAGTCCTGTCCCACTTCATCGTGCAGTTCGCGCGCCAGCGCGCAGCGTTCCTCTTCCTGCGCGCGCAGCAGGCGCTGCGTGAGGGCGCGGTTCTGCGCCAGCAGCAGCGCCACCTGGCGTTCCCGCCGCACGGCAAGACCGGCCAGCGCCAGTACCAGCACCAGCAGGCTCAGCGCCAGTTCATCGAGCTGCCAGTGTTCCTGCCGGGCGAATGCCTGCGTCAGCCGTTCGGCCAGGTCCAGCCTGGCGGCCAGCAGGAAAAAAGCCAGCGCCAGGGCGCAGCACATGATGCTGCGCCGGGCCGGGCGCATGCCTGTGCGGCCGCTGGCGGCCAGTTGGTCGTGTTGCATGATGCTGCTCCCTGAGCACGGTCGATCTTCTTGTTGTGCAAGCTTCATGCCATCGGCGCAGGGGGGCGGAGGGGCACGTCATGCGTTGCGCGGGGGGACAGGCAAGTGTTCCAGGATGGAACAGGTGTACCGCGAAGTGACGGTCGCGCCAGGCGCGGTTTTCGAGCTTATCCGAAGTTGCGCCCACCCGCTGGCGCGCACGCCAGGATTGCCATGAATTGTTGTTCAAATGTAACGTTGAGATTGCTCAAGCTTTCATAGATAAAACAAAACAAAGTTTCGTGGAGTTAGATAAAAAATAAATAAATGATATTAAAAATATGCTATTTGTTTTATGCGATTTGCTATATTTGTTGACACTTTTGTGAAAAAGCTGAAAGCGGGCATCAGACCTGCCGACCTATCTATCCACAACAATCAAGGGAATAGAATGAATCGTTTATCACCTGCGCGGGTATCGCCCGCCACCGTCAATCCGCCCGCTATCCGCGGTCGCGCCACCGTCCTTGCCGCGCTGGCCGGCTTGTCCGTGCTGGCCTCGGCGCCGGCCATGGCCGATGTCCTGAGCTTCGACTCGCTGCGTCCCGATGTCTATGAAAGCGGCCAGACGCTCAATACGTCGAGCTACAACCTGCTGTTCCTGGCCGATCCGACCACGGCGGCCGGCGGCGGCGTCAGCGGCGTGGGCGCCATCCTCGATGGCCGCGTGGGCTCGTCGTGCGATATCGCCGCCTGCCCGCAGGGCGCCACCGGCAATTACCTGGCCATTCTCAACGATGGCGGCGTGAGTTTCTCGCGCGCCGACCGCCAGGCATTCACCCTGGCCGGTTTCGATTATTCCTTCATCGCCCCCGTGTCCGGCTTGCCCAACCAGAATTGGGGCCAGCTGCAGCTGAACGGCATCTTGAGCGACGGCCAGGTGATTAGCACCTCGCTGGCGTTTCCCGGCCAGGGCAGCGACGGCAATTACCATTTCCAGAGCGCTTCGCTGCTGGCGGGCTTCAGCAACTATGCGTTTACGGGCCTGACCTTCAATGCGTGCATCTTCAACGATACGGGCGCGTGCAGCAATTCCCTCGATTTCCCCGCCTTCAACCAGGGTCAGTTCGCGCTCGACAATATCAACATCAGCGCCGTGCCGGAACCGTCGACCTACATGCTGATGCTGGCCGGCCTGGGCGCCATCGGCATGCTGTCGCGCCGCCGCACCGGCAAGTTCGCCGTCTCCACCGTGCAAGGAGCGTAAGATGAAATTACGTCCCGTTTCGCTCGGTATTCTCCTGCTGGCCGCCAGCCTGGCGCAAGCAGCCCAGGCGCAGGAGCGTCGTTCCTACATCGTGCAGCTGGTCGACAAGCCGGCCGCCACCTATACGGGCCAGGTCGACGGCCTGGCCGCCACCAAGCCCGCCCCGGGCGCGCGCATCAATGTGGGCGCCGCCGACGTGCAGGCTTACCTGAACTACCTCGACACCAAACAGGCCGCCGTGGCCGGCACCGTCAGCGCGGCCGAAATCACGCACCAGTACAGCGTCGTCTTCAACGGCTTTTCCGCCTTGCTGACGGACGATGAAGTGCGGGCCCTGAAGAAAAACAGCGGCGTGGCCAGCATCAGCGCCGACTCCATCCTGCAGCTCGACACCAGCTACACGCCCAGCTTCCTGGGCCTGGACAAGCCGGGCGGCATCTGGGAGCAGCTGGGCGGCAAGGCGCACGCGGGCGAAGACATCATCATCGGCATCGTCGACAGCGGCATCTGGCCAGAGAACACGGCCTTTGCCGACCGCCTCGACGAGAACGGCGTGCCCAGCCACAGCGGCAACAACGTCGTGTACGGCGCGCCGCCGGCCAGCTGGCAGGGCACTTGCCAGACGGGCGAAGGCTTTTCCGCCGAGAATTGCAACAACAAGCTGATCGGCGCGCGCTACTACCGCGCCGCCACGTCCGCGCTGCACTGGACGGAATTCCTGTCGCCGCGCGATTCCGTCGCCGGCCTGACGGGACACGGCGGCCATGGCACGCACACGGCGTCCACGGCGGGCGGCAACAACGGCGCCCTGGCCACCTCGAACGGCGTATCGCTGGGCAAGGCTTCGGGCATGGCGCCGCGCGCCCGCATCGCCGCCTATAAGGTGTGCTGGACGGCCGCCTCGACGGGCCGCAACGGCTGCGCCACGGCCGACAGCGTGGCCGCCATCGACCAGGCGGTCAAGGATGGCGTCAACGTCATCAACTTTTCCATCGGCCCGAACGCGGGCGGCGGCGCCTTCGACGAACCGACGGAAGTGGCCTTCCTCGGCGCGGCGGCCGCCGGCGTGTTTGTCGCCACTTCCGGCGGCAATTCCGGTCCGGCCACGCCCGCACCGGACGTGCCGGCGCCCGTGTCGCACATCAGCCCCTGGCTGGCGACGGTGGCCAACTCCACCCACAACCGCCTGTACGCGGCCAACGTGATCCTCAGCAGCGGCACGAAACTGGAAGGCGCATCGAGCAATGCGAAGACGCCCGCGCTGCCGTTGATCCAGGCGCGCGACGCGGGCCTGGCCGGCGTGTCGCCGACGGATGTCAACCTGCTGCGCTGCTTCGGCGTGGCCGATGCCACGTCGGCTTACCTGGACCCGGCGAAAGTGGCGGGCAAGGTGCTGGTGTGCGACCGGGGCGGCAACGTGCTGGTCAACAAGAGCGCGAATGCCAAAACGGCGGGTGCGGCGGGCGTGATCATCGCCAACGTGGCCGGTGGCGCCAACACCATCATCAACCAGGCGCATGCGCTGTCGACCGTGCACCTGGCGCAGGCGCAGGGCGACGCGCTGAAGGCCTTCATGGCGGCGACGCCCGATGGCACGGCCGCGCTGGGCGAGGTGCATACGATACCGGACACCACGGTGCTGGCGCCGATCGTCAGCGACCGCTCTTCGCGCGGCCCGAACGTGGCCAACGCGAACATCCTGAAACCGGACCTGTCGGCGCCCGGCACCAACGTGCTGGCCGGCGTGACGGCCGACCTGACGCAGGCGCAGCGCGATGCCGTGGCGGCGGGCGGCGTGGCGCCGGCGGCCGAATGGGATTTCTATTCCGGCACTTCGATGGCCAGCCCGCACGTGGCGGGCGTGGCGGCACTGCTCAAGCAGCAGCATCCTGACTGGTCGCCTGCTGCCATCAAGTCGGCGCTGATGACGACGGCCTTCAGCACCTATTCGGACGGCTTGAACGGTTCCGTGTCGTGGGATGCCACGGCGAAGAACTCGGGCCAGCTGCCGTGGGGCCAGGGCGCCGGCCACATCGCGCCGAATGGCGCGGCCGACCCGGGCCTCGTGTACGACATGTCGGAAATCGACTATGCGCGCTTCCTGTGCGGCCTGAACCTGAAGGTCTACAGCGCCGCCACCTGCCAGGCCATCGGCAGCATCGCTGCCTACAACCTGAACCTGGCGTCGCTGACGGCGGCCAATGTGCTGGGCACGCAAACCCTGACGCGCACGGTGACGAACGTGGGCGCCGGCAGCGCCGTCTACACCGTCTCGGCCAGCCTGCCCGGCTACACGGTGGCGGTGACGCCTACCAGCCTGAACCTGGCACCGGGCGCCAAGGGCCAGTACCAGGTCAAGCTGACGCGCACCACGGCGCCGGCCAATACCTGGACGTACGGCGCCCTGAGCTGGACGGACGGCACGCACACGGTGCGCAGCCCGCTGACGGCGCGCGGCACCTCGCTGGCCGCCATTCCGCTGGTCAGCAGCGAAGCGGCCACGGGCAGCAAGGTGCTGACCCTGGGCACGGGCTTCTCGGGTGCGCTGGCCAGCGTCAAGTCGGGTCTCGTCGAAGCCGTGCGTGAAACGCGCACGATCGGCCAGGCAACGACGGGCGCCGCCGCATCGGCCGCCTGCAAGGCCGGTGGCGCCACGGGCGTGAACGTGCACAATGTGGTGATACCGGCCGGCACCCTGGCGGCGCGTTTCGCCACCTACGACGCGGAAACGACGGGCGGCGCGCATACCGACATGGACATGGAGGTCTACAACGCCGCCAATGTGCTGGTCGGCAGCAGCGGCAACGAAAGTTCCAACGAGCAAGTGGAACTGCGCCTGCCCGCCGCCGGCACCTACAAGGTGTGCGTGATCGGATTTGCGCCGCAAAACGGCCAGGCCGACTACACCTTGTCGTCGTGGGTACTGGCGCCGGGCTTGTCCAACGGCAGCTTCAAGGCGCTGATGCCTGGCACGGCCTTCACGGGCGGTACGGCGACTGTCTCGCTGAGCTGGTCCAACCTGGCCGAAGGCAAGCGCCACCTGGGCGCCGTCGGCTACCAGGTGGCCGGCGTGGTGCAGGGCGTCACGGTGGTGGAAGTCAATACCAATGATCCCGTGCCGCTGTTCCAGAACGCGCGCGGCGCCAGGCCGGTGCTGGCCGAGTAATCGGCTGCTGGTGTGAACGCAAGGCGTGCCTTTGGGCACGCCTTTTTTTATTGTCCTCCCCCCGTTCGGGAGGAATAGCGCTTGCATGGCGGTAACGCCACCGGTATCTTGTCGGACAGCCATGGCTTTGTGCCCTGGCATTCTTGGGGAGTCGCGCGTGACCAGTTTCCGCACCAATACCGACCGCCTGCTGGAAGTGCGCCTGCAGGAGGAAAAAGTGCTGGCCATTGCCGGCGCCATGGTCGCCTATACGGGCAGCATCAAATTTGAAAAATCCCTGCTCGGTGGCGAGGGTATCTTTGGCGCGCTCAAGCGCAAGGTGACGAACGAAGGCATGCAGGTGATGCAGGCCAGCGGCACGGGCACCGTGTTTTTCGCGCAGAATGCGGCCGAGATCACCGTTATCCCGTTGACGGGCGAAAAGCTGACCATCGAAAGCAGCAGCCTGCTGGCCTACGACACCAGCCTGAAGACGGGCACGAGCTTTGCCGGCTTGCGCGGCGCCAGTTCGGGCCAGGGCCTGTTTTCCACCACCGTCGAAGGCCACGGCAACCTGGCCGTCATTTCGCGCGGCAACCTGATCATGCTGGAAGTGACGCCGGCGCACCCGCTGCGCGTGGACCCGGACGCCTTCGTCGGCTTCAAGGGCGACATCCGCCAGGAATTCGTCTTCGACGTCAACTGGCGCACCATGATCGGCCAGAGCTCGGGCGAATCGTACCAGCATAAATTCACAGGCCAGGGCGTGGTGTTCATCCAGCCCGCCGAACGTTAAGTCAGCGAGGACCCGCGATGCCTGTCTATCAGCAGATCAATGAAAAGATGCTCGAGGTTAAACTCGGCAATGAAGAAGTCTTCGCGCGCAAGGGCGCCATGGTGTCCTACCAGGGCGACGTGGCGTTCAGCCGCTCCTTCCTGGCCGGCCAGGGCGTGCAAAGCCTGGCCATGCGCGCCGTCACGCACGAGGGCTATGCCCTGATGTCGGCGCGCGGCACGGGCAGCGTGTTTTACGCGCAGGGCGGCCTGTTCGTCACCATCGTCCCCGTGCGCGGCGAAACCTTCTATGTGGAAAGCGACTCCCTGCTGGCCTTCGATGCGCGCCTGACGGCCGGCACCATGTTTCTCGGTAATCAGGGCGGCGTGCAGGGCGTGGTGCGCGGCATGGCCTCGGGCCAGGGCTTGTTTACCACCACCTTGCAAGGCACGGGCGAAGTGGCGATCCTGTCCGACGGCAACGCCATCGGCTTGCTCGTCACGCCGGACGTGCCCGTGTTCGTGGACCCGCAAGCGTATATCGGCCACACGGGGCAGTTGAGCTCGACCATCGTCACGGACCTGAACTGGAAAACCTTCGTCGGCCAGGCATCGGGTGAGTCCTACCAGGTGAAGTTTGCGGGCCAGGGCACGGTCTACATCCAAGCGAGCGAAAGGTAAGCCATGACGATTTACAATCCCGATACCTTGCCGAAGAACGATAACCTGAACCGTTTTTCGTATGTCATCGACGTCAAGGAACAGATCTTCATTCGCAAGGGCAAGATGATCGCCTTCTATGGCGAGCTGCGCTTCGAATCCATGGGCAGCAGCGTGCTCGACCTGATCGTGCGCAATGCCTTCAATGCCCCCAAGTATGTGCACCACTTTGTCGTGGCGCAAGGGCAGGGCCAATTGATCCTGGGCGACAATGGCAACGACCTGGCGTGCTACGACCTGGACAACGCCAACATGACCATCCGCGCGAAAAACCTGCTGGGTTTTACCAAGGACGTGATTTGCCAGGAATCGACCCTGCCCGGCTATCTGACCATGATAGGCACGGGCAAAGTGATCGCCTCGTCGAACGGCCCCGTGCATTTCCTGGAGTTGCCGTGCCGCGTGGACGAGCAGGCCGTGCTGGGCTGGGCCGACTGCCCCAGCCCGTCCTACCACTACGACTACGCCCACGTACAGGGCTGGGCCTCGGCCGCCGGCGCGCTCACGGGTTTCAGTTTGTCGGGCGAGGAAAAGCAGATCGACTTCACGGGCGCCGGCACGGTGCTGGTGCAGTCGTCCGAACTGGACGTGACGGGCAGTTCCGCCCTGGCCCAGCTGCTGGCGCAATTACCGCTGCTGGGCAAGGAAGACCTGGGTACCTTGAGTCTTTCTGTCCAGCAGCAGATGAAGGATGCTCGTTAGCTTACTCATTCAAGAGTACCTGACAGAACCGTAGCGAGCGGAAGGGAGAGGTGGCCGGGAAGCGCAACTGTACTGAAGTACAGTGAGCATCGCAGGCCGCCTATACCGACGCGCAGTAGGTTCGGTCAGGCGCTCAAGGCCGCGCCCAGCTGGGCGGCCGCTTCTCTAAAAAGGCAGTGACGCCTTCGTCCGCATCCTCTTCCATCATGTTGCGCGCCATCACGTCGCCCGCATACGCATATGCCTCGTCCAGCGGCAGCTGGCGCTGCCGGTAGAACATGGCCTTGCCGTAGCGGATGGCCGTGGGGCTTTTCGCCATGATCTGCTGCGCCAGGCGCGCCACGGCGTCGTCGAGCGCCGCGTCGGCCACCGTTTCATTGACCAGGCCCCAGTCGGCGGCCGTGTCGGCGTCGATGAAGCGGCCCGTCACCAGCATGTCGAAGGCCCGCTTGGGCGACACATTGCGCGACAGGGCCACGGACGGCGTGGCGCAGAACAGGCCCACGTTGATGCCGGACACGGCAAAGCGGGCGGACGCGGACGCCACGGCCAGGTCGCAGCTGGCCACCAGCTGGCAGCCGGCCGCCGTGGCGATGCCGTGTACGCGGGCAATCACGGGCACGGGCAGGGTTTGAATGGCTTGCATCACGCGCGAACATTGCGCGAACAGGGTTTGATAATACGCAAGCTGGCGCGTGGCCTGCATCTGGCGCAAATCGTGGCCCGCGCAAAAAGCCTTGCCTTCGGCGGCCAGCACCACGCAGCGCACGTGCGGCTGCCCGGCGATAAGGTTGAGTTCAGCCTGCAGCGCGGCCAGCATGGCTTCCGACAGGGCATTGAATTGCAGGGGACGGTTCAAGCGCAGGGTGGCCAGGCCACCCTCATCCTCGCGCAGCACCAGCGGCGCTGCGGTGTCATGTGTTGCGGTCATGCGGTCTCCAGCGGCCTGATGGCCTTGTTTTTGTCAGCAATGCTTATTTGGCGGCGTTGACGCTGCCGATGCCGGCGATCGACTTGTGCACGATCTTCGGCTTGCCGTAATAGGTCAGTTCGCCCATGCCGCGCACCACGGCGTTCAGCTCGCCCGAGGAATACACCTTGACGGAGCCGATGCCGTCGAAATTGACGTCGACGTTTTTCGCCAGCAAGGCTTTCGTATCGACTTCGCCCACGCCTTGCGCTTTCAGGCGCAGCCAGTCGACCTGGCCATCGGCGGCCAGGCGTCCCGCGCCCTTGTAGCTGATGTCGACCCGCGGGCCATTGAGCTTGGTCAGGATCTTTTCGCCCGCGCCTTCCGCGATCAGCTTGCGCAAGGTGGGCATGGTGATGATGATACGCGGATCGCCATCCGTTTTCTTGATATCCTTGTCCTTCATGGAGATTTTCAGCTCGCCGTCGACCACTTCCGTGATCACGCCGCTGAGGAATTTCTGGTCGCCGCGCAGCAGCAGGGTCTGCTCTTTGCCCGATTCGATTTCGATGCTGATGGGGCCGCGGATGTCGATGGCGTTGAAGGCGCCCACCGTGCGCGCCTGTTCGTCGGCATGCGCGACGCTCGCGAGGCAGGCAAGGGACAGGACGGACAACTGGAGCAGATGGCGCATGGCGGTTTCCTTGAGTAGTTGATCAGTGTATTCTAGGGCGCAAGTTCTCCGAGAGGGAGAAATTTGCGACGAACTGCACAAATCGCGGCATGGATGAGACAGCGCCGCTGCCGGCCAGGCGCGCGCCCGGCAAGGTGCCGTTCGGCTATGCTATGGCGTACCGCGTCCTGGAGACTGCATGAAAAATTACCACAAAGAAGACTATCCCGTCGCCGATATCCGCCGCTTCCTCGAACCGGGGCCGGTGGTGCTGGTCAGTTCCACCTGGAAGGGCGAGAGCGACGTCATGACCATGGCCTGGCACATGCTGATGGAATTTACGCCATCGTTGCTGGGCTGCTTCATTTCCGACGCGAACCACAGCCATGAAATGATCAAGCGCAGCATGGAGTGCGTGATCAACCTGCCCACGGCCGACATGGTCGACCAGGTGGTCGCCATCGGCAACTGCAGCGGCGAAGACACGGACAAGTTCGCCGCCTTCGGCCTGACGGCGCAGCCGGCCGAGCAGGTGGGCGCCCCCCTGATTGCCGAGTGCTACGCCAACTTCG
The DNA here is from genome assembly GCF_009208755.1 of Janthinobacterium sp. FT14W. Classification (NCBI taxonomy): domain Bacteria; kingdom Pseudomonadati; phylum Pseudomonadota; class Betaproteobacteria; order Burkholderiales; family Oxalobacteraceae; genus Janthinobacterium; species Janthinobacterium sp. FT14W. The sequence continues at coordinate 44,039 of NZ_WFLL01000015.1, read as the reverse complement.
AATGCAAGCTGGCCCAGGTGGCGGGCAATCCGAAAGGGGGCTTTTTCATTTTCGAGTGCGTGAAAGCCCACGTGGCCACGTCGCCCAAGCTGCCCGAAACCCTGCACTACCGGGGCAACGGCGAGTTCATGGTATCGGGCCGCACCATCAGCCGCAAGAGCCTGATGAAGCCCGAAATGTCGTAGGACACCTGACCAAACCTACTGCGCGTCGATATAGGCGGCCTGCGATGCTCACCGTACTTGAGTACGGTTGCGCTTCTCGGTCACCTCTCTCTTCCGCTCGCTACGGTTTTGTCAGGTGTCATTAGGCCGCCTAAATTACTCCCTGCGCCAGCATTGCATCGGCCACTTTCACGAAGCCGGCGATATTGGCGCCATCCACATAGCTGACGGAACCATCGGCGCGCGTGCCGTATTGTTTGCATGCCGCGTGGATGCCTTGCATGATCTGCAGCAAACGCGCATCGACTTCTTCACGGGGCCACGACATGCGGGCCGCGTTCTGGCTCATTTCCAGGCCGGATGTCGCCACGCCGCCCGCATTGCTGGCCTTGCCCGGCGCATACAGCACGCCGGCTGCCTCGAACGCTTTTGCCGCTTCGATGGTGGTGGGCATGTTGGCGCCTTCGGCCACGCACTGCACGCCATTGGCAATCAGGGTGCGCGCATCGTCGATGTTCAGTTCGTTTTGCGTGGCGCAGGGCAGGGCGATATCGACCGGCACATGCCATGGCGAGGCGCCCGCCGCGAAGCGCACGCCCGTGCGCTCCGCGTAGTCGCTGACCCTGCCATACAGATGGTTCTTGATCTCCATCAGGATGGCCAGCTTGTCCGGCGTAAAGCCTTCTTCGTCGATGATGGTGCCGCTGGAATCGGAGACGGTGACGACTTTGGCGCCCATGGCCATGGCTTTTTCCACCGCGTACTGCGCCACGTTGCCCGAACCGGAAACGGAGACGCGCATGCCTTCGAACGAACGGCCCCGTGTTTTCAGCATTTCCTCGGCGAAATACACGGTGCCGTAGCCCGTCGCTTCCGGACGCATCAGCGAGCCGCCGAAGCTGGCGCCCTTGCCCGTGAAGACGCAATCGGCACGGTTGCTGAGTTTTTTCATCATGCCGGCCATGTAGCCCACTTCGCGCCCGCCCACGCCGATGTCGCCGGCCGGCACGTCCGTGTCCGCACCCACATGACGGAACAGTTCGCTCACGAAGGCCTGGCAGAAGCGCATCACTTCGCCCGGGCTCTTGCCCTTCGGATCGAAATCGGCGCCGCCCTTGCCGCCGCCCATGGGCAAGGTCGTCAGCGCATTCTTGAATGTCTGCTCGAAGGCAAGGAATTTCAGCACGGACAAGGTCACGGACGGGTGGAAACGGATGCCGCCCTTGTACGGCCCGATGGCCATGCTGTGCTGGATGCGGTAGCCGCGGTTCACTTGCACTTGCCCATGGTCATCGACCCACGAGACGCGGAACATCACCACGCGCTCCGGCTCGATCAAGCGTTCCAGCAAGCCTTGTTCCGCGTATTTCGGGTGCTGTTCCAGGAACGGCCACAAGCTCTCCATGACTTCGGTGACGGCTTGCAGAAACTCGGGTTGACCCGGATTGCGTGCGGCGACATGCTGGACATACTCGTGAGCAGATGCGTATTTCATCAGAATTCCATGGAGGTAATCGGTTGTTTTGGCAACTATCATCGCAGATTTTGCACGAAAATAGTGCAGAAATTTGGTTTTGAGGGGTTTCTGCTACATTTTGGGGATTTTCTGGCGAAGCTTTGCCGTCGCTGGAAAGGCAACTGGTCTGCCAGGAAAAACAACCAAGTGACACTGCCGTTGCCGCGCCAGGGCAAGGCTGGTCCACGCCGTGGCGCGCTGGCATCGCCATGGTGCGATACCGCTGGTCACCAGCTTTTCCCGGCGCGCTGCGCGCGCTGGCACGCAGCGGTCGCCGCCATGTCCCGCGCAGAAACGACAACGCCAGCCCGAAGGCTGGCGTTGTCGTGTGTCATGCCGCTTGCCTGGCGCACGCCAGTACCCTGATCACCCTGCCATGCTGCGCAATATCAATCCCGTGATGTAGGCGCCATAGGTGCCCAGCGCATAGCCGAGCACGGCCAGCAGCACTCCCACGGGCGCCAGGGCCGGGTGGAAGGCGCTGGCGATGACGGGGGCGGAGGCGGCGCCGCCGATGTTGGCTTGCGATCCCACGGCCATGAAGAACAGGGGCGCGCGGATCAGCTTGGCGACGAGCAGCATCAGGCCGCCGTGCACGGCGATCCAGATCAGGCCCAGCAGGAACAAAAAGGGCTTGTCGAGCAGGGCTTTCAAGTCCATGTGCATGCCGATGGTGGCCACCAGCACGTACAGCATGGCCGAACCGATGGTCGAGGCGCCCGCGCCTTCGAGGCTGCGCGCCCGGGTAAAACTGAGCAGCAGGCCGAACGTGGTGGCGAGCACGACTATCCAGAAGAAGGCCGACGTCAGGCTGTAATCCTGCAAGCGCCAGGCGGCCGGCAAGGTGGTGATCCAGCTGATGATGGGGCCGGCCAGGAAATGCGACAGGCCCGTCGCGCCAAGGCCTACGCCGAGGATGATCATGATGTCTGTCAGGCCGGCAACCCGCGCGTGCTGGGCGCGGTAGCTTTCGATGCTGTCCTTGAGCGCATTGATGGCGGACAAGTCCGCGCCCGTCCAGCGGTCGAACGCGCCTGCGCGGCCGGCCAGGAACAGCAGCACGGCCGTCCAGATGTTGGCCACCAGCACATCGACGGCGACGAACTGGCCAAACAGGGTGGCGTCCACGTCAAACACTTCCTTCATGGCCGCCTGGTTGGCGCCGCCGCCTATCCACGAGCCGGCGACAGTCGTCATGCCGCGCCACGTGTCGCCCGCCACCGTTTCCGGGTGGATCAAACGCAAGGCTTCGAACGAGACGAGGGCGCCCAGCATCACGCCCAGCGTCCCGGTGAGAAACATGATGATGGCCTTGGGGCCGAGGCGGACGATGCCGCCGAAATCGATGGCCACGCACAGCAGGACCAGTGCGCTGGGCAGCAGATAGTCGCGCGCCACGGCGTACAGGACCGAGGTGTTGCCGTCGATGATGCCGAAGGTGTTGAGCAGCGCCGGGATCAGATAGCACATCAGCAAGGAGGGGATGTACGTATAGAACTTTTTCCAGAAGCCGTCCGGGCGGGAGGCGGTCCAGAAAACGGCCCCCAGGGTCATGGCGAGCAGGCCGAGGACGACGGCGTCATTGGTGATCAGGGCAGGAGTGGCAGGTGGCATCGGGGGTTCCGGTGAACGTGTCAGGAACGCACGGGATGCCGATAAGGCCCCCGGGCGCAGGGTGGCCGTATCGTATAGCAATGTTGAGGCTTAAACAAATTGTTTAAGCGCTGAGGCGCGCATTTTTACTTGTCAAATCAAACACTTACATACTGGTTTGCCACTGTGCGCCCCAGACTGGCGGTTACAGATAGCGGGCCAGCAAGGCCTTGTCCAGCGCCCCGTCGAGTTCGATGCGCACGAAGTGGCCGCTGCCCGGCGCCACCTGGATCTCGCTGCCGTCGTCGGCCAGCATGCGCGCGATGGTGATGTCGCGGTTGCCGCCCGGATGCACGGCTTCGAGGCGGTCGCCCACGGCGAAGCGGTTTTTCACTTCCACCCTGGCCCAGCCGTCCGCCACGCCCAGCACGTCGCCCACGTACTGGCTGCGGTCCGCCTCGGAGGCGCCGCGCATGTAGTTCTGGTGCGCCTGCGTGTGGTGGCGCTGGTAGAAACCGTCCGTGTAGCCGCGGTTGGCCAGGCCCTGCAGCTGGCCCAGCAGGCTGATATCGAAGGGCCGGCCCGCCACGGCGTCGTCGATGGCCTGGCGGTAGACTTGCGCCGTGCGCGCCGCGTAGTACAGCGACTTGGTGCGGCCCTCGACCTTCAGCGAGTCGACGCCGATCTTGACCAGGCGCTCGATGTGCTCGACGGCGCGCAAGTCCTTCGAATTCATGATGTAGGTGCCGTGCTCGTCTTCGAGTATCGGCATCAGCTGGCCCGGGCGCTGGGCTTCTTCAATCAGATACGGCTGGTCGGCCAGCGGGTGGCGCGGCTGCTGATGCAGGGCGGAAAACGCGTTGTTGTCGGCCTCGGCCAGCGCCCGGTGGAATTCCAGAGGCACCACCTGCATGCCGCCCAGGTCGCCGCTGGCGTCTTCCGCCGCGTTTTTCACCTTGTAATCCCAGCGGCAGGAGTTCGTGCACGTGCCCTGGTTCGGGTCGCGGTGGTTGAAATAGCCGGACAGCAGGCAGCGGCCCGAATAGGCGATGCACAGGGCGCCGTGGACGAATACTTCCAGTTCCATTTCCGGGCAGCGCTGGCGGATTTCCTCGATCTCGTCGAGCGACAGCTCGCGCGACAAAATCACGCGCGTCAAGCCCATGCGGTGCCAGAACTTCACGTCGGCCCAGTTGACGGCATTCGCCTGCACGGACAGGTGTACGGGAATCTCCGGCCACTTGTCGCGCACCATCATGATCAGGCCCGGGTCGGCCATGATCAGGGCGTCCGGGCGCATGGCGATCACCGGTTCCATGTCGCGCAAATACGTCTTCAGCTTGGCGTTGTGGGCGAAGATGTTGCTGGCAACAAAAAACTGCTTGCCGCGCGCATGCGCGCCGTCTATGCCCTCCTGCAAGGCTTGCAAGGTCGAAAAATCGTTATTGCGCACGCGCAAACTGTAGCGGGGCTGGCCCGCGTAGACGGCGTCGGCGCCATAATCGAAGGCGGCATGCATCTTGGCCAGCGAGCCGGCAGGCAGGAGGAGTTCGGGAGCGTGGCGCATGGGGGATGGGCAAAGCCGCCGATTGTAGGCGGGCGGCGAGCGCATTGCATTGCCCTGGATCAAGGGATTGCAAGGCGCTGCGCCGTGGCAGCCTAGGCGGCCGGACAGATGTTCTGGTTGGCGCGGAACAGGTTGCCGGGATCGTATTGCTGCTTGATGTGCGCCAGGCGCGGATAGTTCACGCCATACGCGTCGGCCGTGCGGCCGCTTTCATCCTCGGTCAGGAAATTGACGTACACGCTGCCCGTCGCATATGGCGCGGCGTCGTTGAAGAAGTCGCGTGCCCAGGCGATGCAGCGCGCGTCATCGGCCGGCTCGTCCCAGCGCGTGTGCACGTTCATCACGTACAGGGCATCGCGGTGCGGATAAGCCGTATCCTGGGGCGCCGGCCGGCTCGCCTGCGCGCCCAGCAAGCCGAGGAAGATTTCGCACTGCGGCGTCGGCAGCCGGCCCGCATGGCGGAGGACGGTATCGATGGCCGCGTCGCTGAGTTGCGTGAAGTTATGCGATTTCCAGTAGTTGCGCGCGCCCGGCGTGAGCAGGGCATCGAATGCCTGCTGCCAGGCCGCGTAGGGCATGGCGCCCACGTGCATGCCCAGCGGCTGGCCGAAGCTGCCGATGCGCTCGATCGCCTCCTGCATGGCGGCAGATTGCACGGGCGAAAAGACGGGCAGGACCAGCACATCCTGGCCGTGCATTTCCGGCGGCAGGAAGGGCAGCGGCGGCGCCTTGCGCAGGACGGCCCAGACGGTCAATTCATCGGGCATGCCGTCGACGAAATCGCGGTATTTCGTCAGCACCGCCTTGGCTTGCGCGTAAGGGAACACGATGAGGCCGGCGGTGATTTGCGGCCCCACCGGATGCAGCTGGAATTCGAAGCGCGTGACCACGCCGAAGTTGCCGCCGCCGCCGCGCAAGGCCCAGAACAGGTCGGGATGCTCCGTCGCGCTCGCATGCAGGAATTGTCCGTCGGCCGTGACGACATCGGCCGCCAGCAGGTTGTCGGCTGCCAGGCCCAGCGTGCGGCTGAGCCAGCCAAAGCCGCCGCCCAGTGCCAGTCCTGCCACGCCCGTGGTGGAATTGATGCCCAGCGGCGTGGCCAGGCCGAACGCCTGGGCCTCGTGGTCGAAGTCGTGCAAGGTGGCCCCGCCTTCGACGTGGGCGCGGCGCTGTTGCGGATCGATATGCACCGAGCGCATGCCCGACAGGTCGATCACCAGGCCATCGTTGCACAGGGCGCTGCCGGCGATATTGTGGCCGCCGCCCCGCACGGCCAGGGGCAGGCCGTGGTCGCGCGCATACGCCAGCGCCGCGCGCACGTCGGCCGTGCCCGCGCAGCGCGCGATGAGGGCCGGATGCCGGTCGATCATCGCATTCCAGACGGCGCGCGCGCTGTCATAGCCGGCGTCGTTCGTTTGTAACAGTTGCCCTCTCAATGAGGCTTGCAACTCATTGAGCTGGCCGTTCGTCAAGGTATTCATCGTGTACCTCCCAGCGGCTGCATGCGGTTATGGGTATGGTGACGGAAAGCAGGAGGACTGTCCCCGCGTGCCGGCCTGCATGCATCGTTTGCCAGCGCGTGGATTCATGATAGGAAGGCACCAGACGGTACGCAAGCCCAGGTGCTGGCAAATGGAACAAGGAAGTGCGAAGGACTGCGCTGCGACAGACGATGGGCCGCCTGAACGACGGGGCTGCCGCTTCAGGCGTAGGGCGTGTCCGCCATGGCGGCGTTCAAGCCCGCGTGCCCGCGGTCTACCAGGGACAGGAAGCCGGCCTTGGCCAGTTGCGCATCGCCATGTTGCGCGAAGGCACGGTGCGCCTCGACGAGGGCGGTGCTCCAGGTGGCCAGCAGCAGGCTGGCCGCCAGGTGGGCGAGGGGATCGTTCGCATCGCGCCCCGTGGCGTCGGTCAGCGCTTGCGCCACCACGTGCGCCAGCTCGTCGCGGATCGCCCGCGCCCGCGCTTTCAAGGTAGCGCTGGCCTCGACGGTGGCAATGAAGCCCTGGCCGGCGGCGGAAAACGTGACGTAGGGGCTGTCCTCGGTCACCAGCCGGTGCGCCAGCAGGCGCAGGGTTTCGATGGGCGCGATGGCGGGATCGCGCTGGCGCAGCGCCGCGCGCAGCAGTTCGCGCCCCTCTTCCTCGCGGTCGAAGAACATGTCTTCCTTGCGGGGGAAGTGGTTGAACACCGTCATGCGTCCCACGCTGGCGGCCGCCGCGATCTCGTCCACCGTCACCTGCTCGAAGCCGCGCACGAAGAACAAGCGCGTGGCGGCATTCGAGATGGCTTGCCGGGTAGCAAGGCGTTTGCGGGAGCGGAGGTCGGCAGGAATCGTCATGTTGCCACGATCATACACCAAGTGTACTGAGTACAGATAACGCTTGGCGGCGCAGCCAGGCTGGGCATACTATTTATGTACTGAGTACATATTTGGATCAAGTATATGAAAAAACCTGTTCCGATGGCGGCGCTGCCGGTCATCTTTGCCACGGTCGTGCTCGATGCCGTCGGCATCGGCCTGGTCTTCCCCATCCTGCCGGCGCTGCTGCGGGACGTCACGCATGCCGATAATGTGGCGCCGTATATCGGTGTCATGACGGCCCTGTATGCGCTGATGCAGTTCATCTTCGCGCCCGTGCTGGGCGCGCTGAGCGACCGCCTGGGCCGGCGCCCCGTGCTGCTGGTCTCGCTGGCGGGCGCCGCCGTCAATTACCTGTTCCTGGCCTTTGCGCCCAGCCTGTGGATGCTGCTGCTGGGACGCGCCATCGCGGGGGGGACGAGCGCCAACGTCTCCGTGGCCACGGCCTGCATCACCGATATTTCTCCCGGGGCGACGCGGGCGCGCCGCTTCGGCTTGCTCAATGCCATGTTCGGCGCAGGCTTCATCATCGGTCCCGTGCTGGGCGGCGCGCTGGGCGACTACGGGCTGCGCCTGCCGTTCATGGCGGCGGCAGTCTTGAATGCCGGCAACCTGCTGCTGGCGTTGCTGATGCTGCCCGAGTCCCGCCCGCCCACACAGGGGAACATCGACCTGGCGGCATTGAATCCCGTGCGCCCGCTGCGCTGGGTCTGGTCGCAAAAGCGCTTGCTGCCCATTGCCTTCATCTTCTTTACCTTCAGCGCGGCAGGCGAAGTGTATGGCGTGTGCTGGGCGCTGTGGGGGCACGACGCGTTCGGGTGGAATGGCTTGTGGATCGGCCTGTCGCTGGGTGCCTTTGGCGTATGCCAGGCACTGGCGCAGGCCTTCTTGCCCGGCCCGGCCGTCAAACTGCTGGGCGAGCGCGCCACCATCCTGGCCGGTGTCGTGTGCGCCTGCGTGGCGCTGCTCGTCATGGCCTTTGCCACGCGCAGCTGGATGATCTTCGCCATCATGCCCGTGTTTGCCTTGGGCGGCATCGGCGCGCCGGCCCTGCAGTCGCTGGCCACGCGCCAGGTTGCGGACGACCGGCAAGGCCAGTTCCAGGGCGTGCTGGCCTCGTCCGTGAGCCTCGCATCCGTGCTGTGCCCGCTGATGTTTTCCAGCATTTATTTTGGCGTGCGGGCGCACTGGCCCGGCGCGGTCTGGCTGTCGGTGCTCGTCGTCTACGCCGCCCTGGTGCCGCTCGTGCTGGGCCTGGACATCAGGGCGCCTGCCCGCAAGCTGGCGTCCTGAACGGGCCATTGCGCGCGCTCGGCACGCACTAATGCGTGTGCACGGCGCCGCTGGCGCTGCTGCCGGCCTGCCCCGTCATGGGCAAGTGTTCGGGTGGCATGCCGTCCTTGAACAAGTGGCGCAGTTGCTGGCGCAGTTCCGGCGTGTCGTGGTGATGGTGTACCGAGACGGCGTGTTCCACGGCGATGCCCAGCAGCTCTTCCTCGCTGTCGGCCGAGATGGCCACCGAGCAATGCGTGTCGCTTGGAAACTCCCGGCAATCGATGAATTTGCGCGTCATGATCGACTCCTTTCTGAACGGTGCGGGCACCGCGCCCGCTCCATCCAGTATAGGTCGCAAAGCCGCCAGGCCTAGGCCGCGCGGCTCTCGCCAGCCGGTTTCCCATCCAGGCGCTGCACGGCGCTGCCGCCCTGTGCCTGAGGCGCCGCAGCAGGCGGAAAATCATCGACCTGGATCAGGCCATCGACCAGGCGGGCAAATTCCAGCAAGGTGTTGTGTTCCTGGCAGCTGACGGAGCTTGCCGCCTTGGCCGAAGCCAGCCACTGCTGCATGGCGGACAGGCTTTGCGGCAGGTGCCTGAGGGCCGTGCCTTCGGGCGTGTCTTTCAGGCGTTTTTCGATGTGCAGCACGTCCGGCAGCAAGGCCAGCGCCCGCTCGGCGCAGGCCAGCGGATCGCCGCCGTGGCTGCCCTCGCTGGCGACATGGCCGTCGGCCAGCAGGCGCTCGCGGTCGGCGCCCGGCGTTTGCAGGGCCAGCGCCACCTCGCTGCCCAGTTCGTCCGAGGGCGGACGATGGGGCAGGCCGAAGGGGAACAGCAGCGTGCGCAGCAGCACCGCCAGCACGCGCGCGGGGAAATTGTCCAGCACGCCCGTCAAGCCTTGCTGCGCCTTGAGCAGCGCATCCTGCAGCGACCAGTGCACATAGGGCAGGTCGGCTGGCGGACGCCCATCGTCCTCGTAGCGCTTCAGCACGGACGAGGCCAGGTACAGTTGCGCCAGCACATCGCCCAGCCGGGCGGACAGCCGTTCGCGTCGCTTGAGTTCGCCACCGAGCACGAACATCGACATATCCGTCATGACGGCAAAGGCCGTCGACAGCCGCGTCAGGGCGCGGTAGTAGGGGGCCAGCGCGGGCGCGCCGGCGGCGGGCACGGCCGCCAGGCGCGCGCCGCCCAGTCCGTACCGCAGCCCTCTGGCCAGGTTGCCCAGCACGAAGCCCACGTGGCCAAAGAAAGCCGCATCGAAATCGCGCACGGCCTTGCGGCCGTCGCTTTCCTGCACTGCGGCCATTTCCTTGAGCACGTACGGATGCGCGCGGATGGCGCCCTGGCCGAAGATGATCAGGCTGCGCGTGAGGATGTTGGCCCCTTCCACCGTGATGGCGATGGGAATCTGCTGGTAGGCGCTGGCCAGGAAATTGCCGGGGCCGATGCAGATGCCCTTGCCGCCCAGGATATCCATGCCGTCATTGACGAGCGCGCGTCCCCGTTCCGTGACGTGGTATTTGACGATGGCGGAAATGACGGCCGGTTTTTCGCCCAGGTCGACGGCGTGCGCGGCCAGGGTACGCGCCGCATCCATCAGGTACAGGTTGGCGCCCATGCGGGCCAGCGCTTCCTGCACCCCTTCGAACTTGCCGATTGGCATGTTGAACTGGCGCCGCACGGCCGCATACGCGCCTGTGCCGCGCACGGCCATCTTGCCCATGCCCACGCTGGAGGAGGGCAGCGAAATGGCGCGCCCGGCCGCCAGGCATTCCATCAGCATGCGCCAACCTTTCCCCACTTGCGCCTGGCCGCCGATGACCCAGTCGATGGGAATGAAGACGTCGTGGCCCGACGTGGGCCCGTTCTGGAAGGCGGCGTTGAGCGGATGGTGGCGCCGGCCGATCACCACGCCGTCGTGGCTGGCGGGAATCAGCGCGCAGGTGATGCCCGGTGCATCGTTGTCGGACAGCAAATGGTCGGGATCGCTGGTCTGGAATGCCAGGCCCAGCAAGGTGGCCACGGGCGCCAGGGTGATGTAGCGCTTGTTCCAGGTGAGGCGGAAACCCAGGGTCGGTCTCCCTTCATGCATGCCCATGCACGCCACGCCCAGGTCGGGAATGGCGGCCGCGTCGGAACCCGCATACGGGCTGGTCAGCGCAAAGCAGGGGATCTCCGTGCCGGCGGCCAGGCGCGGCAGGTAGTAATCCTTCTGTTCTTCGGTGCCGTAGTGCAGCAGCAGTTCGGCCGGCCCCAGCGAATTGGGCACCATCACGGTCACCGCCAGCGCCGAGCAGCGGCTCGACAGCTTCATCACCACTTGCGAATGCATGTAGGCGGAGAATTGCTTGCCGCCGTATTGTTTCGGGATGATCATGCCGAGGAAGCCTTGCGCCTTCAGGTAGTCCCAGGCTTGGGGCGGCAGGTCGAGTGTCTGCTGGGTTTCCCAGTCGTCGACCAGTTCGCACAGCCGCTCGACGTCGTGCTCGAGAAAGTGGCGCTCCCCGGCGCTGAGCGCGGCCGGTCCATAGGCCAGCAGCCTGGGCCAGTCGGGCCGGCCGGAAAACAGCTGGGCATCCCACCACGTGGTGCCCGCCTCGAGGGCGTCGCGCTCCGTGTCGGACATGGTGGGCAGGATGCGCTTGAACAGCGCGAGCAGGTGCGGCGTAATCAGGGCGCGGCGCAGGGGGGCGACGGCGAACAGTAAAGCCAGGCCCGGCAGGACCACCAGCAGAGCAATCTTGAGCATGCGATATCTCCCTGTGTAATAGCTACAGGATAGGCCGATCTGGCGAACGTTACTGTGCGGTACTGCGCATAGGGGTGACGCCCGGCAGCGTGACAGTGCCGATGAAAAAAACCAGGCTGAAGGTTGCCCTTTTTGCTATGGCTTGCTGAATGTGCTGTTGAATTCCCGGTGGCCGGGGACGGAATCGGCGCACCGGCACAAGGATTTTCCAAACAAGGTCCGGCCTACTGCGCGCTTTCCATGGACGCCACGGTGTCGAAAATATGCGCGAGCGCGCTTTCCATGGCGCCGGCGGTAGCATCGCCGCTCTGGTTGGTGATGATGTAGACCCCGAGCTGATATCGGGGAACGAGGTAGGCGTAGCCTTGCGCACGCGGCACGCCGCCATGGTGTACATAATGCGTGCCCAGCTGGCCGTTCGTGCCGATGTTCCAGAAGTAACCTATGCTGAAGTCGTCCTGAAAGCGCACCAGCGGCTTGTGCGATTCGACCACCGCGGGATGGGTGCTCAATTGCAGGCGCAGGTATTTCGCCATGTCCGGCATGGTCGACTTCAGGTTGCCGGCCGCTCCCCATGGGAGTTGCGGCATCGGTGTCGTGATGACGGGATTGTCGCTGTGGTAGCCGGGCGCCAGCCGGCCGCTATCGCTGGCTGCGAGGCTCAGCCGGGTATCGTGCATGCCGGCTTCGCGCGCGAGCAATTGCGTGAGCAGGACTTCATAGGGCATGCCGTAGATGGTTTCGAGAGCGTGCGCAACGAGTTCGGTACCGGCGCTTGAATATGCGTAGTCCTTGCCCAACGGGCCGTTGAGGCTGACTGTGTGCAAGTCCTGCCAGAATTGCCGTTGTCCGTAGCCGGCGTAGGCTGCATTGAGCTTTGCCGGCGTGGCATGTGCCGTGAAATCCTTCAAGACGGTGTTCACCTGCAATGGCAGCATGCCCGGCATATTGCTGGTGTGCGTGATCAAATGGCGCAAGCGCACGGGCTGGCCCTGCGACTGCAGGTTCGGGTAGGCGGCCGGCAAATACTTTTGTATGGGATCGTCGAGCGACGCCTTCCCATCGAGCACGGCGTTCGCCAGCAGCAGGCCCGCAAAAGTCTTGCTGACTGAGCCAATTTCATACAGCGTCGTGTCGTTCGGCGGATTGGCCTTGCCGGTCTCCAGCTCGCCTTGATGCAGAATGAATTCCTGGCCCCGATAAACGACGGCAATCGAGGTCGCGTGCAGCAGTTTCGACTGCAGCAAGGTGGTCGCGGTCTCGCTCATTGCCGCAGGAATATCATGCGCAGGTGCCGTGGCTGCGGGCTTGCAAGCGGCCAGCAGCAGTGTCATTCCAGTTATGATTGCGGCGAGTTTTGTCATCATGCGCACCATCCAGGGGGAGGGGCATTTTCGCACAAGGGATTCAGCGGCGACAGAAAAAAGTCGCGCGTATGGTGTTGCGGCGGTGCCGGACAAAAGAAAACGCCACCCGAAGGTGGCGTTTTTTCTATTCTTGGTGGCCCGGGGCGGAATCGAACCACCGACACAAGGATTTTCAATCCTCTGCTCTACCGACTGAGCTACCAGGCCAAGGCGGCGAATTATAGCAGAAAGAGATTCCACCTGACCAGAGGAAGCTGTGTTCAAATGCAACAGATGGCCAAAACATGGTGTTTTGGCATTCATATGCGACATGGGGATACGGCGATGCAAGGACGTGATGGCGTGCAGTGGCTGGCGGTGGCCGGCTTGTTCAGTATGGTGTGCGGAACGGCGCGGGCCGATGGTCTGGCCGATTTGAATGCGGCGCTGGCGCGCTTGCAGGGGCTTTCGCCCGTCAAGGCCCAGGTGGAATCGAAAAGCTGGCGCAAGGAGGGTGAGGGCAAGGAGGCGGAAGAGGATAGCGGCCAGGCCACGGTGGCTGTCGAGAGCGGGCCGGCGGGCTTGCAAGTTCTCTACGGCAAGGATTTGCTGGCAAAAGTGGACGCCGAGCAGCGTGCCAAGGTAAAAGACCCGAAGGTCAAGACGCCGATCGGCTTTGCGCTGGGGGAAATGAAGGCGACGGAATTGCGGGCCATGGTGTCGGCGGCAGGCGCCCTGTCGCGCGAAATCGATGAAGCCGTGTTCAGCAGCGAGAAGGCCGACAGCTACAAGGGCAAGCCGGCGCGCCTGCTCAGTTTTACCTTGTCGCTCGACAAGGTGCCGGAAAAGGACCGCAAATATGTGAAGAAGTTCGACGGCGGCATCGAGGTGTGGATCGCGGCCGACGGCACGCCGCTGGCCAGCCAGTTCCACATCGACGTCAGCGGGCGCGCCTTTGTCGTCGTCAGCTTTACGCAAAAGACGGACGAGACGCGCCAGTATGGCGTGCAAGGCGACCGTTTATTGTTGTTGCGCAAGGAGAGCCGGAACACCACCTCGGGCGCGGGCGAGAAAGTGGAAAGCAAGATCGTGAAGACCTTGCAATTGCAGCTTTGACTGAACCGTTGCAGCACCTCACAAGCCGCTGGAGCAGCGGCTTTTTTACATGGCCGAGCTGCCGCCCAGGCCGCTCTTTTGCAGCACGCAGCGTCCCGCCTGGCACGTGGCGCCCGGGTCCGTGACGATGGAGCAGGTGGACATCATGCCGTCCGCCTGCTGCTGCTTGCGGCTCGCCTCGGCGTGCGCCTGGACCAAGGCCTTGAGTTTCCTGCCGTCATTTTCCTTGCTGGACCAGGCCAGGTAGCGCTCGGGCCCGCCACAGGCCTTGGCGCCGATGGCGATGGTCTGGCATTGCTGGGTGGAATCGCAGGCAGCATTGCCCGCTTCCGCCTGGATTTGCGCCAGCAAGCCGGCATTGCCGGGGGCGGGCGGCGCATCTTGTGCGGGAGGGCTGCCGCAGGCACTGGCGGCCAGCAGCACGATGGCGGCGCAGGCGGCGCGCAGCAGCGGTAACAGGGTGGGGGAGGTTGGCGTGTGCATGCCCTCATCATGTGCCAAGCTTGCCCAAATGGCAAGCACGATTCGTAGGTTGGCCTATCCTTGATCCCGGTCATTTTCATTATCAACTCGTCAAAGTTAATATAAATCAACATCCAATCAGCGATGTACGGGTGGCAACCGGGCCGGCGTGCTGCATTCCCCCGCCGGCGCCTGCCGCCGATTCGGGAATGTTTCCAGGAGTTAGACCATGCGCCGCATCTTATCCCCCTTCCTCTTCCTCGCCAGCCTGACTTTCGGCAACGTGCTGCACGCCGCCGAAAGGGAGCCGATCCAGCCGATCACGGCCGCCAAGGTGGCCAATCCGGCGATGGTCGAGCTGGGCAAAAAACTGTTTTTCGACCCGCGCCTGTCGCGTTCCGGCTTTATTTCCTGCAATAGCTGCCATAACCTGAGCATGGGCGGCACCGATAACATCAAGACCTCGATCGGCCACAACTGGCAGCGCGGTCCCATCAACTCGCCCACGGTGCTCAACTCCAGCATGAACGTGGCGCAATTCTGGGATGGCCGCGCCAAGGACTTGCAGGAGCAGGCGGGAGGTCCCATCGCCAATCCCGGCGAGATGGCGTTCACGCATGAACTGGCCATCGACGTGCTGGCCTCGATTCCCGCCTACCGCGCGGAATTCAGGCAGGTGTTTGGCCAGGACAAGCTGAGCATCGAGCAAGTCACGCGCGCCATCGCCGCCTTCGAGGAAGTGCTGGTGACGCCCGGTTCCCGCTTCGACCAATGGCTGTCGGGCAAGAAAAGCGCGCTGACGAAAGACGAGCTGGCCGGTTACCAGCTGTTCAAGTCCAGCGGCTGCATCGCCTGTCATAACGGCCCCGCCGTGGGCGGCAACACCTTCCAGAAGATGGGCGTCGTCGAGCCGTACCAGACGGCGATGACGGCGGAGGGGCGTTCGGCCGTGACGGGCAAGGATGCGGACCGTTTCAGCTTCAAGGTGCCCACCCTGCGCAACGTGGAACTGACGTATCCCTACTTTCACGATGGCGAGGCGGCCACCCTGACGCAAGCCGTCGACGTGATGGGCCGGCTGCAGCTGGGCCGCACCTTTACGCCGGACGAGAACGCCAAGCTGGTGGCCTTCCTGAAGACCCTGACGGGCAAGCAGCCGCACATCGTGCTGCCGGTCCTGCCGCCATCGTCGGACACGACGCCGCGGCCCCTGCCGTTTGACTGAGCGGTTGTTTGGGGGCAGACCCCCAACACAGTTAACGCAAAGCTTGACGCTAGCGCAGGCGGGGGTCTGACCCCAGTTTTTACTTCAGCGTGCGCTGGAACAATTGATAAATGCGGCGGTACTCGTCATACCACGCTTCCGGCTGCACGAAGCCGTGGCGCTCCATCGGATAGCTGGCCATTTCCCAGTTATCCTTTTTCAGCTCGATCAGGCGCTGCGACAGGCGCACGGAATCCTGGTAAAACACGTTGTCGTCGATCATGCCGTGGGCGATCAGCAGGTTGCCCGTCAGCTTGTCCGCGTATTCGATCGGCGACGAGACTCGATACGCTTGCGGATCGACGTCCGGCGTGTTCAGGATGTTGGCCGTGTACTCGTGGTTATACGTCGTCCAGTCCGTCACGGGACGCAGCGCGGCGCCCGACTTGAAGACGTCCGGCGCGCGCATCAGGGCCATCAGGCTCATGAAGCCGCCGTAGCTGCCGCCGTAGATGCCCACGTTCCGGATGTCGCCCTGGTGCTGCTGTGCCAGCCAATTGGCGCCGTCGATGAAATCTTCCAGTTCCGGGTGGCCCATCTGGCGGTAGATGGCCGTGCGCCAGGCGCTGCCGTAACCGAGCGAGGCGCGGTAGTCGACGTCGAGCACGATGTAGCCTTGCTCCACCAGCAGGTTGTGGAACATCTGCTCGCGGAAATACACGGGGTAGCGTTCGGTCACGTTCTGCAGGTAGCCGGCGCCGTGGGCGAACATGACGATGGGATATTTCTTGCCCGCTTGCAGCTGGGCTGGACGGTACAGCTTGGCCCAGACGGGCGCCGCGCCATGCGTGGACGGCACTTGCACCAGTTGCGGCATGACCCAGTTGCGTGCCTTGAAGGCTTCGCTGCGCGTATCGGTCAGGAGATTGGCCTTGCCGCCCGAGACGGCAACCGTGGCCAGCTGGGCTGGCATATAGCTGGTCGAATAGCGCAGCAGCAGCTTGCCGCCATCGGGCGACAGGCCGAAGTTTTCCACGCCTTTCAGCTGCGTGATTTCGCGCGCGCCGCCGTCCTTGGCCGTGCTGGCGCACACTTCATACGTGCCCGGCGCCTGCGGATTGCACATGAAATACGCATGCTTGCCGTCGGGGCTCCATTCCACATTGCTCACTTCCCACTTGCCGCTGGTCAACGCGCGCGCGGGGGCCGCGCCCGTCTTCGCGTACAGGTGGGCGTAGCCGCTTTCCTCGGACAGATACCACAGGGTGGCGTTGTCGGGCAGCCAGCCGAATTCGTCGGCGCGGCGGTTGACCCAGGCCGCGTCGCTGACGCGGTGCACGGGCACGAGGGTGCCATTGGCCAGGTCGACATTGGCGATCCAGCGGTCCTTGTTGTCGATGGCGCGGATGCGCACGGCCACCTTGGAACCGTCGTCGGTCCAGGCGATGCCGTCGCGCTGGGCGTCGACGCGCACGGGACGGTTGCCTTTCAGCGGCGGCAGCTTCTGTTCGGCGCGCAGCGAGGCCAGCGGGTCGGCGGCGATGCCGGGCAGATTGTCGACAGCGATCTCGCGCACCTGGCCCGTGCGCAGGTCGGCCAGTTTCAGGCTTTGCGCGACGGGCATGTTGCGGCCCACGCGCGTGCGCTCGTCGTCCGCTTCCGGGTAGCCCGTTTCCGTGATGTAGCGGGCCAGCTTGCCCAGCTTGCCCTTCTCGGCGGCCTTGTCTTGCGTGACGAACAGCAGCCAGCGGCCGTCCGGCGACAGGGCGCTGCCCGAGATCGTGACTTTCTCGCCCAGGTAGATCGGCTCCGGCGCGCGCGTGCTGTCCAGGCGGCGCTCTTCGTGGCGGCGCTCGCGGCTCGTGTCGCGGTCTTCCTTCTGGCGCGCCAGGTTGACGATCAGGCGCAGCTGCAGTTCGCGCAGGGCGTCCGCTTCCGGCTTGGCGTCCGGGTCCTTGGCCGCGCGCAGCAGGGCGACGGGGGCGCTCAGGCGGTCAAGCCGGTTCCAGCTGAACCAGTCGGTGCCGCTGCGGTATTGCACGGCGCCGCCGTCGCTCGAGTATTGCGGGTCGCTGATGGCGGAGACGCCGCGCGTGATCTGCGTCAGGGCGCCGCTTTTCATGTCGCGCTCGAACAGGTCGCCGTTGCGCAGCAGGATGGCGCGCGTGCCGGCCCGGTTGACGACCATCTGCTGGCCATCGAGGTTGGCCAGTTGCGCGTCGTCGATTTTCTTGCCGCTATTGAGCCTGGCGTTCGCGCCGGCGACCTGGAACGTGTCGCGCAGGGGCGAGCCGAGGCGCTTCTGCTTGTAATACAGCTGGCCATTCCAGCCCCACCATGCCGCTTCGACTGGCGTGCCGATCCAGTCGGGATCGGCCATGGCCTGCTCCAGGGTGATGGGCGTGGGGGCGGTGGTGGAAGGGGCCGCATGGGTGGCGGGCAGGGCGGCGGCCAACAGGGTGAGCAGAAGGGGACGGGCCAACAGGGGAAGAACCAGACGCATCGGAGATCACTTTACAGGAAAGGCGGTGAAGGTGCAGGGCGACAAGGCCGGTATTCTAGCGGAGGAGTTTCGTGGGGGAAATGCCGTAAAGCTAATGCCGGCCGGCCAGCCAGGCCATGAAGTCGGGCAGGGGCATGGGCCGCGCATACAGATAGCCCTGCAAGCCGTCGCAATCGTGGGCGATCAGGAAGTCGGCCTGCTCCTGCGTTTCCACGCCTTCGGCCACCACGCGCAAGCCCAGGTGGCGCGCCATGGCCAGTATCGCTTGCACGATGGCCGTGTCGCGCGGCGTGTCGTCGATGAAGCGCTTGTCGATCTTCAGTTCGTACAGCGGCATCGAGGTCAGGTAGGCGAGGCTGGAATAGCCGGTGCCGAAATCGTCGATGGAAAAGCGGATGCCCAGGGCCGCCAGGTCGCGCATGCGCGCCAGCGAGGCGTCGCGCTGGTCGATCAGCAGGCCTTCCGTCAGTTCCAGGATCAGGGCGCCGGCCGGCGTGCCGTGTTCGGCCAGGGCCGCCTGCACGCGGGCGGCGAAGTCGGGCTGGCGGAACTGGGCCGGGCTGACGTTGGCCGAGACGGCGACGGGCGAGCCCGCCTGCGCCAGCAGGCTGGCGGCGCGGCACGCTTCGCGCAGGGCCCAGTGGCCCAGTCTGACGATCAGCCCCGATTCCTCGGCGATGGGAATGAACACGCCCGGCGCGATGTGCGTGCCGTCCGCCTGCGGCCAGCGCATCAGCATTTCGGCGCCCGACACCCGGCCGTTGCGGTCGACCTGGGGCTGCACGTGCATGCGCAGTTCGCCCGTGTCGAGGGCGCGCGCCAGCGCCCGTTCCAGGGTCAGGCGGCGTTCCACGCCCGCCTGCATGGCCGCTTCAAAGAAGGCGATGCCGTTGCGTCCCTCCGCCTTGGCGCGGTACATGGCGATGTCCGCCTCGCGCAGCAGGTCGTGCGCCTGCTGGCCTTCTTTCGGCAGCAGGGTCACGCCGATGCTGGCGCTGCAATGATACGACTGCGCGCCGATCTCGAAGTCGCGCGCGATGGCGGCGCGGATCTTTTCGGCCACCAGGGCCGCCGCATGGGCGGCGCCGTGCAGGTCCTCGGCCAGGTGGGCCAGCAGCACGACGAATTCGTCGCCGCCCAGGCGCGCCACCGTGTCGGCCTTGCGCATCAGCAGTGCCAGCCGTTCGCCGGCCAGGCGCAGCAGCGCGTCGCCGGTGGCGTGGCCGCGCGCGTCGTTGATGTGCTTGAAGTGGTCGAGGTCGATGAACATCAGCGCGCTGATCTGCTGGTTGCGCGGGGCGGCGGCCAGCAGGTGGGCGATGCGGTCCATCAGCAGGCGCCGGTTGGGCAAGCCCGTCAGCACGTCATAGAAGGCCAGGCGGTGGATGGCCGCCTCCGATTTCTTGCGCTCGTCGATTTCGCGCTCGACGGCCACCCAGTGCGTCTGCCTGCCGTCCGCATCCGTAAACGGCACCAGTTCCGCTTCCACCCAGTAGGCCTTGCCGGCCTTGTTGTAGTTCAGCAGTTCCGCCCGGGCCGGCTGGGCGCTGGCCAGGGCGGCGGCGATGCGCGCCAGTTCGCCCGCATCGGTGGCGGGGCCCTGCTGGAACAGCAGGCTGCGGCCCAGCACCTCGGCGCGCGCATAGCCGCTGCTGCGCTCGAAGGCGTCGTTGACGAAGATGATGCGCGTGGCCGGCACCGCACCGGGACTGGGCGGTGCGGCGGCCACTTCGGCGATCATCACCATGTCGTTCAGGCGGGCGACGGCCGTGGCCGTCAAGCGCAGCTCCGCATTGAGCGCCGACAGGACGACGCTGCTGTGTTCCAGCGACAGCGCGCTGGCCTGCAGACGGTCCAGCGCGTGCTCCAGGTGGCGCAGCAGGAAGGCGCAGGACAGGGTCAGGACGGCGGCGATGAACAGGTAGTTCAAGGCGATGATCAGCGCGCGCAGCACGGGCGAGTCGGGCACGCCGTGCATGTGCAGGGCCACGTCGGGATGCAGGCCCAGCACGAACAGGGTCAGCGAGGTCAGTGCCAGGCCCCACAGGGCTGGTTGCATGCCCAGCAGCAATGCGGCCAGCACGGGGATGGCCATCATGTAGATCTGGCTGATGGGGCCGATTTTCAGCAGCAGGCCGACGCCGACGATGAAGGCGATCAACAGGAATTGCGCCACCCGCCAGCGGTAGGGCGTTGTCCGCCAGTGCCAGATGGCGGCGATCCAGGCGATGGCCAGCACGTCGAGGATGACTATGGACCAGATAGCTTCGCGCGCGGCCAGCAGGGCGCTGGGAATGGCCGTGACGATGCCCAGCACCAGCACCGCCTGGAGCAGGCGCGCAAAAATCTGGCCGCGCCAGTGCGCGAGATCGTTCGACGCCGCCACGCTGCCGTCCTTTCACCAGGGAACTGTGTTGCCGAGCTGAACAGTAAGGAAAAATATTACGCGTTATCGTTCAACGTGTCATCTTGATCATTCGGCATGATTGCCCGGCCTGGCTTCCTGCCATGGGCGAAAAAAAACGCCAGCTCCAGGGCTGGCGTTGCAGGCGGTGCGTGCGGCGCTTATTTTTTCGGTGCGCTCAGGCATTCCTTCATGAAGGCCTTGCGGGCATCGCCCTTCATGTCCTTGGCATCGGCATTGCAGGTTTTCATCTTGTTTTGCTGCGTCATGGCCGGTGCCGGCTTGGCGCTCAGGCATTCCTTCATGAAGGCCTTGCGCTCATCGCCTTTCTTGCCGGCGGCATCGGCATTGCAGGTGGTCATTTTCGACTGTTGCGCCGTCTTGGCGGCAGGGGCCGCTTCCGGTGCGGCGGCAAAGGCGGTGCTGGCAAACGCGGCAGCGATGCAGAGGGCGATTAATTGTTTCATGGCAAATCCTTGTAGACGCAGGCGATGGAAGGGACATGCAATCGGCAACGCATTGCCGATATGCAGAACGTAACTAACTATATGACATTTATCAACAAGATTTCCAATCGAGTGTGTCTTTTTGTTACTGCCACGCGTACAGCGGCCAGCGGCGGGCCCGGGCAGGCATGCAGCCGGCGGCAGCGGCCCTGTTTTTTGCTATGCTAGCGTCTTTCCACCGGCCGATGCCGCTGCCTTGGCCGGCGCACCCTCAATACGGAGTAGTTATGGTCTCGTTGCAAGAGCAGTTTTTAAAGGCCGGCCTGGTCGACAAGAAAAAGGTCAAACTGGCCAACCAGGACAAGAGCAAGCAAAAGAAGGACGAGCGCAAGAGCGGCACGCAGAGTGTCGACGAGGTGCGCCTGGCCGCGCTCGAGACCCAGCGCAAGAACGCCGAGCGCGCGCGTGAACTGAACGCCCAGCGCGACGCGGCCGCAAACCAGAAGGCCATCGTGGCGCAGATCGCGCAAATGGTGCAAAAGAACCGCCAGAGCAAGGGCAACAACGGCGACGTGCCGTACAACTTCACGTTCAACAACAAGATCGAGCGCATCTACGTGACGTCCGCCGTGCAGGCCCACCTGGTGGCGGGCCGCCTGGTGATCGTCTGCCTGGGCGGCGCCGTGGAACTGGTGCCGCGCATCATCGCCGACAAGATCGCCGAACGCGACCCCGCCATCGTCGTGCGCGTCAAGCAGGCCAGCACCGAAGTGGACGAGGACGATCCATACGCGGCGTTCCAGATTCCCGATGATTTGATGTGGTAAGAGGGGGATTGCCCGGCGCCAGGTGCGCCGGATGATGGTAGCGAGCGGGCCGGAAACGGCCCGTTTTTGTGTGCTGCACAAACGGCGCCACAAACAAAAACGCCACCCGAAGGTGGCGTTTTTGAACGTAAAACATATTCTTGGTGGCCCGGGGCGGAATCGAACCACCGACACAAGGATTTTCAATCCTCTGCTCTACCGACTGAGCTACCAGGCCAAGGTGGCGAATTATAGCAGACCAAAACGGGAATGCAAGAGTCTGCCGCGAATTTTCCCCGATTTCCTGCCGGCTCATTACATTACTTGCTTGTGGATCAAATATGATTTGATGTAAACGGTATTTTTCTCAACAAAAGATGGGCGCATAGTGTGGCCATCGTTACTGACTTGAGAGGACTCACCGCATGAATACCACTACCCAACATACCGCCATCCCTGAAATCGGCCTGGGCACCTTCCGCCTGCAGGGTCAGGTCGTCATCGACTCCGTCACCACGGGCCTGGACGTGGGCTACCGCCATATCGACACGGCGCAAATCTACGGCAATGAAGCCGAGGTGGGCCAGGCGATCGCCGCCAGCCCCGTCCCGCGCGATGCACTGTTCGTCACCACCAAGATCTGGATCGAGAGCCTGCAGCGCGACAAACTGATTCCCAGCCTGAAAGACAGCCTGCACAAGCTGCAGCTGGAACAACTGGACCTGACCCTGATTCACTGGCCGTCGCCGCAGGACGCCATTCCCGTCGCCGAATACATGGCGGCGCTGGCGGAGGCCAAGGCGCAGGGGCTGACCAGGGCCATCGGCGTGTCGAATTTCACCAACGCGCAGCTGCAGCAAGCGATCGATACGGTGGGGGCGTCTGAAATCGCCACGCAGCAGGTCGAGATCCACCCCTTCCTGCAGAACCGCAAGGTGATCGATTTCGCACGCAGCCAGGGCATCCACATCACGGCCTACATGCCGCTCGCGTATGGCAAGGTGGTTGCCAATCCTGTCATCGCGGCCATCGCCGCCAGGCACGGCGTGACGCCCGCGCAAGTGGCGCTCAGCTGGTCGCTGCAGCAGGGCTTTGCCGTGATTCCCTCGTCGACCAAACGCGCCAACCTGGAAGCGAACCTGCATTTCCAGCGCATCATCCTGTCGCCGGACGAGATGGCGCAGATGGCCACGCTGGAGCGGGGCGAGCGCCTGGCCAACCCGGACGGCCTGGCGCCGCAGTGGGACTGATATGGGCGCCATGACCAAGCTTGGACAGGGCGGTTTCAGCATCGGCCTGGAGCTGCCGCTCGATAATGACTGGACGTCCACGGGGCGCCAGGCGAATGCGGCATCGGTCCGCGTGCCGGGCGAACCGGATCTGCGTCAGCATGCGGAACTGGCAAAACTGGCCGACCGCCTGGGCTTTCGGGCGCTGTGGCTGCGCGACGTGCCTTTGTATGATCCGTCGTTCGGCGACGCGGCCCAGGTCTTCGAGGTATTTACCTATCTCGGTTACCTGGCCGGCATCACGGAGAACATCTTGCTGGGCACGGCCGCCGTGGTGCTGCCCCTGCGCGAGCCCGTCTTGACCCTGAAGGCGGCAGCCAGCGTCGACCAGCTGAGCGGCGGGCGTCTGCTGCTGGGCGTGGCCAGCGGCGACCGGCCCGTCGAGTATCCCGTGTTCGGCCGCGATTTCGACCAGCGCGGCGCCGCCTTCCGCGAGCAGGTGGCCATGCTGCGCGACTGGGGCGAGACGCGCCTGCCGTCCGGCGTCCGCCTGCTGCCCAAGCCGGCCGCGCCCTTGCCCTTGCTGGTGGCGGGGCTGGCGCAGCAGTCGCCCGCGTGGATCGCCGCGCAGATGGATGGCTGGCTCGCCTATCCGGGCACGCCGGACGACCATGCGCGGCGTGCGGCGCAATGGCGCGCCGTCGCCGGGGAAGACAAACCCTACGTCAGCTTCATCCACCTGGACCTGGACGATGACCCGAGTCTGCCGCTGCAGCGCTTCCGCTTTGGCGCACGCACGGGGCGCGACGGCCTGATCGCCGAGCTGACGGCCATGCGCGACGCCGGCGTGCAGCACATCGGCCTGCAGCTGCGGCAGAACCGCCGCCCGCTGGCCGAGACGATGCAGGAGATCGCGGACCACGTGCTGCCCGTATTTCATGGCGCCGCTTGATCTGGGGCATGCGTCCTGTACTTCCGGACTATCTGAAACAGGTGGGGCAAACGCTATAATGGCCCCATGAACAGTCCCTCTTCCCCCACCATGCGGCGCTTCATGCATAGCCACAGCGACGTTTGCATCGTCGGCAATGGCGCCATCGCGAAAACCACGGCGCTGGCGTTTGCCCAGGCAGGACAAAGCGTCACCCTGTTATCCCCGGTGAGTCCGCCCGCATCCGCCAGCAAGCCGGTCGAGCCCAGCTGGGATGTGCGCGTGTACGCGCTCAATCACACGGCGCACCAGCTGCTGTCGTCGCTGAAGGTATGGGGCGCCCTGGAAGCCGACAGGGTGGCGCCCGTCGACGCCATGCTGGTCAACGGCGACGGCGCGCAGGCGGGCGGGCTTGGTTTCGACGCCTATGGCGCCCATGTGGGCACCCTGGCGTGGATCGTCGAAGACCGCAACCTGGGCCAGGCGCTGGACGCCGCCCTGAAATTTGCGCCGAACGTCAACGTGGTGCAGGGCCGCGCCAGCCGCCTCGAATGGACGAACGACTCGGCCATCGTGCATCTCGATGGCGGCGACACCATCACTTGCGCATTGGTAGTGGGCGCGGACGGCGCCCAGTCGTGGGTGCGGGGCCAGTGCGACATCGGCCTCGATTACCGCTCCTACGGCCAGCGCGGCGTGGTCAGCAACTTCGCCTGCGAAAGGCCGCACCATGGCGCGGCCCACCAGTGGTTCACGGGCAGCGAAGGCATCGTCGCGCTGCTGCCGCTGCCGGGCGAGCGCGTTTCGCTGGTCTGGTCGGCGCCCGATGCGCTGGCCGACACCTTGATGGCCGAACCGGCCGACGCCCTGGCCGCGCGCCTGGCCGCCTACTGCCACGACAAGCTGGGCAAGCTGACGCCATTGCAGCCGGAACTGGTGCGCGCGTTTCCGCTGACCTTGATGCGCCCGCACGCCATGGTGGCGCCGCGCGTGGCCCTGGTGGGCGACGCCGCCCACGTGGTGCACCCGATGGCGGGACACGGCATGAACCTGGGTTTTGCCGACGTGGCGCAGCTGGTCAAGACCATCGCCGGGCGCGAGGCGCACCGCGGCATCGGCGACGAGCGCGTGCTGGCCCGCTATGCGCGCGCGCGCAAGGAAGACGTGCTGCTGATGCAGCTGGCCACCGATGGCCTGGCGCGTTTGTTCGGCGCCGATCTGGAGCCGTTGCGCGTGGTTCGCAATTTGGGATTAAACTTGCTGGATAAATTACCGGCCCTGAAGCGGAAAATGATTTCGCACGCACTGGGAAATCAGTAGATATCAGTGAATCTTAAGATATCGCCGGATAATGGCAGCAGTGAAAATTCAAGGTCGCCGCAGCTGGTCTGCGGCGATCGTTTTGTCAAATAGGTAACGGCGCCGGGTCAGATGCCAGTTCCGCCAGGCGTTTCAAGTGGAGAAGTGATAGTGATAAAAATGAGCAGAGTCGCATTGGTACTGGCCTCGGGCCTGATGATGTCGTGCGCCGGCGCAGAAACGCCGACGGAAGCGGGCATCAAGAAGCTGATCGAGCCGCGCCTGGGCGAAGGCGCCAAGGTCGATTCGGTCAAGGAAACCCCGTACGGCGGCCTGTACGAAGTGCGCACGGGTGGCGACATCCTGTACACGGACAAAACCGCGCAATACCTGTTCGTCGGCCACGTCTTCGACGCCAAGACGTCGCAGGACCTGACCAAGGTGCGCCTGGACGAAGTCAATCGCATCAAGTTCTCCGACCTGCCGCTCGATTCGGCCATGAAATCCGTCAAGGGCAATGGCAAGCGCGTGATCGCCGTGTTCGAAGATCCGAACTGCGGCTACTGCAAGCGTTTCCGCCAGAATGCGCTGAAGGAAATCGACAACGTCACCGTCTACACCTTCATGTACAACATCCTGTCGCCGGACTCCATCGTCAAGTCGCGCAATGTGTGGTGCGCGCCGGACCGCAACAAGGCCTGGGACGACTGGATGTTGAACGGCAAGGCGCCGGCGACGGTGGCCGCCAATTGCGCCAACCCGCATGAAAAAATCCTGGCCCTGGGCCAGCAGCTGCGCGTGTCGGGCACGCCAGCCATCTTCTTTGCCGACGGCAGCCGCATTCCGGGCGCAGTCGATGCGAAAACGCTGGAACAGAAATTCTCGACCATTAAGTAATCCGGGCAGTCGCCAGGAAGGCTGGACGGCGCGCCCTCGCAAGGCGCGCTTTTTTTTGCACTTTTTTCCGCTGTCGTATCATCAAGTGTTGTTTGTAGACGCCATAACAATTCCAAAAAGGAGAAGCAGCAGATGATTACCCTGAATATCAACGGACGCGACACGCAGGTCGATGCCGATCCTTCCACGCCCATCCTGTGGGCGCTGCGCGATAACCTGAACATGACGGGCACCAAATTCGGCTGCGGCATGGCCCTGTGCGGCGCCTGCACGGTGCACCTCGACGGCCAGGCCATCCGCTCGTGCATCACGCCGATTTCCTCCGTCGGCGCGCAAAAGATCACCACCATCGAAGCGATGGAAAACGACCAGGTGGGCAAGGCCGTGCAGGCGGCGTGGGTGCAGCACGACGTGCCGCAATGCGGCTACTGTCAAAGCGGCCAGGTGATGAGCGCCACGGCGCTGCTGCGCACCAACAAGGCGCCCAGCGATGCCGACATCGACGGCGCCATGAGCGGCAATATCTGCCGCTGCGGCACCTATCAACGGATCCGCGCCGCCATCAAGGACGCGGCCAAGACCCTGGCCTGAGGAGAGCGACATGCGTATCGAATGGTTGAATCAGGAAGCATTGCAGCATGGCGGGGTGACCCTGGGCGCGGCGCTGGCATCGGCTTCGCCGGGCGTGGCCGACGGCGTCTCGCGGCGCGGTTTCATGAAGGCGGGCGCGGTGGCCGGCGGCGGCCTGATGCTGGGCTTTTTCCTGCCGGGCGCCGGCAAGCTGGCCATGGCAGCCGATAGCGCCCCCGCCAAGCCCGTGTATGCGCCAAACGCCTTCTTGCACATCGCCCCCGATAACACGGTGACGGTGCAGGTGAACCGGCTGGAATTCGGCCAGGGCGTGCAAACGAGCCTGCCCATGCTGATCGCCGAGGAGCTCGACGCCGACTGGAGCATGGTGCACGGCGCGCTGGCGCCGGCCGGCGAACAGTACAAGGATGCTGCCTACGGCATGCAGATGACGGGCGGTTCGGGCAGCATCGCCCATTCGTTTGCGCAGTACCGCGAAATCGGCGCCAAGGCGCGCGCCATGCTGGTGGGCGCCGCCGCCGCGCAGTGGAAAGTCAGTCCCGAACAGGTGCGCGCCGCCAAGGGCGTGCTGTATGGCCCCGGCGGACAGAAGGCGACGTATGGCGAATTTGCCGATGCGGCCATGCGCCAGCCGGTCCCCGCCACCGTCAAGCTGAAGGACCCGCGCGACTTTGCCCTCATCGGCAAGCCCGTGAAACGCCTGGACGCGGCAGCCAAGTCCACCGGCAAGCAGCAGTTCGGCATCGACTTCAAGCCGCCTGGCGCGAAAGTGGCCATGGTGGCGCGCCCGCCCGTGTTTGGCGCGAAGGTGGCGAAGTTCGACGCCAGCAAGGCGAAAGCCGTCAAGGGCGTACTCGAGGTGCTGGAAGTGAAGACCGACCGTGGCGGCAGCGGCGTGGCCGTCATCGCCGACGGCTACTGGCCCGCGAAGCAGGGACGCGACGCGCTGGTGATCGAGTGGGACAGCAGCGCCGTGGAAAAGGTCAGCAGCGACAAGCAGCTGGCCGCCTTCAAGGCGCTGGCCAAAACGCCGGGCACGGTGGCGCGCGCATTCGATGTCTCGGGATTGTCCCGGGCGCCGAAGAAAATCGAAGCCGTCTACGAATTTCCTTACCTGGCGCATGCGCCGATGGAGCCGCTCAATTGCGTGGTCGACCTGCAGGCCGACAAATGCACGATGTGGGTCGGTTCGCAATTCCAGACGGGCGACCAGGCGGCCATCGCTGCCACGTCCGGCCTGAAACCCGAGCAGGTGACCCTGCACACGATGATGGCGGGCGGCGGCTTCGGCCGGCGCGCCGTGCCCTCGTCCGACTACGTGGTCGAAGCCGTCAACGTCGCCAAGGCCTGGCGGGCGGCGGGCAAGAGCGGCCCATTAAAGCTGATGTGGAGCCGCGAGGACGACATCAAGGGCGGCTACTACCGGCCGTCGCATGTGCACCTTGCGCAGATCGGCCTGGACGCCAAAGGGAAGATCCTCGCCTGGGACCATACCATCGTGGGCCAGTCCATCATGGCCGGCACGCCGTTCGAAGCCTTCATGGTGAAAAATGGCGTCGACGGCACCATGGTCGAAGGCATGGGCGAACCGTACACCTTGCCGATGAAGCTGTCCGTGCACACGGCCAAGGCGAACGTGCCGGTGCTGTGGTGGCGTTCCGTCGGCTCGACGCATACGGCCTTTGTCATGGAAACCCTGATCGACGAAGCGGCGCACGTGGCGAAGATGGACCCCGTCGCCTACCGCAAGCAGCTGATCGACGCCAAGCACACGCGCCACATCGCCGCGCTGGACCTGGCCGTGGCCAAGTCCGGCTATGGCAGGAAGAAGCTGCCGAAAGGGCAGGCCTGGGGCGTGGCCATGCATGAATCGTTCAATTCCGTGGTCGCCTACGTGGTGACGGCTTCGGTGGTGCAAGGCGCGCCCAAGCTGCACCAGGTGTGGGCGGGCGTGCATTGCAACCTGGCCGTCAACCCGCTGACGATCGAGGCGCAAGTGCAGGGCGCCGCGCTGATGGCGCTGGGCATGACGATTCCCGGCGCCGCCATCACGCTCAAGGATGGCGTGGTGGAGCAGCAGAACTTCGGCGACTATCCCGTGCCGCGCATGCCCGACATGCCGGTGATCGAGGTGCACCTGGTGCCCTCGGGCGATGCGCCGACGGGCATGGGCGAGCCGGGCGTGCCGCCATTGGCGCCCGCGTTTGCCAACGCGCTGTTCGCGCTGACGGGCAAGCGCCTGCGCAAGCTGCCGTTCGACCTGGCGGCTGCATGACGGCAGCGGTCTTTTGAGCACGGTCGGCATCTTGCTGGCAGCCGGAAGGGGACGCAGGTTCGACCCTTCCGGCGTGCAGAACAAATTATTGCAGCCGTTGACGGAAGGCCCGCACGCGGGCTTGCCGGTGGCGGCGGCGGCCGCCACGCACATGCTGGCCGCCTTGCCGCGCGTGCTGGCCGTGGTGCGCGCCGACGACACGCAGGTGGCGCGCGTGCTCGGCGCGCTGGGCTGCGAAGTACGCGTCTGCCATGATGCCGACACGGGCATGGCTGCCTCGCTCACCTGCGCCATCGATTACGTGCGCGGCGCGCCGGGCTGGCTGATCGCGCTGGGCGACATGCCTTGGGTGGAAGCGGCTACAATCGCCGCCTTGTCGCAAGCCATCGGCGATGGCGCGCGCATCGCCGTGCCCGTGTTCCAGGGCCGGCGCGGCAATCCGGTCGCGTTCAGCTCCTTTCACTTGCCGCTGCTGCTGGCGCTCGATGGCGACCAGGGCGCGCGCAGCATCGTCAACAGCCATGCCGTATGCGACGTGACAGTGGACGACAGCGGCATCTTGCGCGATATTGATACACCTGACGATTTGTAAGGCGGGGCAGTGGCGCTCCCGGGAAGACAGGCCAGACACGAGGAAAACATGAAGAAAGCACCGACTAAAAAAATCATCGCCAAGGCGAGCGGCAAAGCCACGAGCAAAGCCGCGGCGAAAACCGCAGTGAAAACCGCACCGGCCGCCGGCATCATCTACAGCATCGCCGCCGCGGACCTGGCGGGCCACATGTTCAAGGTCACCCTGACGGTCAAGGCGCCGGCCGCCATCGGCCAGGTCTTGTCCTTGCCGGCCTGGATCCCGGGCAGTTACATGATCCGCGAATTCTCGCGCAACATCGTCAGCATCCGCGCCGAATCCGAA
Organism: Janthinobacterium sp. FT14W; assembly: GCF_009208755.1. Classification (NCBI taxonomy): domain Bacteria; kingdom Pseudomonadati; phylum Pseudomonadota; class Betaproteobacteria; order Burkholderiales; family Oxalobacteraceae; genus Janthinobacterium; species Janthinobacterium sp. FT14W. The sequence continues at coordinate 14,386 of NZ_WFLL01000015.1, read as the reverse complement.
GGCAAGGCCGTGGCGCTGACCAAGCTGGACAAGCATTCGTGGCAAGCCACCCCGTGCACCGGCGCCTTGACGGTCGAATACGACGTCTACGCCTGGGATTTGTCCGTGCGCGCCGCGCACCTGGACCAGAATCACGGCTTCTTCAACGGCACCAGCGTGTTCCTGCGCGTGCTGGGCCAGGAATCCGATGCGCACGAAGTGCACATCGTGCAGCCGAAGGATGCGGCCTGCAAGACCTGGAGAGTCGCCACCACCTTGCCGGAACTGAAAGCGAAGCGCTACGGCTTCGGCAGCTACCAGGCGGCCAACTACGATGAGCTGATCGACCACCCGGTGGAAATGGGCGACTTCGCGCTGGCCACTTTCACTGCGCATGGCGTGCCGCACGATATCGTCGTCACGGGCAAGGTGCCGAACCTGGACCTGGACCGCTTGTGCCGCGACCTGAAAGCTATCTGCGAAACGCAGATCGCCTTCTTCGAGCCGAAGACAAAAAAAGCGCCGATGGACCGCTATGTGTTCATGACCATGGCCGTCGGCGACGGCTACGGCGGCCTGGAACACCGCGCCTCGACGGCTCTGATCTGCGCGCGCGCCGACCTGCCGACGACGGCGTCGACCAGCACGGAAATCGGCGACGGCTACCTGAAATTCCTGGGCCTGTGCAGCCACGAGTACTTCCATACCTGGAACGTCAAGCGCATCAAGCCGGCCGCATTCGCGCCGTACAACCTGCAGGCGGAAAGCTACTCGCCGCTGCTGTGGCTGTTCGAGGGCTTCACCAGCTACTACGACGACCTGATGCTGGTGCGCGCGGGCCTGATCGACGAGGACGCCTACTTCAAGCTGCTGGGCAAGACCGTCAACAGCGTCTTGCGCGGCAGCGGCCGCACCAAGCAGAGCGTGGCCGATTCCAGCTTCGACGCCTGGGGCAAGTACTACCGCCAGGATGAAAACGCGCCGAACGCCATCGTCAGCTACTACACCAAGGGTTCGCTGATCGCGCTGGCCTTCGACTTGACGATCCGCATGAAGACGAATGGCGAGAAATCGCTGGACGATGTGATGCAGGCGCTGTGGCAGCGCTATGGCCGCGATTTCTACAAGGGCAAAGCGCGCGGCGTGACGCCGGCCGAAGTCGAAGCCCTGTTCGATGAGATTTCCGGCACGCGCATGAAGCCTTTCTTCGAGCGCTACATCCGCGGCACGGACGACGTGCCGCTGGCACGCCTGCTGGCGCCGTTCGGCGTGAAATACAGCGATGCCCGCAAGGGACAAAAAACCAGCCTGGACGTCAACCTGGGCCGCGACGGCAACGATGCCAAGCTGGCGCAGGTGCACCAGGGCGGCGCGGCGCACCTGGCCGGCCTGTCGGCGGGCGACGTGCTGGTGGCCATCGATGGCTTGCGCGTGACGGGCAACCCGGCCAACCTGGACACCTTGCTGGGCCGCTATGCGGTGGGCGCCAAGGTGGCGGTGCACGCGTTCCGCCGCGATGAGCTGTTGACGTTTGCGGCCGTATTGCAGGGCGACCGCGTGCCCGGCGTCAGCTTGAGCCTGCTGCCGGCGCCAAGGAAAGCCACGGGGCCGAAGCGTCCGAGCGCCGCATGATGCTGCTGCTCATGCGTTAAGAGCAAGAACCGGCCGTCACTGGCCGGTTTTTTATTGTACGGTGCAATTTCTCAGATGCAACTAAGCGGCTGGTGCCGGCGCGGCGCCATCATATTTACCGCAAATGAACTAATTTTTCTTTAACTAAACTAAAATTGCCGAATTGCTTTTTTTTGCTTCTTTTAGATAGCGTCCGACGTGCAAACCCTCGATCCTCGAACGATTATGCTGATGACGACCCTGATGTGCGGGGCGATGAGCATCGTCATGTTCTCGGTCTATCGCAGTTTCCGGCGCGAGGTGCATGGCCTGGGACATTGGGCGGCCGGTTTGCTGTTGCTGGTGTGCGCGTCGCTGCTGTTCGGTACCCGCGAGGTGCTGCCACCGGCATTGTCCATGCTGGCGGCCAATGCGGCGCTGGTGGCCGGCATCGGCCTGTCGATGCTGGGCACGGAGAAATTCTATGGCCTGGCGCCCAGCCACCGCGCCTATCTGTTGATACTTGCCCTGGCCATTGCCGGCAGCGGCTGGTGGCTGCTGGTGCATCCCGATTTCTCGGTGCGCGTGGCGGTCTTTTCGCTGCTGGTCTTCCTGTTTTATGCGCGCCAGGTACAGCTGGTGTGGCGCTACGGCGAGCGCCACTTTTCCAGCTTGTTCTTTGGCGCGCTGATGCTGCTGCAAGCTGTCGTGGTGCTGGCGCGTGGCGTGTCTGCCTTGCTGCATGGCGGCGCCAGCGTGGACCTGACGGTGGCCGGCACGCCGGCCGGCATCTACCTGGCTGTCGCCAATTTCATGGCGCTGCTGTTGACGGTGGGCTTCATGACGGTGGCGACGCGGCGCCTGCAGCAGATACTGGAGCGCCGCTCGACCCACGATCCCTTGACGCAGGTGCTGAACCGGCGCGGCTTCGGCGACGCGTATGCGCGCGAGATAGACAATCTGCGCCGCCATCGCTTGCCGCTGACACTGCTCAGCATCGACCTCGATTACTTCAAATTGATCAATGACCGCCACGGTCACGCGGTGGGCGACCAGGTGCTGGCGCATGTGGCCACCGTCATTGGCGGCGCCCTGCGCGAATCGGACTGCGTGGCGCGTTTCGGCGGCGAGGAGTTCGTCGTGCTGATGCCGGACATGCCGGCGCAGAATGCGCTGGGCGTGGCCGAACGCATCCGCGCCCTGCTGCACGAACCCAATCATGCGGGCCTGCCAGCGTGTACGGTCAGCATAGGCGTGGCTTGCCAGGCATCGGTGATGGAGGGATTGGAAGAATTGCTGTCGCGCGCCGATGCGGCCCTGTACCTGGCCAAGGAGCGGGGCCGCGACCGCATCGAATTCGATGCCGCCGCGTTTACTGTGGACCGGACAAGGTCCGCAGCTGGAACCGATACTGTTCGTTGAACAGGAAGGTTTCGGAAAAATCGAAAGTCCGGGCGCGGCTATGCATCAGGTGTGCGGCCGGCGGGAAGCGGGTGGGCACGCGCCGCACGGCGGCCAGCGCCGCGGCCGATGCTTCGCTGTCGCGTGAGCGGTGCACATGCACGCTTTTCAGCTCGCCGTCGGGGCCTACGCTCAGATCGAGCACGACGATGGCCGGCAGCATGGGCGGCAGGCTCCCGCTGAACGTGTAGGCGCCGTTGGCCGCCATGATCTGCTGCGCCACCAGCGACTTGTAGGCGTCGATGCTGGCGGCCAGCTGTATCGCCGCCGGCGTGCGCGGGGGCGCCGGCGCCGCGGGCGGAGGCGCGTGCTGGCAAGCCGACAGCAGGACGGTGGCAGCAAGGACGGTGATCGCGTATCTCATGGCTGCCAGCCTACCACGGTTTAGCTGAACAGGCGTTCCAGTTCCACGCCGGGGTCCGGCGCGCGCATGAACGCTTCGCCCACCAGGAAGCTGTGGATGTGCGCGTCGCGCATGCGTTGCACGTCGGCCGTGCTGTGGATGCCCGATTCCGTGATGATCAATTTGTCTTGCGGGATGCGCGGCAGGAGATTGATGGTGGTGTCGAGCGAGGTCTCGAAGGTGCGCAGGTTGCGGTTGTTGATGCCGATCAGCGCACTCTTGAGCTGGAGTGCCGCCGTCAGCTCTTCGCCATCGTGGCTTTCGATCAGCACGCCCATGCCCAGTTCGTGGGCGCACGCTTCCATCTCCGCCATCAGGCCATGGTCGAGCGCCGCGACGATCAGCAGGATGCAGTCGGCGCCCATGGCCCGCGCTTCATAGATCTGGTACATGTCGACCATGAAGTCCTTGCGCAGCACGGGAATGGCGCAGGCGGCGCGCGCCTGCTGCAAATATGCCACGGAGCCCTGGAAGAACTGCTCGTCCGTCAGCACGGACAGGCAGGCCGCGCCATGTGCGGCATAGCTGGCGGCGATGTCGGCAGGGCGGAAGTCGGCGCGGATCACGCCTTTCGACGGCGACGCCTTTTTTACTTCGGCGATGATGCCGGGCTTGCCGGCGGCGATGTGCTGGCGCAGGCTCGCTTCGAAACCGCGCAGGCCGGCGCGCAGGGCGCCGTCGCTTTCCACGTCGCCGCGCAGGCTGGCCAGGCTGCGGCGGGCCTTGGCCTTGGCCACTTCATCGGCCTTCACGGCCAGGATTTTATCGAGTATGTCGGACATGATGGTCGCTATTCTATAAAGGAGGGCGGGGAGCTTGCGCTTGCGCCGGGGTGCCCAGCTGTTGCGTCACCTGCACGAACTGTTCGAGTTTCGCCAGCGCGGCGCCCGAGCTGACGGCCGCGCGCGCGCGCGCCAGGCCGTCTTCGATCGAGTTGGCCACGCCGGCCGCATACAGCGCCGTGCCCGCGTTCAGGGCAACGATGTCGCTGGCCGCACCGGGTTCGCCGCGCAGCGCTTCCATCATCTTGGCTTTCGATTCCACGGAATCGGCCACTTTCAGGTTACGGCTGGCGATCATCTGCAAGCCGAAATCTTCCGGATGGATTTCATACTCGCGGATCTCGCCGTTGACCAGTTCACCGACCATGGTGGCCGCGCCCAGCGACACTTCATCCATATTGTCGCGGCCATACACGACGATCGCATGCTGCGCGCCCAGGCGCTGCAGCACGCGCACCTGGATGCCGACCAGGTCGGCGTGGAATACGCCCATCAGAATGTTCGGCGCGCCGGCCGGATTCGTCAGCGGGCCCAGGATATTGAAAATCGTGCGCACGCCCAGTTCGCGGCGCACGGGCGCCGCATGCTTCATGGCCGCGTGGTGGTTGGGCGCGTACATGAAGCCGATGCCCGTCTGCGCGATCGACTGGGCGATCTGCTCGGGCTGCAGGTTGATGTTGACGCCCAGGGAGTCGAGCACGTCGGCGCTGCCGGACGAGGACGACACGCTGCGCCCGCCATGCTTGGCCACGCGCGCGCCGGCTGCCGCCGCCACGAACATGGAGGCGGTGGAAATATTGAACGTGTGCGCGCCGTCGCCGCCCGTGCCGACGATGTCGAGCAGGTTGGTGGTGTCGGCCATGGGCACCTTGGTGGAAAACTCGCGCATCACTTGCGCGGCGGCGGCGATTTCGCCGATGGTTTCCTTTTTCACGCGCAAGCCCATGGTGAGGGCGGCGATCATGGTGGGCGACATTTCGCCGGACATGATCTGGCGGAACAGGTACAGCATTTCGTCGTGAAAGATTTCGCGGTGTTCGATACAGCGCAGCAGGGCTTCTTGTGGGGTGATCGGCATGATGCTTCCTTCTTCAATGATGGCGCAGGAGGATACTGACGGCACGCCGTGGCGTGCGCATGGAATCAGCGCTCGAGAAAGTTCTTCAGCAGGGCGTGGCCGTGCTCCGAGAGGATCGATTCGGGGTGGAACTGCACGCCCTCGATATCGTATTCCCGGTGGCGCACGCCCATGATTTCGCCGTCGTCCGTCCACGCTGTCACTTCCAGGCAGGAAGGCAGCGAGGCGCGTTCGATCGCCAAAGAGTGGTAGCGGATCACTGTGAAGGGGCTGCTCAAGCCTTTGAACACGCCCACGCCCGTATGCGCGATGAGGGAAGTCTTGCCATGCATGACTTGCTTGGCGCGGATGACGTTGCCGCCAAACGCTTCGCCGATGGCCTGGTGGCCCAGGCACACGCCCAATATCGGCTTCTTGCCGGCGAAGTGCCTGAGCACTTCCACGGAAATGCCCGCCTGCGCCGGCGCTTTCGGGCCGGGCGAGATGCAGATGCGGTCCGGGTTCAGGGCCTCGATCTGCGCGATCGTGATTTCATCGTTGCGGTAGACCCGCACGTCTTCGCCCAGTTCACCGAAATACTGCACGATGTTGTAGGTGAAGGAGTCGTAGTTGTCGATCATCAGCAGCATCTTAGAATCCTCCATCCAGGCCATCTTGCACTTGTTCGGCGGCGCGCAGCACGGCGCGCGCCTTGTTTTCGGTTTCCTGCCATTCCATTTCGGGGATCGAGTCGGCGACGATGCCGGCCGCGGCCTGCACGTACAGCATGCCGTCCTTGACCACGCCCGTGCGGATGGCGATCGCCACATCCATTTCGCCGCCAAACGACAGGTAGCCGCAGGCGCCGCCGTAGATGCCGCGCTTGGTGATTTCCAGTTCGTCGATCACTTCCATGGCCCGCACTTTCGGCGCGCCCGTCAGGGTGCCGGCAGGAAAGGTCGCGCGCAGCACGTCCAGGTTCGACAAGCCTTCCTTCAGGCTGCCTTCCACGTTCGAGACGATGTGCTGCACGTGCGAGTATTTCTCGATGACCATGCGGTCGGTGACCTGCACGCTGCCCGTTTCGGCGATGCGGCCGATGTCGTTGCGCGCCAGGTCGATCAGCATCACGTGTTCGGCGATCTCTTTCGGATCGGCCAGCAGCTCGGCCGACAGCTCCGCGTCGCGCTCTGGCGTGGCGCCGCGCGGACGGGTGCCGGCAATCGGACGCAAGGTGACTTTCTTGCCGCCGCCTGCCGTCGTTTCGTTGCGCACCAAAATCTCGGGGGAAGCGCCGATGATCTGCATGTCGCCGAAATTATAGAAGTACATATACGGCGACGGGTTGAGCGAGCGCAAAGCACGGTACAGTGTCAGCGGCGAATCGACGTAAGGTTTGCGGATGCGCTGGCCGATCTGTACCTGCATCAGGTCGCCGGCCATCACGTATTCATGCGCCTTGGCAACCGCCTTCAGGTAGTCTTCCTTGGAAAAATCGCGGATGGTTTCCGTGCGCACGGAAGCGCTGGTGACGGGCGCATCGACGCCGCGGCGCAGCATCATGCGCAAGTCCTTCAGGCGCTGCTGCGATTTCGAAAACGACTCGGGCTGCGTGGTGTCGGCGTAGACGATCAGGTACAGCTTGCCGGACAGGTTGTCGATGACGGCCAGTTCTTCCGTCACCATCAGCTGGATGTCGGGCAGGTTCAGATCATCCTTCGGCGCGCCGCCGGCGAGTTTTTTCTCGATGTGGCGCACGGTGTCGTAGCCGAAGTAGCCGGCCAGGCCGCCGCAGAAACGGGGCATGCCGGGGCGCAGGGCTACTTTGAAGCGCGACTGGTACTGCTCGATGAAGTCGAGCGGATTGCCTTCGTGTTCTTCGATCACGGCGCCGTTCTTGACGATTTCCGTGCGTTTGCCATAGCTGCGCAGCACGGTCTTGGCGGGCAAGCCGATGAAGGAATAGCGGCCGAAACGCTCGCCGCCGACGACGGATTCGAGCAGGAAGGTGTTCTTGCCGCCTTGCTGGGACTGCGCCAGTTTCAGGTACAGCGTGAGCGGGGTTTCCAGGTCGGCGAATGCTTCGGCGATCAGGGGGATGCGGTTGTAGCCTTGCTGGGCCAGCGATTTGAATTCGAGTTCGGTCATGTTTCTCTCCATGCCGTCAGGGTGCGTGTGCGCATAGTGCACAAACCCTGCGGTGGGTTATCAAAAAACTTGCCGGGGCACGCAACATGCGCAAACTACGCGTGTGCAACCGGCAGCAATCGTAACGGCTCGGCCCTTAAGCCTGCCAGGATTGCCAGCGTCGCCAAAGCCAGGCCTCAATCGAGCCGGTTTGGGTGACATTGTGTTTTTTGATGAGAAACGTGTTCACGATATGGTGGTGGGTTTGGTCAGTATGCCGGTTAGTTTTGCATGCTAATAAATTGGGCCGCTTCGAGCAGCGTATTTACTATACCATCGGAATCGGTATCGTGTATACAGTGTCCGTGATTGTAGCCATACGGTACCGTCAATACGGGGCAAGCCGCAGCCCGGGCCGCTTGCGCGTCATTCGAGGAGTCGCCGATGGCCACCACTTTGGCAGGCGCCAGGTCGAAGTCCGCACACACTTGCAGCAGCGGCATGGGGTGCGGTTTTTTCTGCGGCAGCGAATCGCCGCCGTAGACGATCTCGAAATAGCCGTCCAGTTTTTTCTGTTTCAGCAGGGGCAGGGCGAAGGCGATCGGCTTGTTGGTGACGCAGGCCAGGCGCAGGCCCGCCGCCTGCATTGCCGCCAGCCCCGCTTCCACGTCCGGGTACAGGGTGCTGAACTGGCCGTTGATGGCCAGGTAGTGGCGCTGGTAGGCGTCCATCGCCTGCTCGAAGCACTGTTCCACGCCGGCCGCGTCGAAGTCGAGGGCCAGCACGGTGCGGATCAGGTTTTCCGAACCCTTGCCCACCATCAGCTTGATGGCCTCGGCGCTGATGGGCGCCAGGCCGAACTCGGCGCGCATGCCGTTGATGGCGACGTGGAAATCGGGCACGGTGTCGAGCATCGTGCCATCGAGGTCGATGATGGCGGCGCGCACGCCGGCCAGCACGTGTTGCTTTACCGTGCCCGCCTGCATCAGTTGCCCACCGTTTTGGCCAATTCGGCGCGCATGGCGTCGATGACGGCCTTGTAGTCCGGCTTGCCGAAGATGGCCGAGCCGGCGACAAAGGTGTCGGCGCCGGCAGCGGCGGCGGCGGCGATGTTGTCGATCTTGATGCCGCCATCGACTTCCAGCATGATGTCACGGCCCGACTCGTCGATCATGCGGCGCGCTTCGGCGATTTTCTTCAGCGCTTGCGGAATGAAGGACTGGCCGCCGAAGCCCGGGTTGACCGACATGATCAGGATGATGTCGATCTTGTCCATCACGTGTTCCAGGTAGTGCAGCGGCGTGCCCGGGTTGAAAACCAGGCCCGATTTGCAGCCATTGTCGCGGATCAGCTGCAGCGAACGGTCGACGTGATCCGACGCTTCCGGGTGGAAGGTGATGATGTTCGCGCCAGCCTTGGCGAAATCCGGGATAATGCGATCGACAGGCTTGACCATCAGATGCACGTCGATGGGCACTTGCACGTGCGGACGGATCGCTTCGCACACCAGCGGGCCGATGGTCAGGTTCGGCACATAATGGTTATCCATCACGTCGAAGTGGATGATGTCGGCGCCGGCAGTGACGACGTTGCGCACTTCCTCGCCCAGGCGGGCAAAGTCGGCGGACAGGATGCTGGGAGCGATACGGAATGTTGTCATGGTGGCTAAAGGCTCAGAGTAGAAAATGCGAAGATGCGCTATTTTACGCTTGACGCCGTTACCATGCCTTATTGAAGCATAGTGAAACACCGAATACGCGGCGCGCGATGGCCCATGCGGCGCGCGCGACACACACACGACTGGCAATGTCTGAATAGGAATGACGATGGCGACTTATGAATTTACGGTAACGGTCAAGACGCAATATCTGCCCGAGCAATCGGCACCGGACCAGGGACGGCACGTGTTCAGCTACACGATCCGCGTCGTCAACACGGGCACGGCTGGCGCGCAGCTCATTTCGCGCCACTGGGTCATCACGGATGCGAACAACAAGGTGGAAGAGGTGCGCGGCCTGGGCGCCGTCGGCCACCAGCCGCTGCTGCAGCCGGGCGAACAGTTCGAATACACGAGCGGCACCATGCTGGGCACGCCGCAAGGTTCGATGCACGGCGAATACTTTTGCGTGGCCGAAGATGGCCATCAGTTCGAAGCGCCGATTCCCGAGTTCGTGCTGTCGGTGCCGCGCACCCTGCATTGAGGAAGCGGGGGCCTTGCGCCCCTTATTTCAGTTTTTCGGCGCTGTCCTGTTCTTCGCTGAGCTGTTTGCGCGCCGGTGGCGCGGGCTTCTTGCCCGAATACATGGTCCACCAGACTATAAATGCCAGCAAGAAGAACGCCACCAGCGCTTCTATCATCAAGATCCACATACGCACCCCTATGTTATTTACCCGCAGCCTATTATTGAACCGTCGTTTATTGACACGCGGTAGTCTACTCGTTTCAGCCAGTGCCGTCGCGCTTGCTCTTTCTGCCTGTACCACGCCACCGGCAGCGCCCGGCGCTGCCGGCGACAAGGCGCCCCCGATTGCCCCGACCGTCGTCAAGCCCGTGCCAGCCAAGCCGGCCGATGCCAAGGAGGCCAAGGACGCCACGGATGCGGCCGCCCCCACCTTCGTGCCCGCCAAGTTTGCCGCCTTGCCTGGCTGGGCCCGCGATGACATGCGCGCTGCCTGGCCCGCCTTCATGGCCTCGTGCGGCGTGCTGGTCAAGCGTCCTGACTGGAAGGAATCGTGCACCATCGCGCGCCAGGTGAATGCCGACAGCGACAAGGCCATCCGCCTGTTTTTCGAGACCTTCTTTGTGCCAAATCAAGTGGTGGCTGCCGATGGCGCCAATACTGGGTTGGTGACCGGTTATTACGAGCCATTGCTGCACGGCGCGCGCAAGCGCGGCGGGCCATACCAGACGCCACTGTACAAGGTGCCCGATGATCTCGTTTCCATCGACCTGGCCGGCGTGTATCCGGAACTCAAGAACATGCGCTTGCGGGGCAAGCTGGTGGGTAAGAAGGTGGTGCCGTATGCCACGCGCGCCGATATCGAGCGCGCCACGTCCGTGACGGGCAAGGAATTGCTGTGGGTGGATGACGAAGTGGAGGCGTTCTTCCTGCAGGTGCAGGGTTCCGGGCGCGTGCAACTGACCGATACGCAGGAAACCGTGCGCGTGGCGTACGCGGACCAGAATGGCCACCCGTACAAGTCGATCGGCCGCTACCTGGTCGACAAGGGCGAGCTGACCCTGAGCCAGGCGTCTGCGCAGGGGATCAAGGCGTGGATCGCCGGCCATCCCACGCGCAAGGATGAGTTGTTCAACGCCAATCCCAGCTATGTGTTCTTCAAGGAAGAGCGCTTGCCCGATCCCAAGGTGGGGCCGAAGGGGGCGCTGGGCGTGCCGTTGACGCCGCAGCGTTCGGTAGCCATCGATTCGCGCTTCGTGCCGCTGGGCGCGCCCGTGTTCCTGGCCACCACGCAAGCCAACAGCGATATCCCCATGCAGCGCCTGGTGATGGCGCAGGATACAGGCGGCGCCATTCGCGGGCCCATCCGGGTCGATTACTTCTTTGGTTTCGGTGCGGAAGCGGCGGAGAATGCGGGCCGCATGAAGCAGAGCGGCGCCGTGTGGGTGTTGTTGCCGAAGCAGGCGCCGGCGCGCTAGACGCCGCCGCCGGGGGGCAGGGTCGGCCCTTGCTGAATCACGCCTGGCAAGACCGCAGCGCGCGGCGTGGGGTGCGTCCTGCGACGCGCAGCAGCTTGGCTCAGGTGCTAGCGCAGGACCATCACTGGCAGATGGGTATGCGCCAGCACTTTTTGCGTTTCGCTGCCCACGAACAGCTTGTTCAAGCCCTTGCGGCCATGCGAGGCCATCAGGATGATGTCGCAATGGTAGGTTTGCGCCGCATTGACGATTTCCTCGTGCGGGCTGGGCGAGACGGCCACCACGCCTTCGAAGGGGACGCCGACGGCACGCGCCGCTTCGCCGATCTTGTCGATGGCGCGCTGCGAGGCTTCCTGCATCTGTTGTTCGTACAAGCCGGCGTCGAGCACGATGCCGCCATCGGCCATCGGCGAGAACGGGAATGGTTGCACCACGCTGATGGCGACCAGCTTGGCCTTGTTTAATTGGGCGAAGGCGAGGGCGGTCTCGGCCGCTTTGTCGGACAGCGGCGAACCGTCGGTGGGAAATAGGATGGTGTTAAACATAGCGTGCTCCTCAAGTGATGTAAGACAGCTTATGGATTTACATCAATTAAAACCTTGATGTAAATCAAACCTCGCAAGCTTTGGCATGAATAGTGTCGCCAAGGCAATCTTTCAGCAGTGTATGCCCGTTCATTGCTTCAGGTGCGCACGCTACGCAGCGGCGTGCCCCACACCATGGCCACCGTCAACAGGATGCTGCCGGCCGCGATACAGGCCAGGCCGTTGCGCACGCCAAAGTGCTCCGCGATCCAGCCGGCCGCCAGCGCGCCCAGCGGTGCTGTCGCCACCGTCAGGAAGCGCATGGTCGAGGTCATGCGGCCCAGCATGGGGTCGGGCGTGACTTTCTGGCGCAAGCCCAAGTAGGGAATAAAGAACAGCATCACGCCGCAATCGAAAAAGAACATCAGCACGGCATAGGCCACGGCGCTGGCGGCTGCGCTGCCGAACAGGGCGGCGGGGATGGTGGGCGTCAGGGCAAAGCACACGGAAGTCGACGCCAGCCCTATCAGGATGGTGCGGCCAGCGCCATAGCGGTGCGTCAGCGGCTTGACGATGAAGGCGCTGAGCAAGACGCCGGCGCCACCGAGCATCTGCGTCATGCCCAGTACGCCGGGGCTCATGCCCAGGTCGCGCGTGGCAAACAGCACCGTCAAGGCCATGCTGGCGTAAAACAGGAAATGCCAGATACCGGCGCCCCACGCCAGCGCGCGCAGCAGCGGTTCACGCCAGACAAACAGCAAGCCATCGGCGATGTCGCGCAGGGCGTGTTTGTCGGACGGCGCGGGGCGCGGGTCGCGCACGCTCATGGCGCGCAAATTGGAGACGGAAATCAGGTAGCCGCAGGCCGTGCACAGGATGGCGACCGGTGCCGACAATACTTGTACCAGCACGCCAGCCAGGCCGGGGCCGATCAGGCGCGAGGCCGATTCGGTGGCCGCAAATTTCGATTGCGCATCGATCAAGCCATCTCGTCCCACCAGGAAGGTCAGAAAAACCTGTTCGGCGCCGCCGCCGACGACGAAGCCCGTGCCGATAATGAATCCCACTATATATAACCAGGGCATGGACAGCACGCCGCACCAATAGGCCACGGCCACGCTGGCCAGGGCCAGGCCCGACATGCTTTCGCTGAACAGCATGATCGGGTGTTTGCTGCGCCGGTCCAGCAGCACGCCGACGGGCAAGCCGAACAGGGCGAACGGCAGCGCCTGCAGGGCGACCAGGACGCCCATCTGTTCCGGCGTCGCATGCAGCAGCAGCACGGCGCACAGGGGCAGGGCCAGCGCGGTGATCTGGGCGCCGAAGCAATTGAGGCCGTTGCTGAACCACAAGCGGCGAAAATTGGCGCTGGCGGCGCTGCCGTCACCGCGCAGGTAGCGGGCGCAATGCTGGAAGAATGAAGAGAAAATAGCTTGCTCGATATGAAAATGATCAGGCTCACAATAATAGCAGTGCACCTGTCGCGCCGCTGCCGTTAGCCGCTACAATCGTCGCTACCGTGTTCATCCAGAGGAGACTATATGCAATACGAAGACCTGATCATCGAAATCCAGGACAAAGTGGCGGTCATCCGCCTGAACCGCCCGAAGGCGCTCAACGCCTTGAATGACAACATGATGAATGAGCTGGGCGACGCCTTGCTGAAGTTCGACGCCGACGACAATATCGGCTGCATCGTGCTCACGGGCAGCGAAAAAGCGTTTGCCGCCGGCGCCGACATCGCCGCCATGGCCGACTACACCTACCCGGACACATTTACCCAGGGCTACATCAGCCGTAATTGGGAGCATATCTTGCACGTGCGCAAACCCGTGGTGGGCGCCATAGCTGGCTACGCACTGGGCGGCGGCTGCGAATTGGCCATGATGTGCGATTTCCTGATCGCTGCCGACAGCGCCAAATTCGGCCAGCCGGAAATCAAGGTCGGCGTTACGCCGGGTGCGGGCGGTACGCAGCGCTTGCCGCGCGCCATCGGCAAGGCCAAGGCCATGGACCTGCTGCTGACGGCGCGCACCATCGACGCAGCGGAAGCGGAACGCATCGGTCTGGTGTCGCGCGTGGTGCCGGCTGATAAGCTGCTGGAAGAAACCCTGGCTGCTGCCAGGACCATCGCCGCCATGCCGACCTCGGTGGCCATGATGATCAAGGATTGCGTCAACCGCGCGTTTGAAACGACTTTGACCGATGGCGTTGCCTACGAGCGCCGTTTGTTCCAGGCGGCCTTCGGTACGCCTGCACAAAAAGAGGGTATGCACGCTTTCCTGGAAAAGCGCTTGCCAAACTTCGACGGTCTTTGATATGATTCGCCTCCCCGATGAGGCGCACCAGTTTGCGGCACAAAAGGGACAGTCTTCCGGGACTGGGTAATAAAAAAGAAGGTTGACGAAATGGCCGAAACGCTTCATACTCTTCCTTCTTCGCAGCTGACAAACACAACGCTTTGTCGATAGCGCGAAAGCAGTAAATAAGCAGTACCGAATACAGTTCTTTAACAATTAACAGTCGATAAGTGTGGGCATTTGATGTCAGTGCAGCAGCGATCTTCGGATTGCTGTCAAACTTAAAATATCAAATGTTCACGAAGAAATAAATGAAATAGGACGCTTCGCAAGAAGTGGCCTGTCAGTTGTTTTTGAAGTGAGCGACCCGTCAGCAATGACGGTGCCGGTAAAACGGCAAAGTAACAGAGATTAAACTGAAGAGTTTGATCCTGGCTCAGATTGAACGCTGGCGGCATGCCTTACACATGCAAGTCGAACGGCA
>NZ_WFLL01000159.1:0-277 GCF_009208755.1 Janthinobacterium sp. FT14W | reverse complement strand
TGCAGCACTATCATCGGCGCAAAGTTGTTTCACGGTCCTGTTCGGGATGGGAAGGGGTGGGACCAACTTGCTATGGTCATCAGGCATAACTTGTACTGGCGTTTGTCTCCTGTGGGACGACAAGGCCTGAATCCGGAAGAAGCAAAGACTGGGGTAATGAATGGTATCAACACACACGCAACGTTGTACCGTCTTATCCTCTGTACCTGCTAAGGTTATAGGGACAAGCCGTACGGGCAATTAGTACTGGTTAGCTTAATGCATTACTGCACTTCCA
>NZ_WFLL01000158.1:0-281 GCF_009208755.1 Janthinobacterium sp. FT14W | reverse complement strand
GGCTAAAACAGTCAGGATGTTGGCTTAGAAGCAGCCATCATTTAAAGAAAGCGTAATAGCTCACTGATCGAGTCGTCCTGCGCGGAAGATGTAACGGGGCTAAGCCAGTCACCGAAGCTGCGGATATTTTTTCTGTGATTTATCACTGGAATCAATATGGTAGGAGAGCGTTCTGTAAGCCTGCGAAGGTGTCTTGTAAAGGATGCTGGAGGTATCAGAAGTGCGAATGCTGACATGAGTAGCGATAATGGGGGTGAAAAGCCTCCACGCCGTAAGCCCAA
>NZ_WFLL01000157.1:0-282 GCF_009208755.1 Janthinobacterium sp. FT14W | reverse complement strand
CGGCAGGCGTGTCGCGCAATACCTACAGCCAGTTCGACGTGACGGCGAATGGCGCCATCCTCAACAACAGCCGCGGCAACGTGCAGACGCAGACGGGCGGCTGGGTGCAGGGCAATCCATGGCTGGCGGGCGGCAGCGCGCGCGTGATCTTGAATGAAGTCAACTCGGCCAACCCCAGCCAGCTGCGCGGCTATGTCGAGGTGGCGGGGCAGCGGGCCGAAGTCGTCATCGCCAACCCGGCCGGCGTGAGCGTCGATGGCGGCGGTTTCATCAATGCCAGCC
>NZ_WFLL01000156.1:0-285 GCF_009208755.1 Janthinobacterium sp. FT14W | reverse complement strand
CGATAACCTACTTTCACACTGGTTGCAGCACTATCATCGGCGCAAAGTTGTTTCACGGTCCTGTTCGGGATGGGAAGGGGTGGGACCAACTTGCTATGGTCATCAGGCATAACTTGTACTGGCGTTTATCTCCTGTGGGACGACAAAGCCATGAATCCGGAAGAAGCAAAGATCGGGGTAATGAATGGTATCAACACACACGCAACGTTGTACCGTCTTATCCTCTGTACCTGCTAAGGTTATAGGGACAAGCCGTACGGGCAATTAGTACTGGTTAGCTTAATG
>NZ_WFLL01000155.1:0-297 GCF_009208755.1 Janthinobacterium sp. FT14W | reverse complement strand
CCTGCACCCAGCCGCCCGTCTGCGTCTGCACGTTGCCGCGGCTGTTGTTGAGGATGGCGCCATTCGCCGTCACGTCGAACTGGCTGTAGGTATTGCGCGACACGCCTGCCGCGCTCGGCGTCTGGATGTTCACCTGCGTCACGCCATTCGCGCTTTGTACCACCGTCGGACGCTGGCGGCCCGGCGCGTTCGGATCGGCCACGATCTGTCCCATGGCCGGCCCTGCGACAAAACTCACCATGCCCAGCGCGCCGAATACGGCCAGCGCCAGCGGCCGCAACTTGCCATTCACACTGA
>NZ_WFLL01000154.1:0-302 GCF_009208755.1 Janthinobacterium sp. FT14W | reverse complement strand
GGCGGCGGCGGCGTTTGCCGCGGCCTGGTTGGCGGCTGTGTCGTCGGCTTGTGCTGCCTGTGCGGCGAGCAGTGATGCTGCCGCTGCTGCGGCGCTGGCGGCGGCCGTGGCATCGGCCGCTGCCGCTGCCGTCGCAGCCGCTTGCGCCAGCGCTGCCGTCGCTGCTGCATCCGCTGCGGCCTGATCGTCGGCGACGGCGGCGTTGTGCGCTGCCTGGGCGTTGGCGGCGTTGGCCGCGGCCAGCGCTGCCGCAGCGTCATCGGCCTGGGCAGCCTGCGTGGCTGCCAGGGTAATGGCCGCCG
>NZ_WFLL01000153.1:0-329 GCF_009208755.1 Janthinobacterium sp. FT14W | reverse complement strand
CCCTGGTTGTGACTGGTTGAATTATTGTGTCCATAAATAAATTTGTGGACACAATCAATTTGCGTCCCAAATTCAATCATCGGGATCTGCGGCGATTAAGGGAAGACGGTGGTGAGGCGACGCTTACTGACCAGGTGCCGGCCCTGGAAGGCACCCCGCAGCGGTGCCTTGAGGTTGTGGGATTTGATATATTGGATATGTCAGCGCCAGACGAAAAAAAACCCCGCCATGGCTGGCGGGGTTTTTCTCTACTGCGAATAACAAGCCTGACGATAACCTACTTTCACACTGGTTGCAGCACTATCATCGGCGCAAAGTTGTTTCACGGT
>NZ_WFLL01000152.1:0-330 GCF_009208755.1 Janthinobacterium sp. FT14W | reverse complement strand
TCTGGCTGCCGCTCAAGTCCAGCGCCGTGCCCGTCAGGCTGGCCTGGCCCGCCGCCAGGTTCTGCCCGCTGGCCGTGATTCCTTGTGTTGCCGTCAGGGTCAGGTCACCGCTGGCGCCCAGGCTGCCATCGGTCTTGACGCCCGCGCCCAGCAAGCCGCTGCTGCTGATGCGGTTGGCCTGCAGGGTCGTATTGCCCAGCGCCGCGATGGAGCCGCTGTTGGCCAGCGCGCCGCCCACCGTCCACTGCTGGTCGCGGCCCGCATACAGCAAACCTGTGTTCGTCAAGTCGCCCGTCAGCGTGGCGCGCACATCCTTGCCTGCGCTCAGCA
>NZ_WFLL01000151.1:0-331 GCF_009208755.1 Janthinobacterium sp. FT14W | reverse complement strand
GCCAGCGCCGCGGCTGCCGTGGCTGCTGCCGCGGCGGCGGCGGCATCATCGGCCAGGGCGTTGTTGGCGGCGGCGACAGCCGCGGCGGCGGCCAGCACGGCCGCATCGGTGATCGTGGTGGTGGTGGATTGATTGCCCGTGCCACCCTGGCCGCCGGTGGAACCACCGGTGCCGCCCGTACCACCGGTGCCGCCCGTGCCGCCCGTACCACCCGTACCGCCCGTACCGCCCGTACCGCCCGTCCCTGTACCCCCCGTGCCACCGGTGCCCGTGCCGGCACCGCCGGCCGTGGTGCTGCCTCCGCCGCCGGCTGCGGCGGAGGCAGCACCAC
>NZ_WFLL01000150.1:0-337 GCF_009208755.1 Janthinobacterium sp. FT14W | reverse complement strand
TTGCCCAGGATGGTCGTGCCGTCATTGCCCAGCACGCGGTTCAGGGCCACCGCGTTGCTGTTGGGCTGCTGGAACTGCACCGATTCGCCCTTGCCGATATTAAAACTGGCCCAGTTGATGACGGCGTTCTGGCTGCCCTGCTGAATCACGGTATTGCCCGGCGTACCGTTGATCGTTGCCTGGCCCGCCACCACCGTGCCGCCCGCCGGTCCCGCCAGGGCCAGGGAGCCATACCCGAGCATCAGCGCCGCCGCCATGCTGGTCAGGGCGAAATGCGCGCCGCCCCCGCTGCTGCCCGGCATCGAGCGCTTGCCGGCGGATTTGACGTTTTCGGAAA
>NZ_WFLL01000014.1:0-122798 GCF_009208755.1 Janthinobacterium sp. FT14W | reverse complement strand
GGCGCAGCAGCCGGGCGCACGCGCGCGGGCAAGCCATAGCTGGCGGCCAGCACGGCCAGGCTGGCGGGGGCGAGGATCAGCACTTGCGCCAGCTGGTTGCGGCGGCCCTTGCCGGCGATCTGCATGGCGCGCAGCGCCTGCCGCTCGCCGCCCAGCGCTTCGCTCAGCACGGCTTTTACCTTGCGGTTGAACAGCCAGTAGCCGGCGCCCGTGACGAGCAGGCCGGCCACGGCGGCGGCCCCGCGTCCGGCGAAAAACCAGGTGGCGATGGCGGCGGCCAGGGCGGCCAGCGCGCTCTTCCACCAGAATTGCTTGGCCAGCCGCGTGTAGACCTGGCGCAGCGCGCCCAGCACGCAGGTGCGCACATTGTTGGCATAGTCGGCGGAGACGACATCGACGTGCGCATGGTCCGCTTCGCCGCTGAGGACGGACTCGATCACGTCCGCATTCAGTTCCGACGCGGCCACGTCGCGCAGCGGCGTTAATAAACCCTGCACGTGGGCCGAGAACAGGCCGTCGTCGGCGCTGCCGGCCAGCGCGTCGCTGAGCGCCTTGAGGTCGCCGCGCAGCAGCTTTTCCACGATGTCGTCCAGGGTCAGCCAGCGCAGGTCCGTGCCATACGCCACCAGGTGGTGCTTGTCGCCATTGCAGGCGGCGTCCAGGCGCACGATGCGCAGCCTGGCCGCGTACAGGGCGTCGACTTCCTGCGGCTCGTCTTCATTGTAAATGCTCACTTTCGCCAGGGCCAGGCTGCTGGCGATGGCCGCCAGTGAGTGCACGCTCTCCTTGTCGCGGATGCGGCGCGCGTCGTCGGGCGCCTGCTTGGGCAGGCTGACGCTGTAGCCGGGCGCCACGTGCACGTCGACCCACGCCGCCTTGCCCACCTTGCCGGAACCGTCGCAGGGGTTGCAGCGCAAGTCGCCCGCGCCGCTGCAGGTGCGGCACGTGACCTGGCCGCTGGCGCGGCACGTGCCGCAATTGACGTTGCCGGCACCGTGGCAGGTGGTGCAGCTGACCTTGCCGTAGCTGCAATGGTAGCAGGAGCGGTATTCGGTGCGGTACTGCGTGCGCGTTTCGCTGTGGTAGCTGGTATGGGAGCTGCCGTTGCTGTAGGTGGTAGTGGGCACTTGCACCGTCACGTAGTCGGTGACTTGCTCGGCCACGGTGCCGCTGCCGCTGCAATACGAGCACGACACCTTGCCGCTGCCGTAGCAGCCGTAGGCGTTGCAGCTGACGGTGCGCCCGCCGTGGCAGCTCCAGCACGTCTCCGTCGTCGCGCCGTGGCAGGTATGGCAGCCGATGCGGCCCTTCCCGTGGCAGGTGCCGCAGGTGTCCAGGTGCCAGTACTTGACGGCGTGCGGCAGGTAGACGCCCGCCTCGACGCCGTTGTAGGCCTGGCCCGCCTGGCGCAAGGCATTGTCCAGCTTGCCCGCCGCGCGGCGCAGCCGCTCCTTTTCCTGCGCGTGAGCGAGTGCTCCCACTTCATGGGAACCGCAGCGGCAGTCGTTGCCCGCTGGGGCGAAATAGCCATTGATGACGCGCTGTTCGAAGCGCGCTTCCAGTGCGTAATTGGCTTGCAGAGAGAAATCCTGCAGCACGTCTTCCTCGCCCAGCGGCGTGATGTCGTGCGGCTCGAAACGCGTCTTGTCCTGCACCAGGGTGCGCAGCTTGCCCAGCACGGTGGGGATCTCTTCCTTGTCCAGGCGGATGGGCGCTGGCGCCGTCACGGCCGTCTCTGCTACCGGAGGCGCATCCTCGCTGCCTGGGGTTTCACGGGCCGTTTCAGTGCTGGCATTCATGCGCATCCTTTTGCTCTCTGGAAAGATGTTTGAATTTTAGCATCCCCATATGACAAGGCGGCTACCCCCGGCCCCTTTTTCAGCGCAGGCCGCGGCGGAACTGGTCCGGCGTGCCGCCGCTCTGGCGGCGGAACATGGCGATGAAGGCGGAGGCCGTGCTGTAGCCCAGTTCCAGCGCGATCGCCTGCACGCTTGCTCCCCGTTCCAGCAGGGGCAGGGCGGCCAGGAAACGCTGGCGCTGGCGCCATTCGCCAAACGGCATGCCCAGCTCGCGCTGGCAGCGGCGCGCCAGGGTGCGCTCCGTTACGTGCAATTGCGCGGCCCACTCGGCCAGTGAGCGGTTACTGCCCGGGTCCGCCTGCAGGGCGGCCAGCAGCGCCGCGATGACGGGTTCGTCGCTGCCGGGCAGGTAGTTGCGGCTGCAGGGCGCCAGCTGCAACTGGTCAACCAGCACTTGCGCCAGGCGCCGGTCGGCTTCGGTGGCGGGCGTGGTGACGCCCCGTTCGGCAAAGTCGCCGAGTATGGCTTTGAGCAAGGGACTGAGCACCAGCGCGCAGGGCCGGGCCGGCAGATGCGCGCACAGGCTGGCATCGATGTAGGCCGAGTGAAAGGTCACGTCCTGGCGGATATAGCCGTCATGCAAGGTCTCGGGCGGTATCCACACGGCGTACTGGGGCGGCGACAGGTAGCGCTGGCCCGCCACCATGATTTCCATCACGCCCGAGGAGCAATACGTGAGCTGGCCCCACGGATGGCTCTGGTAATCGAACTGCTGGTGCGCGTGATAGTCGTCGAGGCGAAAGTAGACGGGATAGGGCAGGGTGTCGGAAACGGCGGGGAAATGCTGGTTGCTGGCCATATTGTCCTGTTCTTTGTATCGTTTGTCCGATATGCATTATATCCATGAAATCGGACCATGCGAAAATGGCGCTCACTGAATAATGGAGTACCGCATGCACACCAGGCATTATCTGTTTCCCGTGATCGCCGTCCTGATCTGGGCCATCAATACCATCGTCAGCAAGATGGCCGTGGGCGTGATCGACCCGGCCGCCATCTCGTTCTACCGCTGGCTGCTGGCCGGCGTGCTGCTGGCGCTGGTGTTTGCCCGTCCCGTGTGGAAACAGCGGGCCGTGGTGAAACCGTATCTGGGAAAATTGTTTGTGCTGGGCATGTTGGGCATGGTCATGTACCAGTGCTTCGCGTACATCGCCGCGCAGACGACGACGGCCACCAATATGGGCATCCTGGCATCCTTGATGCCCTTGCTGGCCGTGGGCCTGTCCGTGCTGTTGCTGGGCGAGGCGCCTACCGTGGGCGGCGTGTTTGGCGGCCTGGTGTCGCTGCTGGGACTCGGCTACTTGCTCAGCCATGGCAACCCGGCCGCGCTGATCGCCCATGGCGCGGCCGTGGGCGATGGCCTGATGCTGCTGGCCTGCCTGTCGTATGCGGGCTACGGCGTGCTGCTCAAGCGCTGGAAGATTCCCCTGAATAACTGGCACTCGCTGCTGATCCAGGTGTGGTGCGCCGTGCCCGTGCTGTTCGTGTATTACCTGAGCCAGTCCGCGCCGCCCGTCACGGGCGCCGGCTTGCCGCTGGTGCTGTTTGCGGGCATCCCCGCCTCCGTCATCGCGCCGTTCTTGTGGATGCACGGGCTGGCCAAGCTGGGGCCCAGCCGCGCCACGACCCTGATGAACTTGCTGCCCGTGTTTACCGTCCTCATCGCCATGCTGTTCCTCGGGGAAACCTTGCACAGCTATGATGTGATCGGCGGCGGCGTGACCCTGCTGGGCGTGGTGATGGTGCAATACCTGAAGCGCCCCCTGCGCCGTGCCACGGCCTAGTTTTTTTGCTATGCTGATGCTTTGCACAAGGAGGCAGCATGCACGGCATCGACACCCTTGATACCCTATTAAGCGAACTCGAAGCATTCGGTAGCAGCAACGATGCGGCGCACACGGAGCGCGCCAGCCGCATGCTCAACATCACGCGCGATACGGGCGAACTGCTGGCCGTGCTCGTGCACGCGCACGGCGCGCGCCGGCTGCTGGAAATCGGCACCTCGAACGGCTACTCGACCCTGTGGCTGGCGCGCGCGGCGCGCTCGCTTGGCGGCAGCGTGGTGACGGTGGAAAAGGCGCAGGACAAGTTCGACATGGCGCATGCTAATTTTGCGCGCGCGCAATTGCAGGGCGTGATCGGGCAGCTGCTGGCGGACGCGGGCGACGTGCTGCGCGATGCGGCCGACGGCGCCTACGATTTCATCTTTCTCGATTCCGCGCGCCAGCAATACGCGCAGTGGTGGCCGCAGCTGGACCGCGTGCTGGCCGCCGGCGGCGTGCTGGTGGTCGACAACGCCAGCTCGCACTACGCGGACATGGCGGGCTTCCTCGACGCCATCCGCGCCGACAGCCGCTATACGACGTGCCTGGCGACGGTGGGCAAGGGCGAATTCATCGCCGTCAAGTCCGGCAACTGATTATTCGGCAACGATAGTTGTTTCCAGCACGCGCACCTGCGATTCGACGCCTTGCGCGTCGACATCGTCGAAGCGGCCCGTCAGGGGGCTGTCGAGGTCGAATACGCCGATGATCTCGCCGTGCGCAAACACGGGCACCACCAGTTCCGAGCGGGAATTGACGTCGCAGGCGATGTGGCCGGGAAACGCGTGCACATCCTGCACGACGATGGACTTGCCTTCGACCACGGTGGTGCCGCACACGCCGCGGCCCTTCTTGATGCGGATGCAGGCGGGCTTGCCCTGGAACGGTCCCAGCACCAGTTCCTCACCCTTGAGGAAATAAAAGCCGGCCCAGTTGAGGCCAGGCATGGTGTTGAAGACCAGCGAGCTGAAGTTGGCCGTATTGGCGATGAAATCGCTCTCGCCCGCCAGCAAGCCCTGCAGCTGCGAACGCAGGTCCGCATACATGGCTTGCTTGGCGGCGGGGGTATCGGTGCCGTAGGCGGCGTCGCTGATGGTAAACGTCATGGTCGTGGTGGTGGCTGAAATTGGGGAAGGCGCTATGGTAGCGCGTCTGGCCCGTCCGCGTGCGCCGCCCCTTGCGCTTCACTCCTGCAGCACCTCTGCCGCCAGCCGGCGCAGCAGGGGCAGGGCCGCATGGCCGTGCCCTTCCCGCCAGGCCAGGCCGATGCCGGCCGCCAGTTCCTCGCCCTCCACCAGTTGCCGGTATGCCACCCCTGCGAGGCGCAGCGCGCGGAAGGAAGCGGCCAGCAGGGCCATGCCCTTGCCGGCCGCCACGTCGCTGAGCAGCACATGGTGGTCGGACGCCTCGCGCAAAAAAACGGGAGCAAAACCATGGCGGCGAAATACCTGCTGGCAATGGTCGAAAAAGGCGGGCTGGCGCGCCCGTTCGAACCAGTAGACGGATTCCTGGGCAATATCGGCCAGGCCCAGCTTGCGCTTTTTCGCCAGGCGGTGCCCGGCGGGCAGGGCCAGCAGCATGGGCTGGCGCGCCAGCGGCTGCACGGCCAGCTCGAAGGTGGCGCTGGGCAGGGCCAGCAGGGCCGCGTCCAGCTGGCCCTTGCGCACGGCGGCCACCAGGCGGGGCGAGGGCGCCGCCGTCAATTCCAGGCGCAGCGTGCCCAATTGCTTGCCCAGGGCATCGAGCAGGGGGCGGAACAGGCCGGCTTCCACCGAGCTGGTCAGGCCCAGGCGCAGGCGCGCGGGCGCGCTGTCCTGCTGCAGCGATGCTTGCGCCTTATCCAGCAAAGCGAGGATGTGCAGCGCCTGCGGCAGCAAGGTGCGGCCCGCCTGCGTCAGGGCCACGCCCTGCGTGTCGCGTTCGAACAAGCGCGTGCCCAGCCGGTCTTCCAGCAGCCTGATGGCGCGCGACAGGGGCGGCTGCGTCATGTGCAATTGCTCCGCCGCCTGGCGGAAGTTCAGGCAGCGGGCGACGGCGCAAAACAGGTGCAAGGAATGGGTATCGAGGGCTCTCATACCAGAAAGGTATCACGAAATCGCACATTCCCCCGGCACCCGGCGCGGTGCAGACTGGCGGCATCGATATCGACACTTGAGGAGAACAGCATGCAACAACGACGCATCGGCAACAGCGGCTTGACCAGTTCGGCACTGGGTCTGGGCTGCATGGGCATGTCGGAATTCTATGGCGCCACCGACGAGGCGCAATCGCTGGCCACCCTGGAAGCGGCCCTGGCGGCGGGCGTGACCCTGTTCGACACGGCCGACGCCTACGGCTTTGGCCACAACGAGCAATTGCTGGGACGTTTCTTGCAAGGCCGGCGGGGGCAAGCGCTGGTGGCCACCAAGTGCGGCCTGGCGCGCGAGGCGGGCGGCTATGCGCGCCGCATCGACAATACCCCCGCCACCATCCGCCAGGCGTGCGAAGCGTCGCTGGCGCGCCTGGGCGTGGACGCCATCGATCTGTTCTACCTGCACCGGCTGAACCTGGAGACGCCGCTGGAGGAATCGATGGGCGCGCTGGCGCAGCTGCTGCAAGCAGGAAAAATTCGCGCCGTGGGCCTGTGCGAAGTGAGCGCCGCCACCTTGCTGCGCGCGGCGGCGCTCTGCCCCGTGGCGGCCGTGCAGAGCGAATACTCGCTGTGGACGCGCGAGCCGGAGCAGGGCGTGCTGGCCGCCTGCCGCGCCGTGGGCGCCAGTTTCTTTGCCTACAGCCCCCTGGGGCGCGGTTTTCTGACCGGCGCCATCGCCGGCGAGGACAGCCTGGAGGCGGGCGACTTTCGCCGCTTCAATCCCCGCTTCGCGGCCGAAAACCGGGTGCACAACGGGGCCATCGTCGCGCGGGTGCGCGAGATGGCGCGCGACAAGGGCTGCACGCCGGCCCAGCTGGCGCTGGCCTGGCTGCTGGCCCAGGGCGACGACATCATCCCCATTCCCGGCACCAAGCGCCTCGCCTACCTGCACGACAACCTGGGTGCGCTGGCCGTGCCGCTGGGCGGGGCGGAACTGGCGGCGATGAGCGCGGCCTTTCCTTTGGGCATGGCGGCAGGTGCGCGTTACACGCAGGAGGGCATGAAGGGCGTGGATGCCTGAAAAAGATGGCCCAGTGTACGCCAGCGTACCTAACTGATGCTTTTCCTGCGGGAAAATCGGCGACGATCTGCTAGCATTCCGGCTGGCCCCATGCATGCGCGAAGCGGCGTGGGGCCGGGAACGCAGCGTGCATGGAAGGGTGGATGTCAAATTGCTAGATGATGATATTTTCGATATCGAATTGAAGTTATTGCTTGAAGGAATCTTGCTGAGATATCAGCACGATTTCCGCGATTACTCGGTGGCGTCGTTGCGCCGGCGCATGCGCCAGGCCATGGAGCGCTTCGGCTGCGCCAGCCTGTCGCAGTTGCAGGACCGCATCTTGCACGAGCCGGCCATGTTTGCGCAGATGCTGCAATTTTTCACCGTGCAGGTGAGCGAGATGTTCCGCGATCCCGCGTATTTCCGCGCCTTGCGCGAAAAAGTCGTGCCCATCCTGCATACCTATCCCTCCATCAAGATCTGGGTGGCCGGCTGCAGCAGCGGGGAAGAGGTGTGGTCGCTGGCCATCTTGCTGGAAGAGGAAGGCTTGCTCGAACGCAGCATGATCTATGCGACCGATATCAATGTCGAGGCGCTGGCCGCCGCCGAAGCGGGCATCTATCCGATCGAGCGCATCGCCCAGTTCAGCGAAAACTACCAGCTGGCGGGCGGCAAGCGTTCGCTGTCCGACTATTACACGGCCGCCTACAAGGGCGCCATCTTTGACCGGCGTCTGCGGCGCCAGTTCGTCTTTGCCGACCACAGCCTGGCGACGGACAGCGTGTTTTCGGAGGTACACATGGTTTCCTGCCGTAATGTCATGATTTACTTCAATAAAGACTTGCAGGACCGCACCCTGGGCCTGTTCCACGAAGCGCTGGTGAACCGGGGCTTCCTGGGCCTGGGCATGAAGGAAAGCCTGCATTTCAGCCGCCATGCGGCCAGCTTCAACGAGCTGAGCCAGGCTGAACGCATCTTCCAGCGGGCCTAGGCCGATGCCGCACAGCGCACAGGCAGGCTTGCCCAGCTCGGAGGTGGCGCCGCCGCCTGCGGGCCTGCGCCTGATCGCCATCGGCGCCTCGGCCGGCGGCGTGGAAGCGCTGGGCATCGTGCTGCGCGCCTTGCCCGCCACCTGCCGCGCGGCCGTGGTGGTGGTGCTGCACCTGGCGCCGGGCCGCTCCAGCCAGTTGCCGCAGCTGTATGCGGAGCGCTGCCAGCTGCCCTTGCGCGAAGCGCAGGACAAGGAACCGCTGCAAGGCGGCACCGTCTACTTCGCCCCGCCCGATTACCACCTGCAAGTCGAACCCGATGGCTGTTTTTCCCTGTCGCAGGAAGAACCCGTGTATTTTTCGCGCCCGTCCATCGATGTCCTGCTGGAAACGGCCGCCTACGCCTACCGGCGTGCCATGCTGGCCATCATCCTGACGGGCGCCTCGGCCGACGGCGCGGCGGGCCTGGCGAGAGTGCGGCAGCTGGGCGGCAGCGCCTGGGTGCAGGAGCCAGCGGGGGCCAGTTGTGGCAGCATGCCGGCCGCCGCGCTCAGGCGGGCCGGCGCCGACCGCGTGCTCGATTTACCGCAAATGGCCGCCAGCCTGGCCTTGCTCGGCGAAGGCGGAGACAAGTGAATGGGAGTGGAGCAGTGCGTGTAATATATGCAAAAACTGAAGCAATATTTATATCCATATTGAAACACGATGGCATCTTGCCGTTGCGATGCCTGAAGACTACTCCGTGACCGCACCTATCCATATCCTCGTCGTTGACGACATCGCGCAAAACCTGGTCGCCGCCGAAGCCGTGCTGGCACGGCCCGGCATTGTCATCCTCAAGGCAAGTTCGGGCGCGCAAGCGCTGGAATTGCTGTTGACGCATGAGGTCGCACTCGCCCTGATCGATGTGCAAATGCCGCAGATGGATGGTTTCGAGCTGGCCGAACTGATACGCGGCAGCGAACGCACGCGCAGCATACCGCTGATTTTCCTCACGGCCGCGTCGCGCGAACCGAGCTACAGTTTCCGTGGCTACGAGGCGGGCGCCGTCGATTTCCTGTACAAGCCCATCGACGTGAAAGCCTTGCAAAGCAAGGTGGCGGTGCTGGTCCAGCTGTACCAGCAGAAACGCGAATTGTCGGCCCAGCTAGATGAGCTCAAGCATGCGCTGCACTTGAACGAGCTGTTCACGGCCGTGCTGGGCCACGACTTGCGCACGCCCTTGTCGGTGGTGATGAACGGCGCCATGCTGTTGCCGATGATGAGCGACCACCCGAAGGTGGTGGTCACGGCGCAGCGCATCGAAAGCAGCGCCAAGCGCATGGCGCGCATGGTCGACCAGCTGCTGGACCTGGCGCGCATCCGCTCCGGCACGATGGAGTTGCGCAGCAGCACGCACGACTACCTGGCGCTGGCGCGCGCCATCGTCGAGGAATTCGAGACGGCCGGCCAGGCCCCGCTGGTCGAGGTCAGCAGCGTGGGCGAGCTGCACGGGCAGTGCGATGCGGGCTTGCTGTCGCAAGTGATCTCGAATCTCTTATGCAATGCCATCACGCATGGCGAGCCGGGCACGCCCGTGCAGCTGGCCCTCGACGGGCGCGCCGCCGACAGCATCGAGTTGCGCATTCTCAATCGCGGCGTGATTCCCGCCGCCTTGCTGCCCACTTTGTTCGAGCCGTTCCAGCAGGCGGGCGAGAAGCGCAAGACGGGGCAGGGCCTGGGACTGGGCCTGTACACGGTGAATATGTTCGTCAAGGCGCATGGCGGCACGGTCGAACTCAGTTCGACGGCCACGCAGGGCACGGTGGCGACGGTGCGCATTCCGCGCAAGTGCCAGGTGTGCGTGCAAGCGGGACTGGCTCCATGAGCGCGCCAGCCTGGCCGCGCGGCGGCGGCAGCATGGGCGAATTGGTGCGCCAGCACGACTGGTCCGCCACCGGCCTTGGCCCGCTGGACGGCTGGCCCGCCAATTTGCGCACCAGCGTCGACATCGTGCTCCATTCGCCGATGGCGATGGTGCTGATGTGGGGACCGCAGCACGTCATGATTTACAACGACGACTACATCCAGATTGCCGGCGCGCGCCATCCGGCGGCGCTGGGCGGCACGGTGCCGGCCGTCTGGCCTGAAATCTGGGACTGGAACGCGCGCATCCTCGCGGCCGGATTGCGCGGCGAGACGCAGGTGCACCGCGAGAGCTGCTTGCCGCTGCTGCGTGAGGGAATACCGGCGGATATCTGCTTCGACCTGTTCTATACGCCCGTGCATGGCGCCGACGGCCAGGTGGACGGCGTGCTGTGCACGGCGCTGGAATTGACGGCGCGCATGGAGGAGGGGCGCCAGCTGAAGCTGGCCACGGCGGAGCTGGGCGAACTCAATAGCACCTTGCAGACGGAGAGCGAGGCCGTGCGCGCGGCCAACCGCCGCCTGGGCGAGGAACGCGCGCTGCTGCGCGCCCTGTTCCAGCAGGCGCCCAGTTTCATGGCCATGCTGCGGGGGCCGCAGCATGTATTTGAATTGGCGAACGAACACTATCTGCGCCTGGTGGGGCGCCCCGAACTTGAGCTGCTGGGCAAGACCGTCGAATCGGCCTTGCCCGAAGTCAAGGCGCAGGGCTTCATCGGCCTGCTGGACCAGGTCTACCGCAGCGGCGAACCGTATGAAGGGCGCCAGGTCAAAGTGGATTTGCAGACGGCCGATGGGCAGACGGGCCAGCGCCTGATCGACTTCGTCTACCAGCCCATCAAGGATGACGAGGGCGCGGTCACGGGCATCCTCGTCGAAGGCATCGACGTCACCGAGCGCATGGAAGGCGAGGAGCGCTTGCGCCTGGCCCAGCAGGCGGGCGGCATCGGCACCTTCGAATGGTTCCCCGAGACGGGCGCGATGGTCGTATCGCCCACCTTCCGCCACCAGTGGGGCATTGCCGATGGCGAGGAAGTGACGGAACGCTTGCTGGTGAGCCTGGTCGATGCGCGCGACCGGCAGAAGGTCGGGCCCAGCAAGCTGGATCTGGCGCAAAATCCCCTTGAATACGTGGAGTACCGCGTGCGCCGCCCCGTCGATGGCGCGCTGCGCTGGATCGCGCGCCAGGGCGAGGTGGTGGCGGGCCGCGTGCCGGGCCAGCGCCGCTACGTGGGCGTGTCGTTCGACGTGACGGAGCGGCGCCAGATCGAGGATGAACTGAACGCCAGCCAGGAGCGCATGGCGGCCATTTTCGGCCAGGCGTCCGTGGGCTTGTCCGAGCTGGGTCTCGACGGCCGTTTCCAGCGCGTCAACGGCGCCCTGTGCCGCATGCTGGGACGTTCCGCCGAGGAATTGCTAAGTTTGAACATGAACGACATCATGCATCCGGCGGACGTGCCCGGCAACAACGTGCTGTTCCGGCGCCTGGTGGAAACGGGCGAATCGTTCTCGCTGGAAAAACGCTACCTGAAGCCCGATGGCTCGCAGGTGTGGGTGTCGAGCAATGTCAGCCGCCTGGTCGATGAGCAGGGACACACGCGTTCCTTGATCGCCGTCAAGACGGACATCACGGACCGGCGCCGCGTGGAAAAAGCGCTGCATGAATTGAACGAAACGCTGGAGCACCGTGTCGAACAGGAAGTGAACGAACGCACCAAGGCCGAAGATGCCTTGCGCCAGGCGCAAAAGATGGAAGCCGTGGGCCAGCTGACGGGCGGCATCGCGCACGACTTCAATAATGTGCTGCAAATTATCTCCGGCAATTTGCATTTGCTGCACCACCTGACGGGCACGGATGGCCTCATGCGCCAGCGCCTGGAGACGGCGATTGCCGCCGTCGAGCGGGGCGCCAAGCTGTCGTCGCACCTGCTGGCATTTGCGCGGCGCCAGCCATTGAAGCCCGTGGTGGCCGACCTGGCCCGCGTGGTGCGCAACATGGATGCGCTGCTGCGGCGCGCCCTGGGCGAAGCGATCGACATCACGCTGGTGGGCGGCGGCGGGCTGTGGAATACCCTGGTCGACCGCAGCCAGATCGAGAACGTCATCCTCAACCTGGCCATCAATGCGCGCGACGCCATGGATGGCGTGGGCAAGCTGACCATCGAGCTGGGCAATGTGGTGCTCGACGAACAGTATGTGCACAACCTGGTCGACGTGCCGGCCGGGCAATATGTGATGCTGTCCGTGACCGATACGGGCCGCGGCATGAGCGGTCCCGTGCTGCAGCGCGCGTTCGAGCCGTTCTTCACCACCAAGCCGGAAGGCGCGGGCACGGGCCTGGGCCTGTCGATGGCGTATGGTTTCGTTACGCAAAGCCGCGGCCATATCCGCATTTACAGTGAACCTGGCGTGGGCACGGGAGTCAAAATCTATTTGCCCCGATCCCTGATGGCCGAGGCGGACGAGGAACTGGAATTGAGCGGCGTCGTCACGGGCGGCACGGAAACCGTGCTGGTGGTGGAAGACGATGTGGGCGTGCGCACAACCGTGGTCGACATGCTGGGCGCGCTCGGCTACACGGTGCTCAAGGCCGAAGATGGCGAAAGCGCGCTGGCCGTGCTGCACAGCGGCGCGCAGATCGACTTGCTGTTTACGGACGTGATCATGCCCGGTCCCGTCAGCAGCACGGAGATGGCGCGCCAGGCGCGCGAGTTGCAGCCCGATATCGCCGTCTTGTTTACCTCGGGCTATGCGCAAGACATCATCGTGCATGAAGGCAGGCTCGATGCGGGCGTGGAATTGCTCAGCAAGCCGTACCGGCGCGAAGAGCTGGCGCGCAAGCTGCGCCATGTGCTGGCCAACCGCCAGCAGCAATTGCGCGCGCGCCAGTTCGAGCGGTCCGGCGCGCCGCTGGCCGGCATGCAGGCGGCAGGCAGCCTGGCGGCCAGCGTGCTGGGAGGCGGCACGCCAGGGCTGGACTTGACGGGCCATGCCTTGGTACCGCAGGGGGACATGCCGACATCGATGAAAATTCTCGTGGTGGAAGACAATCTCGATTCCCAGCTGATGGTGTGCGAGCTGGTGGGCATGCTGGGCCATACGGTCAGCGGCGTGTCCGATGGCGAGGCGGCGTGGAAGTTGCTCAACGAGCAAGACTTCGATATCCTGTTTACCGATGTCAGCCTGCCCGGCATGTCCGGCATCGCGCTGGCACGCATGGTGCTGCGCGACAAGCCTGACATGCGCATCATCTTTTCCACGGGCTATGGCAAGGAATCGATGGATGAACTGGGCTTTTCCGCCAGCGTCTTGCGCAAGCCGTATGATTTGATGGAGTTGCAAGCAGCACTCGACCAACCCTGACGGGCACGCACCAGCATGGCCAGCCCGTCCCACCCCGCAGAGGCGAACTGATGACTCCTGAACTGACCATGCTTGGCTGTACCCTCGTGCTGGCCCTGGTGCAAATCCTGCTGCCCGCGCTGTTCCGCACGCGCGAAACGGGTACGGCCTATAACGTGAGCGCGCGCGACGGCGGCGGCCCGCCCGTGGGCAAGATCACGGGCCGCCTGCAGCGGGCCCAGGCCAACCTGTTTGAAACCCTGCCCCTGTTTGCTGCCGCCGTGCTGATCGCCCACGTCACGGCACAGGAAAGCGCGCTGACCCTGTACGGCGCCGCCCTGTACCTGGCCGCGCGCGTGCTGTACCTGCCCCTGTACGCGTTTGGCGTGCCCGTCGTGCGCACGCTCGTGTGGTGCGTGTCGATCGCAGGCTTGCTGATGCTGTTCTGGGCCATCCTGTTCGCTTCCTGACATCCTGCCCTGGCGGTGTCGCCGCTGATCTCGCGGATGAAAGACCCGCTGGCGCAACTGCAGCAGCTGGGCGGCGGCGCGCCATCCTGCCCCCGCCTGGTGCTTTTACGGGCGACAGGCCAGCCGTTGGCGAGCGCGTGTACGTGACCGCGGACGCGGCGATTTCCCCCGTTCGCGCTAACTGCTGAGTGTCTGGTACTTTTGGTGGAAAACTGAAAGTAACTATGCCACCACGGGCGGGACTCATCCTACATGCGCTTTTGCCATCCTCCTATTTCTTGTGCCCTATGCGCGCACTAAGATGACGGTTCCCTTGCCATGCGAGGGGAAAGAATTGCATGTTTTGCACTGTTTTCTGATTCCATCGTTCAAGGAGATCATCATGGCCACATCGAGCGACAATAAACAGCAAGGTAGTAAAACGGGCAGCAGTAGCAGCGGCGGCAGCAAGCAAAGCGATACCAGCAAACGTGGCTTTGCTTCCATGGACCCCGCCCAGCAACGCGAAATCGCCAGCGAAGGGGGGCGCGCCGCCCATGAAAAGGGCACGGCCCATGAATTCACGTCGGAAGAAGCGCGCCGCGCAGGCAGCCAAAGCCACAAGAACGATGCCAACCGGCAAAGTGCCGCCAGCTCCGGCGGTACGCGTGACAACGCCAGCCTGAACCAGGATGCCAACCGCGACAGCGGCAACAAGCAAAGCGGCGGTGCGGGTTCGGGGTCGTCCGGCTCGCGCAACAAGTAAGCGCAAGTCGGCGGAAGCAGTAGCAAGGCAGGCCTGGCCAGCGGGAATCGCGTATTTCCGCTGGTCACTTGCAGCGCTGTCGGCCGCGAGAAAAATTTTGATGCAATGCAGCAGGCATGGACTATGATGAAGTAGCTGCTCCGGCCATGGCGCCTGCGCCGGGCCATGGCCGACGCAATGACCTTGTAATTACCTTGCAATCACCTCGCAGTCAACTCGCATACACGATCAGGGAGAAGATGATGGGAAACTCGAATATGCCGCAGCCCGGCAATAGCCAGGGCGGCACGCCGTCCGCGGCAGGCAGCAAGCAAAGCACGGCCGAGTCGGCCGAAAGCTTTGTGCTGGTCGATAGCGAGCAGGGGCTCGATATCGGCGACGATCTGTTTTCCATCGGCGAAGTGCGGCGTGCCGACCGCTTGCCGCACCACCAGTCCGGTTCCGCCGGGCAGAGCCGGCAGAGCGCCGATGACGCCCCCGATACCACGGGCAGCACGGGTGTCTGAACTGTCCGCCTGCGCCTAATCCCCGGCCCATCCCCGCTGGGCCAGCTGCAAGACGTGTTCGCGCACGTCGGCTGGCCATTCCTGCACGCAGACAAGAAACGCTGGCTGCTTGCCGGCGAACAGGGCGCGGCTGGCTTCCTCAAAGCCCGGCGCATCGCCGGCCAGCGCATTCATGACTTTATACGCCGCTTCGCGCGCCTGGCGCTGTTCGTCGTGCGCCTTGTTGCCCCGTTGCGCGTGTTCCACCAATTTGCGCAAGGCCACGGAGGCGCCGCCCGGCTGGGTCGCCAGCCAGTCCCAGTGCCGGGGCAGCAGGGTGATTTCGCGCGCCACCACGCCCAGCTTCGGGCGGCCCGCCGTGCGCGGGGGCGGGGGAGCGTCAGCCTGTGCCGGCGCCGCTGCGCGCGGCAGGCGCTGCAGCACGTCGGCCAGGCTGCCGTGCAGGTTCAGGTCGACCTGGCTGCCGCTGGCGTCGTCGAAAATCAGGATTTGCGCATCGGGATCGCGCGTCACCAGTTCTTTCAAGGTTTGCGCCACCGCGTGCAAGGGGCCGGCGGCCACCTTGCGTTTGCCCGCGAAAGCGGTGAGCTGGGCTGTTGCCTGGGTTTGCGTGTGCATGTTTGCCTCCTTGGGAATGCAGGTAATTTTACCCGGGTTAAATTAAAAGTCAATAACACCCGGGTAAAATATGGCGGTTCGGCTATAGATCGACTCGCCCGTGTTCGCCCACGTCCTTCGGCGTCTCGCCCGTAATGGCGGCCTTGGCCATTTCAAAGAATTGCCGCATCTTGCTGGCGCTGCTATCCCAGTACTCGGCCGACTGGATGGTGACCTTGAGCAGCGACAGCTTGGGATCGTCGAGTCCGCCCGGGAACCAGGCCTTGACGAGGGGATTCCACAATTCCTCCGCCTTGGCCCGGTCCTTCAGCAACTGTGCGTGGCCGCAGACGGCTACATACAGGCTGTCGCCCGTGTCGACAAAGCTGACGCTGACTTGCGGATTGTTCGCCAGATCGCGCGTATAGGCGGCCTCATCCGAAACAAAGAACCAGATCTGCCCGGCATTGTCGACCTGCTGCTGCGTCAGGGGCCGGCTGGTGAGGGTGCGCATGTCGTCGCTGGTGGTCAGCATGCCGAATTTGACATTCTTGATCCTGGCCGCGAGGCTGGCCAGTTGCTCGCTGGAATATGATGGCATCGCTTGCTCCCGTGATGGTGGTCCTGAACAGCAGCATGGGCGGACGCGGCACGCGGCTCTGTACGGCACCTTACGTAGCGGCGCGCATGGCCGCTGTCCTGCCGCGCCATGTTTCAAAGCTGTTACAAAACGCCGGCCTGGCGGGGCATCCCATGTATTGACTTAATAAATGATAATCATTATCATTTGTTTGGAACTATGGGCATGGACTTGGATTGAAGGATGGGAATGAAGCACACTGACTTGTCGCGCCATCTGGCGCGCTCCCGGCCGGGAGCGGACCATGGGTAACGCGGGCGCCGCAGACAAGGCCAAGAACAATGCCAGCCGCGCCGTCTGGCTGAAGAATTTGCACCAATGGCACTGGATCAGCTCAGCGCTTTGCCTGCTGGGCATGTTTCTGTTTGCCATCACCGGCATCACCCTGAACCACGCCAGCCAGATAGAGTCGAAGCCGTCCATCACGCGCCAGCAGGCGACCATGCCGGCGCCCCTCGTGGCGGAACTGGCCGCCTATGCGGCCCAGCATGATGGCGCCAACGCGCCCATGCCCGCTGGCGCCGAGACCTGGCTCAGGCAGCAGTGGTCGCTCCATGCGGGCGGCCGTCCCGCCGAATGGAGCGCCGACGAAGTCTACCTGCCGCTGCCCAAGGCGGGCGGCGACGCCTGGGTGCGCATCGGCCTGGAAGACGGGGCCGCCGAATACGAGCTGACGGACCGGGGCTGGGTGTCCTGGCTCAACGATGTGCACAAGGGACGCAACACGGGCGTGGCCTGGAACTGGTTCATCGATATCTTTGCCGGCGCCTGCATCGTGTTTTGCCTGACGGGTTTATTGATTTTGAAGTTCCACGCGGCCAACCGGCCATTTACCTGGCCGATGGTTGGCCTCGGTATCTTGATACCCTGCGCGATCGCCTTGCTGTTTATTCACTGATCGTTTTTATTCTTCCTTTTTACAGGCACACCATGAAATTACGCTACTCCCTGGCGCTTGGCCTTCCCCTGATCGGCACTTCGGCGATGGCGGCCGACCTGGCCCTCAAGCTTGAAATCCCGCAACTGAACGTGGCGGAATATCACCGTCCCTACGTGGCGGCATGGCTGGAAACGGCCGATCAAAAGGTCGTCGGCAACCTGACGGTGCTGTATGACGTGAAAAAGAAGGACAAGGCAGGCGAGAAGTGGCTCAAGGACATGCGCCAATGGTGGCGCAAGAGCGGCCGCGACCTGGCCATGCCCGTGGACGGCGTCAGCGGCGCCACGCGCGCGCCGGGCGAACATACCTTGACTTTCCCGGGCGCCAAGGCCTTGCTCGACAAGCTGCCGGCCGGCGAATACCAGGTGGTGGTGGAAGCGGCGCGTGAAGCGGGCGGACGCGAACTGGTGCGCGTGCCGTTCCAGTGGCCGCTGAAATCGGCCCAGTCCGTTCCTGCCAAAGGCAAGGAAGAACTCGGCAATGTCGTCGTCCAAATCAAACCATAAAGGCGCACCCATCATGTTCAAGCAACTGAATAAACCGCTGATCGCGCTGGCCCTGGCCGGCCTGGCCATGAACGCCCACGCCCACCGGGGCTGGATGGTGCCCTCGAGCACGATGGTGGAAAGCAAGGACGCCTGGGTCACGGTGGATGCCGCCGTGTCCGACGGCCTGTTCGAGATCGACCACCAGCCGCTGCGCCTGGACGCGCTGCAGGTCTTTGGCCCGGACGGCGCGAAAGTCACGCCGGCCAATACCCTGACGGGCCGGCTGCGCAGCGTCTTCGACGTGAAGATGGAAAAGCCGGGCACCTACAAGGCGGCCATCGTGTCGCAAAACGTGATGGGCAGCTACACGCTCAATGGCGAGCAGAAACGCTTCCGCGGCAACGAGGAAACCTTCAAGAAAGACCTGCCGGCCGATGCGAAAGACGTGAAAATCACGCGCACGGCAGCGCGCCTGGAAACCTTCTTCAGCAATGGCGAAACCAGCACGGAAGTGTTCAAGCCGACGGGCGTGGGCCTGGAATTCGTGCCCGTCACGCATCCGAACGACTTGCGCGCGGGCGAGAAAGCCACGTGGCGTTTCCTGATCGACGGCAAGCCGGCGGCGAACCAGGCGTTCAGCCTCGTGCCAGGCGGCGTGCGCTACCGTGGCGTGCTGGGCGAAATCCGCCAGAGCACCGATGCCAAGGGCGAGATCACGTTCACCGTGCCGGCCGCGGGCATGTATTACCTGAGCAGCACCTGGCCGGCGGCCGCGCCAGCCGTAGCCGGCCAGCCGCCCGTGATGCCGGAGCGCCGTGCCACCTACGCGGCTTCCGTGGAAGTGCTGCCGCAGTAAGCGGCGGCCTGTTCACCATCTTGCCGATGCGCCGGGTCCTGCTGCCCCAGCATATTTCCGACGAGGTCGCGCCGCCTGGCGCCGCGATCCGGGATTTGCGCGGCCTGTCGATGGGCACCAGCTGGTCGGTGCGCCTGCTGGAGTCCGCCATGCCGGGACGCGCCGGCAGCGCGGACCTGCAGCAGGGCTTGCAGCAGCAGCTGGACCTGGTCGTGGCGCAAATGAGCCACTGGAGCGACGAGTCCGACCTGGGCCGCTTCAACCGGGCCGAAGCGGGCAGCTGGCACAGCTTGCCCGCCGCGTTTTGCGAGGTGCTGGGCTTTGCCATGCACGTGTCGCGGGCGTCCGGCGGCGCGTATGATCCGTGCGCGGGCGCCCTCGTCAATCTGTGGGGCTTCGGCCCCCGCAACCGCTACGACCAGCCCGGCTTCCTGCCGCCGAAAGACGATACCGTGGCCCTGCTGCTGTCGCAGCGGCAACGCCGCCGCCTGGAACTGGACTTGCCGGCCCGTCGCGCGCGCCAGCCGGGCGGCTTGCAGCTCGATCTGTCCGCCGTGGCCAAGGGCTATGGCGTGGACCGCCTGGCCCGCTACCTGGACAGCCAGGGCATCCATCATTATCTGGTGGAAGTGGGCGGCGAACTGCGCGGCGCCGGCAGCAAGCCCGACGGCCAGCCGTGGTGGGTCATGCTGGAGCAGGTCGATGGCGCCGCCGATAGTGCCGAGAATGCACGGCATCCGCCGGAAATGCTGCTGGCGCTGCACGGCCTGTCCGTCGCAACCTCGGGCGACTACCGGCGTTTCTTCAAGGACGGCACAGTTCGTTTCTCGCACACCATCGATCCGCGCAGCGGCATGCCGATCGCCAATCAACTCGCTTCCGTCACTGTCGTGCACGCCGAATGCATGGCGGCCGACGCCTGGTCGACGGCCCTGACGGTGCTGGGTTTGGATGCCGGCATGGCGCTGGCCGAAGAGCAGGGCCTGGCCGCGCGCTTCCTGCAGCGCGACGGCCATGGCTACCACGAAACGCTGAGCAGCCACATGCTGGCCATGCTCGACGAATGAATATTTAATTCCATGATTTTTACGCACGATACGACGCGGCTGGCCTTGCTGGCCGCCCTGTCCCTCAGTTATGCGGGCGTATGCCTGGCGCCGTGGCTGCGCGCCCGCGCCAAGCGGCGTGCCGCCGCTGCCGCGAAGGCGGCGCCGGCCGACAGTCCCGCCTGGCTGGTGGCATATGCGAGCCAGACGGGCAATGCCGAGGAACTGGCCACGCAAACGGCGCAGAGTCTGCAACTGGCCGGCATTCCCGTGCGCCTGTGCGCGCTGGCCGAACTGACGGCCGTGGAGCTGCAGCAAGCGGAGCGGGCCCTGTTTTTGGTCAGCACCTATGGCGAAGGCGACGCGCCCGACAATGCGGCCGCCTTCATGGGGCGCCTGATGACGGGTGAACTGGCGCTGCCGCAATTGCACTACGCCGTGCTGGCCCTGGGCGACCGCAGCTATGGCCAGTTCTGCGGCTTCGGCCGCGCGCTGGACGCCTGGCTGGCGGCGCAGGGCGCGTCGCGCCTGTTCGGGCACATCGAGGTCGACCGCAGCGCCGGCACCGCCATCGAAGAGTGGTTCCAGCACCTGAGCCACCTGGCCGGCACCAGCGACGCGCCGGACTGGAGCGCGCCCGCTTTCGGCGACTGGCGTTTGACGCACCGGCAGTTGCTCAATCCCGGCAGCGCCGGCGGCGCCATCTATCATGTGGAGCTGGCCCCCGTGGCTGGCAGCCTGCCGGAATGGCAGTCGGGCGACCTGGTGCAGGTGGCCGCGCCGGCCGATTCCACCCAGCCGCGCGAATATTCGATCGCCTCGATCCCGCGCGATGGCGGCGTGCACTTGCTGGTGCGCCAGCATGCGCATCCCGATGGCAGCCTGGGCCTGGCCTCGGGCTGGCTGACGGCGCAGGCGGACGTCGGCGCCGTGGTGCAGCTGCGCCTGCGCCAGCACCGGCGTTTCCGCCTGGAAGACAATGCCCGGCGTCCCCTGATTTTGATCGGCAACGGCAGCGGCATCGCGGGCTTGCGCGGCCATTTGAAAAGCCGCGTGCTGGCGGGACAGCGGCGCAACTGGCTGATCTTTGGCGAGCGCAATGCGGCCCACGATTTCCATTACCGCGAAGAGATCGAAGGCTGGCATGCCAGCGGCGATCTGCCGCGCCTGGACCTGGCGTTTTCGCGCGACCAGGCCGAGCGCACCTACGTGCAGGACCGCCTGCGCGGCAATGCCGACGAAGTCAGACTGTGGCTGGAGCAGGGCGCCGCCATCTACATCTGCGGCAGCCTGGCGGGCATGGCGGGCGGCGTCGACCAGGCCCTGCAAGACATGCTGGGCCGGCCCGCGCTCGACGCGCTGGCAGCCGAAGGACGCTACCGGCGCGACGTCTACTGACGTTTCCGGCCGCTGCCAGCGCGTTCGCGCGCGGGCGGCTATGATGGCTGTTTCATCCAAGGAGAGCCATCATGAGCGACAGTATTTACGACATTCCCTTGCGCCGCATCAATGGCGACCCTGCGAGCCTCGATGCATACCGCGGCAAGGTGGTGCTGGTGGTGAACGTGGCGTCCGCCTGCGGCCTGACGCCCCAGTACGAAGGACTGGAAAAACTCTATGCCGACAAGCAGGCCCAGGGCCTGGTGGTGGCCGGCTTTCCCGCGAATGAATTCGGCGCCCAGGAACCGGGCAGCAATGCCGAGATCGCGGACTTTTGCCGCGGCACCTTTGGCGTGCAATTTCCCCTGTTTGAAAAAATCGTCGTCAAGGGCCCGGGCCAGCATCCGCTGTACCAGCGCCTGGTCGAGCAGCAGCCGCGGGCGCAGGAAAAGCCGGGCAGCGATTTCCGCGCCAAGCTGGCCGGCTACGGCATCACGCAGGAACGCCCGGGCGACGTGCTGTGGAATTTCGAGAAGTTTCTGATCAGCAGGGAGGGCAAGGTGGTGGGACGCTTTGCGCCCGACACCACGGTCGACGATGCGATCCTGCGCGAGGCCATCGAGCGCGAGTTGCAGGCCTGATCCGCGCCAGGCATAGGCACGGGCGGCGCCTGCCGCCCACGCTTTATTCGGCGGCGTCCAGCGCGGCCGGTTCCATCTCGCCGCTCACTTCCTGCAAGCCGCGCGCCAGGCTGGAGATGCTGGGGTTGTCGATGAAGACGCAGCGCTTGCCCGTGCGCTTGCAGTAATCCTTGACGCGCCAGTAGGCGCTGTGGCTGATGCAGCCCGTCTGGCAAATCACCAGGTCGGCCGCCGCCAGGCTCGAATCGAGCAGGTTGGCATTGTCTTCCAGGCCCCCGTCGTGGTGGGCGAACTGCGCGCCCACCCGCTCGATCAGGGCGCGGTAGGTGGCGACATTGCCGCTGCGTCCACCCACGCACAGCACGCTTTGATCGACGAGGCGGATCGGCATTTTCAGCTTGCCGCCCGTGGGCACTTCCAGCCTGGCCGCCGGTGGCGGCACGGCAGCGCCCGGACGGGGCTGCGCCTGTTTCAATTCCGCGATTTGCTGGCGCAATTCCTTTTCGCGCTCATCCATTTGCGCCAGGCGCTCGACCAGGCGCGTGCGCGATTCCAGCGCCGGGATGGCTGCCTGCAATTGCGTCAACTCGGCGCGCAAGCCGTCGATCACGCTGTCCTTGCCGATCGATTCGGCGCGCGTGCGCAGCAGAACGGCTTCCTGACGTTCCAGCTCGCCCGTTTTTTCCGTCAGCATGGCCTGGCTGCGCTGTTGCAGCTTGGCCAGTTCGTGCGTCAGGCGTACATTTTCTTCCTGCAAGGCCGTGAACTTGCCCATGTCGGCGCGCACGCAGGCGCCCGCCTGGTGCTGGATCATGTGCAAGTCTCTGCACATCTGTTCTTCCAGCTCCGCGTCGCAGCGCGGGTGCGTCAGGCCGGCCCAGAAGGCGCCCGACACGTCGCCGTTGGCGACGGCCGTGCGCCACAGTTGCGCTACCTGCCCGGTGGTCTTGGCGCCGCGAAAGCGCAGGATCACGGGAGCGTAGCGGCGTTCGAGTTCCTTTTGCAGCGCCTCGGACAGGCGGTTGCGCGCGCCGCATTCCGTCACGGCGCCCACATGCACTTCGTAGTCGTCGGCCAGCACGCGCCCGCCCGTCATCTTGCCCACCAGTTTGCGCAGGTATCCCAATGGCAAGCCCACGCCGACCAGCGGGCAATGGCAGGTGTGCGACAGCTCCCACAGCCGCCGGCGGCGCGAAGCGAGCGCCGCCGTTTCGGCCTCGCCGCTGGAACAATTGCTGATCACGGGCAGGGACTTGTCTTTGTCACACATGGCGATATCCTGTTAGGCGGTGGGGTATTGAAGAGAAGTTATTGCGGCAGGGGTGAGGCAGGGCGCTTGGCGCTCAGCATGCGTGCCAGGCGCTCGAACAAGGTGGTCTTCGCTGGCATGGGCTGATGCAGCGCCACCAGGGTGGCCCATTGCTGCGACAGTTGCTGGCAGGTCGCTTGCAGCACGGGGCCCAGGTCGGGCGAACCGGACAGCGCTTGCAGGTGGCGTTCGATGACGCCCGCCAGTTTCTCGCAGGGACTGCCCGCATGGTAATGCGACATCAGGTGCAGCACGGCCGACAGCAGCAATTCAGGCTGCTGGCCCTGCGGAGAAGGAAACATCGGGGAAGGTCGGTCGTTCGCCATCAAACACTCCTGTGCGGTGGTTTGGCTGGCTGCGCGCACGGGGCGCGACTGGCTGGCGAGTGTGGTGACTGGCTGCCGTGCTGCTTCAGGCAGTCAGGATCAGCTTGTTCAATTGGGTAACGCGCAGGCGATAGATCTTGCCGCTGTGCTCAATCTCCACTTCGCGGCCCTGCTGCAGCAGCGCTTCGCTGGTGATGCGGCGCGCCGGCTGGGCCATGCTGACGGGAGGACGGACGTGGGCGGTAGCGGCATCCTGGATCAAGGCTGGTTTTGAGCTTTGCATGTTGGGCTTTCTTTATCTCAGTTGAGAATGATTCGTATTTGCATTATTGTTGAATGTGGCCCGAAAAGCAAGGCTTATTTGTGTGGAATCCGCGCTTTTTTGCGCTGGCGCGGCACGCTGGAGGAGAGGGCAGCCGCAGGCGGGGCGCGCAAGGGCGGGGCGGCAGCAAAAAAGACCCGGCAAGGCGTTTGCGCGCCTTGGCCGGGTCAAGCCTGTGCCAAGCTTGAAGAAATCGGAGTGGGGTTTAAATGGTGGCCAGCAATTGCGCCGCGGCGGCCGTTGCGGTGGTGTCGGCCTTCAGCTTGGCGGCGGCCAGCTGCTTGGCGCGCGAGCGCGAGGGCGGCAGGCGGCGCAGGGTTTTCAGGGCGTCCGGATCCTTGATGCCGATCGTGCGCTGGTCGACCGTGATCAGGCCGATCTCATTGAAGGCGGACAGGGTGCGGCTGACCGTTTCCAGGGTCAGGCCCAGGTAGCTGCCGATTTCATGGCGCGTCATGCGCAGGTTGAACAGCTTGCTCGAATAGCCCATCTGCGCAAAGCGGTCGGCCAGCGAGACGAGGAAGCGGGCCACGCGGGCTTCGGCGCTGAGGGCGCCCAGCATGCCGATCATGGCTTGCTCGCGCACCAGTTCACGGCTCATCACGCCGTACATGACGTTTTCCAGTTCCAGGTGGACACGGCCCAGTGCCGTCAGCTTCTTGAACGGCAGCAGGATCAGGTCGCAGTCGGACAGGGCCACCGCTTCGGACGAGTAATGGCGCGAGTGGATGCCGTCGACGCCCAGCATGTCGCCCTTCATGGGAAAGCTGAGCACCTGTTCATTGCCGAATTCATCGATGAGCACGGTTTTCAGGAAGCCCGAATTGACGATGTACAGGGTGTCGAACGGCTGGCCGATCGTATGCACGCGCTGGCCTGTCTTGAACTGCACGTGCTGGAACAGCAGTTCGTCGGCGGCGATGGTGCAGGCACTGGAGATATGCAGCAGGTCGCACACCTCCTTCAGGTTCGACCAGAGCCGCCCCTGGCGCTGGCGCCCCGCTTCCATCGGAGACGAGGGGGCCAGCGATGGTGCTGCAGGGCGGGTTTCAGGCGTTTGCGTGGACAGCATGTTCATCTCCTGGTGACAGGTAGTTCAGAGTTGAATGACGGAGTGCGCAAGGCGGCGGGGCGGCAAAGGGCCGGCGGCGCGCGTCCTGGCAGGTAATGCTCAATTCGCTGAAGACTTGCTGTGTGATGAAGTAACTTCCCAGCAACTTGATTACTGGTTTCAGTATGCCAACAATCGTATGCAATTAATATCAGCAGTGGCTGAATATGGCAGTAGGAGCTGTGGTAGCTGAAGTAGGATTGTTCCTACTGTCGGCGCGCGGGCGCGCGCCGCCGGTTTCACGTCTTGAAGGGGGAGAGCAGGCGGTGCGCTACGGCGTACTGGACCATTTCCGACAGCGAACTCATGCCCATCTTTTGCATGATGCGCGTCTTGTGCGTGCTGACCGTTTTCACGCTCAGGTGCAGGTTGTTGGCAATTTCCGTGATCGACTTGCCTGCCACCAGCAGGGAAAAGACTTCGAATTCGCGGTCCGACAGCTGTTTGTGCAGCAGGCTTTCATTCGGCATCATGATGTTGAGCACGAGTTGCTCGGCCACCTCGGCGCTGATGTAAGGGCGTCCCGACGCCACCTTGTGGATGGCGCCCACCAGCTGGGTGCCCGCGCTTTCCTTGGTCAGGTAGCCTTGCGCGCCCGCGCGGATGGCGCGCACCGCATATTGCTCTTCCTCGTGCATGGTGAGGATCAGGATGGCCAGCTTGGGCGCCTCGCT
The DNA here is from genome assembly GCF_009208755.1 of Janthinobacterium sp. FT14W. NCBI lineage: Bacteria > Pseudomonadati > Pseudomonadota > Betaproteobacteria > Burkholderiales > Oxalobacteraceae > Janthinobacterium > Janthinobacterium sp. FT14W. Next base: position 97,695 of record NZ_WFLL01000014.1, on the reverse strand, counting down.
GCGGATTTGCCGGATCAGGTCGACGCCGCTGCGCCCCGGCATCGACAGGTCGAGCAGCAACAGGTCGAAGCCGCCCTGGCGCACGTGGTTGAGCACTTCAAAACCGTCGATGGCTTCGCCCACGATGTCGATGTCCGGCGCGCCGTCGAGGATGCGCTTCAATCCTTCCCGCATGATGGTGTGGTCGTCGGCAATCACAATACGTATCATAGGCGCGCAATCTGGAGGCGTGTAATCTGCTGTGTCCGTTACCGGACAATTAAATGTTAAAAAACGGGAAACGTTGTCATTTTAACTGAAATGGCCGCACGTTTGCCTTTTTGCTGTACCTGCCGGTAACAGCGGCCCCCGTGGCCATGTGACCGTTTATTTCGGTGCGGGTTCCTTGATCAGCCTGTGCACGAGCACCGGCAGTTTCGAGTGCGACAGCACCTTGTTGGTCACGCTACCCAGCAGCAACTGCCCCCAGCCGCTGCGGCCATGCGAGCCCATGAAAATCAGGTCGCATTGCTGCAATTGCGCCACTTCCACGATTTTCAGGGCCGGGCTGTCGGAAAAGGCCGTCAGGCCCGTCGCCACCAGGCCCCGCTTGGCGGCCGCGTCGAGGATGGGCTGCCAGTGGTCGGCGCCCGCCTTGCGCATGGCGATGCGGTATTCCTCCTCGCTGGGATAGCTCGGCGGAATGATTTCGATGTACACCGGGTATTGGTATTCGGGCGCCACGTACACGGCAAGGATGTCGGCGTGCATCTGCTCGGCAAAGGCAACGCCGGCACAGGCCGTCAAGTTGGAGACGGTGGAGCCGTCCGTGGCGATCAGAATTTTCTTATACATGGCAGGTCCTTTGGCGGTGACTCAGCGCGCGCAACGCCTCTTATTGTAGACGCGGCGGCAGCATTGTATTCATGTAAAGACTTGATAATTATCAATACTACTGCACCTTCAGTATAGACAACATTGGCAGAAAGATCGTGTTTGGCTGCGCGGAGTCCGCCTGGCGCCGTTGCGCAGGCGCCCGGGCACAGGATTTCTTGTGCGGCGCGTGGTCTTGCACGCACGCCAATGGTAGTATTTCAAAATACAACAGCAGGAACACTTATTTCCTGGTGGAAAAGCTCTTGCGGGCCAGCTTTGCACCAGGAAGCGCGTTTTGAGATTTACCAACAGGGCGGCGCCCTGCTACACTCGCACCATCGCAGCGGTATTGCCTCAAATCATCTTAATCGAGAAATTGTGGGTATCAGTCTGTAAAACGCACAGTTCAGGCGGAATTTTGACAAATTATGGAGAAGCAGGGATATGACCAACGCCGCTGATGATTTCGATGCATTATTCGATGAAGTATCTGCGCAAAGCGCGGCCGCTCCCCAGCCCGCGCCGGCCGCCGCGCCCGCAGCCGTGATCGCGGATGACGATTTTGACGCGCTGTTCGATGCGGTCTCGGCCAGCGCCGCCGTGCCGGCAGCCGCCGCGGCGCCAGTCGCCGCCGCGCCAGCCGCGCCGGAAGCAGCGCCCGCCGCCGCAGGCGCGCCGGACGAAGCGGCCGATCCCGTCGACCAGTCCGACAAGCCCATGTTCGAGCGCCTGGGCGGCATCGTGCGCCTGCTGCACGATTCGCTGCGCGAACTGGGCTACGACAAGGCGCTGACGGAAGCGTCGTCGCAGATCGTCGACGCCCAGGACCGCCTGGAATATGTCGCCACCCTGACGGAGCAGGCCGCCAACAAGGTCCTGAATACGCTCGACGAAGGCATGCCGGCGCAGGACGTGCTGTCGAAGAAGGCGAAGGACATGGACGGCCGCTGGACGGCGCTGTTCGATGGCAAGCTGAGCCTGGAAGAATTCAAGGCCCTGGCCGGCGATTCGCGCCAGTTCGCGCAAGCCGTTGCGGAAGCGACGGAAGCGGAAAAAGCGCGCTTGCTGGAAATCATGATGGCGCAGGACTTCCAGGACATCACGGGCCAGCTGATCAAAAAAGTGGTCAACATCACCAAGACGGTGGAGCACGAGCTTGCCCAGTTGCTGCGCGACAACGCGCCGGCCGAAGTGCGCGAGAAACTCGCACAGAAGCAGGACGCGCCGCTGATGCAGGGCCCGTCCGTGCCGTCGGTGGCGTTGGACCAGGATAATGTAGACGACCTTCTTGCGGATTTGGGATTCTAATGGACGATATGCTCAAGGATTTCGTCGTTGAGGCGATGGATCTTGCGGTTAATGTTGAAGAGCACTTATTGCGCCTCGAGCGTGATCCGGACAACAAGGAAACACTGAATGCCGTGTTTCGTTCCTTCCACACCATCAAGGGCGGCGCCGGCTTCATGGGCTTGCCCGCGCTGGTGGCGGCCTGCCATCTGACGGAAAACCTGTTCGACGCCTTGCGCACGGGCGCCGCGCCGGTGACCCCGATCGCCATCGAGGCGGCGCTGCAGGCGTCCGGCTTCGTGGCCGACCAGCTGACGGAGCTGGCCAATGGCGCCGCGCCGGAAAGCTTGCCGGCCATGCCGGAAGAGCTGGAACACATCCTGACGAACGCCATCGAAGGCAAGGGCATGGACGCGCCTGCGCCTGCCGCCGCCGTGGCGGAAGTGGCCGTGGCCGTTGCCCAGGTGGCCGAAGCGCCTGCCGCCGCCACTGCCGCCGCCACGGCCAGCGCCGACGGCCTGGACTGGGAAGGCATGTATAACGCCGTCGTGCCGGCCGGCAGCCAGGTCGCTGCCGCACCGGTGGCCGCCGTGGCCGCTGCACCTGCCGCGGTGGCCGCCGCGCCTGTTGCGGCTGCCGCCAAGCCCGCTGCCAAGGCCTGGGATGGCGCGGAACGGCGCGAGGAACGCCCGGAAGTGCGCCATGCCGCGCCCGTCAAGGAAGACAGCATCCGCGTCGACGCCGTCAAGCTCGACGCCCTGCTGGAAGTGGCCGGCGAATCCGTGCAGGCCGCCAACCAGGCTGCCGTGCTGCTCGAGCGCTTGCTGCAATTCAAATTCGAAGGCCAGGCCGCCACCTTGATGGCGACCCTGGCGGAAACCCTGGAACGCGCGTCGCGCTACTCGACGGAACTGCAGCGGGCCACGCTGGCCACGCGCATGCAGCCCGTGGGCCGTTTGTTCCAGAAATTCCCGCGCCTGGTGCGCGAACTGGCGAAAGACCTGGGCAAGGATGTCGAGCTGACCATCGAAGGCGCGGAGACGGAAGTCGACCGCGTGGTGGTCGACAGCCTGTACGATCCGCTCGTGCACATGCTGCGCAACTCGCTCGACCACGGTGTCGAATCGCCGGAAGCGCGCCTGGCTGCCGGCAAGCCCGCCAAATCGTATATTTCGCTCAAGGCATGGCAGGAAGCCAATAGCGTGATGATCGTGCTGCAGGATGACGGCAAGGGCATGGACCCGGTCTTCCTGCGCAGCAAGGCCCAGCAAAAGGGCCTGATCAGCGAAAACGCGCAGTTGAGCAACGACGAATGCTTCCAGCTGGTGTTCCTGCCGGGCTTCTCGACCAAGGAAGTGGCGTCCAGCGTTTCCGGACGCGGCGTGGGCATGGACGTGGTCAAGACGGCCGTGGAGAAGAACCGCGGCGCCATCCACATCGAGTCGGCGCTGGGCAAGGGCACCAAGTTCGCCATCCGCCTGCCGATCGAGCTGTCCATCGTGCCGACCATGCTGGTCTCCACCTCGGGCGCCGCGCTGGCGCTGCCGATGGCGGTGGTGCAGCGCGTCGTCGAATTGCCGGAAACCTTCATGGAAGTGGGCGGCGCGCCCGTGCTGAAAGACCAGGGCCGTCCATTGCCCGTACGGTCGCTGGCCGGCGCCCTGGGCTACGAGTCGTGCAGCGAGCGCGTGGGCATCGTGGTCGCCGCGCCGCAGCCGTACATCCTTGCTGTGGAAGCCGTCGATGGCACGGCCGACCTGGTGATCAAGCCGATGACGGCCATCACCGTGGAAGGCATCACGGGCACGGCCCGCTCGGCCGAAGGCGAGCTGGTGCTGGTCGTCGGCCTGTCGTTCCTGATGGACGGCTGCCGCAGCAGCGTCCGCTTGGCGGCCTGAGGACGCCTGACAATATCGTTGTACTCATGAGAAAGCCCGCTACGTGTAGCGGGCTTTTTTTATGGCGCCGGCGGCGTCAGATGTTATCCGGACGTAATGTGCCGCCTTCCAGCCAGCGCTGCACGCGCACGATTTCCTGGGCGCGCGCAGCCTCGTCCTTCGGCGGCGGCAAATATATGTCGGGCATGATGCCATCGAGGTCGACCTGCAGGTGCGGCAGGCGGGCCGAGCGCGAGGTGGCGTATTGCAGCTGGCGCACGCCGGACGGCAGCGCGTGCAGGCGCAGGTTGGAATAGTCGAGCGCGCCATGGCTGTTACGGCCGATCAATTTCACGTGAAAACTTTGCCGCGCCGCCAGCAGGAATTCCTCGCAGGAACTGGCGCAGTCGCGGTCGATCAGCACGGCCACGCGCACGGGCCGGCGTGGCTCCGGCGTGTCCTGGCGCGCGTAGCTGACGAGGTCGGCGCCGTTCTGCGCCACATACTCGCCCGGCTTGACGGAGCGCATCTGTGTCACGGCCTGGGCCGCAAAGTCGGCGCACGCCTTGTCGCCCGGCGCCAGCAAGGCGCAGACGCTCTCTTGCCCCGCGATATTGGCAGGCGTGGACAGCCATTCGGCGCCCAGCCTGACCGTTTCGTCCGAGCTGATCCATTGCAGCAGGGGTGCATAGGTGCTGTCGCTGCCGCCGCCGTTGCGGCGCACGTCGAGGATCCAGTTGGGGCGTGACGCCAGCGCCGCGCGGTGCGTGTCGAGCAGGGTCGCCACGGCGGCGCGGTAGCGGCCGTGGAAGCTGGGCAAGTTCAGCAGCACGGTATTCCCGGACAAGACTTGCAGCGACGGTTCCTTCGATGGTGCAGGCTGTCCCGGCGCGGCAGGCTGGGCGGGGGATGGCTTGGCCACGTCCTGCGCGCTGCCGCCTTTCACGTGCAGATGGCCCTTGCGCCACATGCCCACATAATTTTCCAGGATGGCATTGCAGGCCTTGTCGTCGGCCGCACTGGCCGCCGCCGTGCTGGCCGTGGCCAGCGCCAGGTCGAAGTAGGCCTGGCCCTTTTGCGCCAGGTGGGCGCGTGCGCCCGTATCGTTTTCCAGCAGGAATGGTGGGATGGCGCGCAAGTCCTGCACGCACAGTTCGCCCGGCGTGGCCGCCGCCGCATGCGCGTTGGCCAGGGTGAGGGCGGCCAGCGCCCAGGAATGCAGTTTCATTCAGGTCCCCATCGGTGGTGGGCGCGTGCGGAGGCGCGCGCCGCTGATTATTGTCGAAACACAATACACGAAAGATTGGGAAGAAAGTATCGGTTTCTGCCCTCGCCGTCAGTCCTTCGGCAGGCTGCATGCGGATGGGCTTGTAATGTCGCCGGGGAGGCGATATCGGCAATTTCCAGCTCATATCCAACAAGGCGGCCAAACTTTGTATCGCCAATCCCACGCTTTTGCCTGTTTCGGTTCTGTATTCCCTGATATATGGCATAATCCTTGTGGATCACCGTAGGACTTGGTATCACTTGATCACTTAAACAGGCTGTGGCAACGCTGCATATATCATGATGAAGACGCTTTACGACAAACTTTGGGAATCCCACGTTGTGCGGGCCGAAGATGATGGCACGACAATTCTGTACATCGACCGGCATTTGCTGCACGAAGTCACCAGCCCGCAAGCCTTCGACGGGCTAAGCGTGGCCGGCCGCCAGCCATGGCGCATTTCCGCCAACCTGGCCGTGGCCGACCATAACGTGCCCACCACCAGCCGGGTCGACGGCATTGCCGATCCCGTCTCGCGCCTGCAGGTGGAAACCTTGGACAAGAATGCCAGGAACTATGGCTTGACGTACTTCAACATGAACGACAAGCGCCAGGGTATCGTGCATGTGATCGGCCCCGAACAGGGCGCGACCTTGCCCGGCATGACGGTGGTCTGCGGCGATTCGCACACGTCCACGCACGGCGCGTTCGGTGCGCTGGCGCACGGCATCGGCACGTCCGAAGTGGAACACGTGCTGGCCACGCAGACCCTGCTGCAAAAGAAATCCAAATCCATGCTGGTGCAGGTCGACGGCGCCTTGCCGGCCGGCGTGACGGCCAAGGATATCGTGCTGGCCATCATCGGCAAGATCGGCACGGCCGGCGGCACGGGCTACTGTATCGAGTTCGGCGGCTCGGCCATCCGCGCCCTGTCGATGGAAGGCCGCATGACGGTGTGCAACATGGCCATCGAGGCGGGCGCGCGTGCCGGCATCATCGGCGTGGACGACACCACGATCAACTACGTCAAGGGCCGCCCGTTTTCGCCGGCCGGTCCGCACTGGGAGCGCGCCGTGGCCTACTGGCGCACCCTGCATTCGGACCCTGGCGCCCGTTTCGACCTGGTCGTCACCTTGAACGCGCAAGACATCGTGCCGCAAGTGACCTGGGGCACCTCGCCTGAAATGGTGATCGGCGTCGATGGCCGCGTGCCCGATCCCGACCAGGAAAAAGACAGCGTCAAGCGCGATGCGATGGAAAAGGCGCTCGTCTACATGGCATTGAAACCGAACACAGCCATCGAAGACATCCGCATCGACAAGGTCTTCATCGGTTCCTGCACCAATTCGCGCATCGAGGACTTGCGCGCGGCCGCCGCCGTGGTGCGCGGCAAGCACCGCGCCTCCAACGTCACCCTGGCGCTGGTGGTGCCCGGCTCCGGCCTGGTGAAAGACCAGGCGGAGCGCGAGGGACTGGACCGCATCTTCAAGGATGCCGGTTTCGAGTGGCGCGAGCCGGGCTGTTCCATGTGCCTGGCCATGAATGCGGACCGCCTGGAACCGGGCGAACGCTGCGCGTCCACGTCGAACCGCAACTTCGAAGGCCGGCAGGGGCAGGGCGGCCGTACCCACCTGGTGTCGCCCGCGATGGCGGCGGCGGCGGGCATCGCCGGCCACTTTGTCGACGTGCGGGGATTGCGATGACGGCAGGGACTGGCGCCGCTGGTTTACACTAGCAGTTTTAGTCCCTTATTGATTATCGAGAACTCATCATGAAAAAACTCTTCGCCCTCCTCATCGCCACCGTCATCTTGTCTGGCTGCAACACCGTCTCCGGCATCGGCCGCGATGTGCAGAAAGTCGGTCAGGTTGTCACTGGCGCCGGCGGAAAATAAACCGCGACGTGCCGGCGCCTGGCGCCGCGCGTCCTACCGAGTAGAAACAGCATGGATAAATTTACGATTTACGAAGGCCTGGTGGCGCCGCTGGACCGCGCCAACGTCGATACCGACGCGATTATCCCGAAGCAATTCTTGAAATCGATCCACCGCAGCGGCTTCGGCCCCAACCTGTTCGACGAATGGCGCTACCTCGACCATGGCGAGCCGGGCCAGGACAACAGCCGCCGCCCGCTGAATCCCGATTTCGTGCTCAACGAGCCCCGCTACCAGGGCGCCTCGATCTTGCTCACGCGCAAGAATTTCGGCTGCGGCTCCTCGCGCGAACACGCGCCGTGGGCGCTCGATCAATATGGTTTCCGCGCCATCATCGCGCCATCGTTTGCCGATATTTTCTTCAATAACTGCTACAAGAACGGCTTGCTGCCCATCGTGCTGTCGGAAAGCCAGGTCGACCACCTGATCAATGAAGTCAAGGCTTTCCCCGGCTACAAGCTGGTGGTGGACCTGGAGCAGCAGTGCGTGCGCACCAGCAACGGTTCCGTGTCGTATGCGTTCGAGATCGACGCCTTCCGCAAGTATTGCCTGATGAATGGGCTCGACGATATCGGCCTGACCCTGCGCCACGCGGACGATATCCGCGCCTTCGAAGAGCGTCATTTGAACAATCAGCCTTGGCTCGCCAACGTCATCTAATCGATAAAAATATGAAAATTGCAATTTTACCCGGCGACGGCATCGGTCCTGAAATCGTCGCGCAAGCCGTCAAGGTCCTGAATGTGCTGGGCGAATCGTTCGAGCTGGAAACGGCGCCCGTGGGCGGCGCCGGCTATGCGGCCCATGGTCACCCCTTGCCGGAAGGCACCCTGGCCCTGGCCAAGGCGGCCGATGCCGTGCTGTTCGGCGCCGTGGGCGACTACCAGTACGACAATCTGGAGCGCCAGTTCCGTCCGGAGCAGGCAATTCTGGGCTTGCGCAAGAACCTGGGCCTGTTTGCCAACCTGCGTCCGGCCATTTTGTACCCGGAACTGGCGGGCGCCTCGACCCTGAAGCCGGAAGTGGTGTCCGGCCTGGATATCCTGATCATCCGCGAATTGACGGGCGACATCTATTTCGGCCAGCCCCGCGGCGTGCGCGAGTGCCCGGACGGTCCGTTCAAGGGCCAGCGCGAAGGCTACGACACCATGCGCTACGCGGAAGGCGAGATTCGCCGCATCGCCCACGTGGCCTTCCAGGCGGCGCAAAAGCGCGACAGGCGCCTGACCAGCGTGGACAAGGCAAACGTGCTGGAAACCTTCCAGTTCTGGAAAGACATCGTCATCGACGTGCACAAGGAATACCCGGACGTGGCGCTGGATCATATGTACGTCGATAACGCGGCCATGCAGCTGGTGCGGGCGCCGAAGAAATTCGACGTCATGGTGACCGGCAATATGTTCGGCGACATCTTGTCGGACGCGGCCGCCATGCTGACGGGCTCGATCGGCATGCTGCCGTCCGCTTCGCTCGACGCCAGCAACAAGGGCCTGTACGAACCATCGCACGGTTCGGCGCCCGATATCGCGGGCAAGGGCATCGCCAATCCGCTGGCGACGATCTTGTCGGCGGCCATGATGCTGCGCTATTCGCTGAACCGCGAAGAGCAGGCGGACCGCATCGAGGGCGCCGTCAAGCGGGTGCTGGCGCAGGGCCTGCGCACGGCCGATATCCATGAAGCGGGCACGACTTTGGTCGGTACCGAGGCCATGGGTGATGCAGTTGTAAAAGCACTGGGATAAAATAGTCTAATGACGGCAGTCGCCGTCTCATCTTGAGGAATGGTAATGAAATTAGTTGGCTTGGTAGGTTGGCGCGGTATGGTCGGTTCGGTCCTGATGCAGCGCATGCAGGAAGAGGGCGATTTCGCCCACATCGAACCGGTGTTTTTCACGACCTCGAACACGGGCGGCGCGGCGCCGGCCATGGCGAAGAATGAAACCATCCTGAAGGATGCCAACAACATCGCCGAACTGTCCAAGTGCGACATCATCATTTCCTGCCAGGGCGGCGACTACACGAGCGCCGTCTTCCCGCAGCTGCGCGCTGCCGGCTGGAACGGCTACTGGATCGATGCGGCTTCGACCTTGCGCATGGAGAAAGACGCCGTCATCGTGCTCGACCCCGTCAACCTGCACGTCATCAAGGATGCACTGGGCAAGGGCGTCAAGAACTACATCGGCGGCAATTGCACCGTGTCGTGCATGATGATGGGCCTGGGCGGCCTGTTCCAGCACGACCTGATCGACTGGATGACGTCGATGACTTACCAGGCGGCATCGGGCGGCGGCGCGCAGCACATGCGCGAGCTGCTGACGCAGTTTGGCACCATCAACGCTTCCGTCAAGGCGCTGCTGGACAACCCCGCTTCCGCCATCCTGGAAATCGACCGCCAGGTGCTGGCCACCCAGCACGGCTATTCCCCGGACGAGATCAAGCAATTCGGCGCGCCGCTGGCCGGCAACCTGATCCCGTGGATCGACAAGGACCTGGGCAACGGCCAGTCCAAGGAAGAGTGGAAGGCGGGTGCGGAAACGAACAAGATCCTGGGACGCGGCATCGATTTCGGCACCAGGGAAATTCCCGTCGACGGCCTGTGCGTGCGCATCGGCGCCATGCGCTGCCATTCGCAAGCCTTGACCATCAAGCTGAAGAAAGACGTGCCGCTCGATGAAATCAACGACATCATCGCCAGCAACAACGAATGGGTGAAATTCGTGCCGAACACGCGCGAAGCGTCCGTGCGCGACCTGTCGCCGGCCGCCGTCACTGGCAGCCTGACGATCCCCGTCGGCCGCGTGCGCAAGATGAGCATGGGCGGCGAATACCTGTCCGCCTTCACCGTGGGCGACCAATTGCTGTGGGGCGCGGCCGAGCCGCTGCGCCGCATGCTGCGCATCCTGCTGGACGCGTAATGGCAATAATTTGCTGATCCAGATCAAGCCGGGGCTGTTTTCCCGGCTTTTTTTTCATCCTGAGCCTGTCAAGGCTCAACCATGCGGAGCTTGCATAGCTCTGGGCATGATGATATGTTGATACCTCTGGAAAAGTAACAGTTTTCCCATGTCAACTAAGATGCCGCCAACTATGCCTGTACACACTCGTCCCCGGGTCGCCTCCCTTGCCATTAAAACACTGAGCAGCGCTGTCGCCTGTGCGGTGTTATTGTCACCGGCGGTATCCGCAGCCGAGCTGGGCAAGATCACGGTGCTGTCCGCCGCCGGCCAGCCGCTGCGCGCCGAGGTCGAATTATCGGCCGTCAAGCCAGGCGAGGCGGCCAGCCTGCTGGCCAAGCTGGCGCCGCCGGACGCCTACCGCCAGGCCAATGTGGAATTCAATCCCGCCCTGAACGCGCTGACGTTTGCCGTGGAAAACCGCAACGGCAAGTCCTTCATCCGCATCAGCTCGGCGCAGCCCGTGGCCGAACCCATGGTGGACCTGCTGCTGGAACTGAGCAGCAAGAGCGGCCGCCAGGTGCGCGAGTATGCCTTCGTGCTCGACACGCCCGAAGCGCGCCAGACGCGCGGCGCGCAAGTGACGGCGCCAGTGGAGCCGGGCAAGGGCAAGCCCGCCGCCGATGCCGCGCAGCCGAAAAAGGCGGCAGGCGAATACAAGGTCAGGCCGGGCGACACCCTGAGCCGCATCGCCAGCGACCTGAAGCCGTCGGGCGTCTCGCTCGACATGATGCTCGTCGCCCTGTACCGCGCCAATCCCGACGCCTTCAAGGGCGAGAACATGAACCGCATGCAGGCGGGCCGCATCCTGGCCGTGCCGGGCACGGAGGCCATCCGCGCCACCGATGCGGCGGAAGCGAAGGGCGTGGTGACGGCGCATGCCGTCGATTTCGAAGCCTACCGCAACAAGCTGGCGGGGCAGGTGTCGCAAAGCAAGCCGGTCAAGGCGGCGCAGGCGGCGCATAGCACGGCCGGCAAGATCGGCGCGACCAAGGTGCAGGAAAAGCCGACGGCCGTGAGCGAGTCGCAAGACAAGCTGAAGCTGTCGAAGGCGGAACCGGCAGCCAAGTCGGCGGGCAAGAGCGCCGTTGCCAGCGAAGAAGACAAGATTGCCAAGGCCAAGCAGGTCGATGAAGCGGCCGCCCGCGTCAAAGAGCTGGAAAAGAACGTCAGCGATTTGGAAAAGCTGATGGCCGTGAAGAGCAAGGCCATGGCCGACAAGAGTGCGCCATCGCCCGCCAAGCCGGCCGAGGCTCCCGCCAGCGCATCGGCTAGTGCATCGGCCAGCGCCATTGCCAGTGCCCCGGCCGAAGCCCAGCCGCCCGTGCCGAAAGCGAAACCGGTGCCGCTGGTCAAGAAGCCATCGCCGCTGGAACCCACGTTTGCCGACAAGATCAGCGACCACCTGGGCGCCATCGGCATCGGCCTGGCCGCGCTGCTGGCCGCCGTGGCCGCGCTGGTGATCGCGCGCCGCCGCAAGGAGGCGCCGCCCGCCCAGGACGATATCGCCCCCGTGTTCGAGCCGGAAGCGCCCGTGGCGCCGCCGGCCGGCCTGGCGCCCGAAGACCAGCAGTCCGAAGCGAGCAACCACCTGTTCGGCACGGGCGCCGCCGCTGCCGGCGCGGCTGCCGCAGCGGGTGCCAGCTTGCTGGAAGGTAATGAAACCGACCCTGTCGCCGAAGCGGACGTGTATATCGCCTACGGCCGCGATGGCCAGGCGGAAGATATCCTCAAGGAAGCCTTGCGCATCCACCCCGAGCGCCATGCGGCCCGCCTGAAGCTGCTGGAAATCTATTCGGCCCGCAACGACGTGCGCGCGTTTGAAGACCAGGCCAGCGAGCTGTACAGCCTGACGCGCGGCCAGGGCGAAGAGTGGCCGCAGGCCGCTGCGCTGGGCCTGGCGCTCGATCCCACCAACCCGCTGTATGGCGATACGGAAGACGACGCCGTCGTCAGCCTCAGCAAGGGGGCCGGCGACGAGCTGCATGGCCAGAGCATGGACTTGCCCGACGACCTGGCTGCAGCGGCGCCGTCGTCCGAGCCAGCGTCCTCCGTGGCGGTCCGCGATGCGCGCGATCCCCTCGATTTCGACCTCGACAGTCTCGATTTCGAGCCCGTTTCCACCAGCGACCCTATCGTCATGCCGGGGCCGGACAGCCTGCCGCAGTCGCCCGCGCACGATGCGCACTATGACGCCAGCATGGATTTCGGCCTGGACCTGGAGCCGCCAGCCGGTCCCGTGAACGGCGTGGGCGCGGGCTTGACGCCTTTGCCCGATCCGCTGAAGGATGTGGACCTGGCCCATTTCGACCTCGACGAACCGGTGGCCCCGGCGGCGGCACCGGCGGCGCCCGTCGCGGCGGCCGAGCCTTCCGTCGACAGCCTGTTTGACGACGCGCAAACGCCAGCCGCCTTGCCGGAAGCCATACCGCCCGCGCAAGAGTTCGACCTGTCCGGCATCGACCTGGACCTCGACGATGGCAAGACGGCCGGCGTGGGCGTGGACGATCCGCTGTCGGCCATCCACATGGAAATGGATACCAAGCTGGACCTGGCGATCGCTTACCAGGAAATCGGCGACAAGGAAGGCGCGCGCGAGCTGATCGATGAAGTCATCAAGGGCGGCAGCGAAGAGCAGGTGAAGAAAGCCAATACTATGCGCGCACTACTCAGTTAGCAATACCCGCCGGCGCGGCAGGCTGCTGCGCCGGTATAATGCTTCGATGCAAAATATTACGACAGCAACGCCATTGAAGCGTATCGTCCTCGGTCTGCAGTACGACGGCACGGCCTGGCATGGATACCAGAAACAGGAAGACGGGCAGACGGTGCAGGACCAGCTGGAAAACGCGCTGGAGCAGTTTGCCCGCGTGCGCCTGGCCACCACCTGCGCCGGCCGCACGGATACGGGCGTGCATGCGCTCGAACAGGTCGTGCACTTCGATACGGAGCTGAACCGCGACGTGCACTCATGGGTGCGGGGCGTGAATGCCTTCCTGCCGAAATCCATCGCCGTACGCTGGGCCAGGGAACTCGAGGGCGATCCGACGGTCAATGATTTCTTCCACGCCCGTTTCAGCGCCCGCGCGCGCACCTATCATTATGTGTTGTACAACAACGCAACCCGTTCGCCGCTGATGGAAGGGCGTGCCGGCTTCTTTTTCCGTCCGCTGGACGTGGAACTGATGCGGCAAGCCGTGCAGCCGCTGCTGGGCTGGCACGATTTCACGGCCTTCCGCGCCGCGCAATGCCAGGCCAAGTCGCCCGTCAAGCTCATGCACGACATCCAGATCGTGCGCCGTGGCGAACTGATCGTCTTTACCATCACGGCCAACGCCTTCCTGCACCACATGGTGCGCAACCTGGTCGGCTCGCTCGTGTATGTGGGCTCGGGCCGGGAAAAGCCGGAATGGCTGGGGCAGTTGCTGGAACGCAAGGATCGTCACGCGGCGGCGCCTACCTTCATGCCGGACGGCCTGTATTTGGCGAAGATCGATTACGATTCGCAGTGGGCATTGCCGCAAGATGGCAGCAGTGCCTTGCCCTGGTTTTGATTGATATCAAGTCGAATTAAGGAACAACATGCCACGCACACGTATCAAAATCTGCGGTCTGACCCGCGTCGAAGATATCCAGGCCGTCGTGGCGGCGGGCGCCGATGCCATCGGCTTCGTGTTTTATCCGAAAAGCCCCCGCCATGTCACGCCTGAACAGGCAGCGGGCCTGATTGCGGCCATCCCGCCGTACGTGACGACGGTGGGGCTGTTCGTCAACGCCACGGTGGACGAGGTGCGGGCTACGAGGGCCGTGGCGCCCCTGTCGCTGCTGCAATTTCATGGCGACGAGACGCCCGAACACAGCGCCGCGCTGGCCGCCGCCGTGAATACGCCGTTTACGCAAGTGTTCCGCGTCAAACCCGACACACGCTTTGAAGATTTGCTAGAATACGAACAGCGCTATCGCGCCGCCAGTCCCTTGTTTGCCAGCCTCTTGCTGGATACCTATGTGGATGCGTATGGTGGCGCAGGAAAGGTATTTGATTGGTCCCTCATTCCAAAAGAACTCGCGCCTCGGGTCGTTTTAAGTGGTGGCTTGAGCGTACAAAACGCGACTGACGCAGTGGTGCGCGTGCGCCCTTACGCCGTCGACATCAGCAGTGGTGTCGAAGCGTCCAAGGGCATCAAGGACGCGTCCCGTGTCCGCGCGTTTATCGCCGCGGTGCAGGATGCCGATGCCATCATTGCCAGAGGAAACAACCATGAATGACCACACCACAGCGCCCGGCGCCGCCGCCGCATTGTTCCACGCTACCGATTATCCTTTTCCCGACGTACGGGGCCACTTCGGCCCGTATGGCGGCTCCTTCGTTGCCGAAACGCTCACGCACGCACTGGCCGAGCTGAAGGACGCCTATGCGCGCTACAGCGTTGACCCGGAGTTCCTGGAAGAATTCCGCTACGAGCTGAAACATTTCGTGGGACGCCCGTCGCCCATCTACCACGCCAAGCGCTGGTCCGAAATGGCGGGCGGCGCGCAAATCTATTTCAAGCGCGAAGACTTGAACCACACGGGCGCGCACAAGATCAATAACGTGATCGGCCAGGCCCTGCTGGCCAAGCGCATGGGCAAGCCGCGCATCATCGCCGAGACGGGCGCGGGCCAGCACGGCGTGGCCACGGCCACCATCTGCGCCCGCTTCGGCCTCGAATGCGTGGTCTACATGGGCAGCGAAGACGTCAAGCGCCAGGCGCAGAACGTGTACCGCATGAAATTGCTGGGCGCCACCGTCGTGCCAGTGGAATCCGGCTCCAAGACCTTGAAGGATGCGCTGAACGAAGCCATGCGCGACTGGGTCACGAATATCGAAAACACCTTTTATATCATCGGCACCGTGGCCGGCCCCCATCCCTACCCGATGATGGTGCGCGACTTCCAGTCCGTGATCGGCGAGGAATGCCTGGTGCAGATGCCGGAAATGACGGGCCGCCAGCCCGACTACGTGCTGGCCTGCATCGGTGGCGGCTCGAACGCCATGGGCATCTTTTACCCGTATATCGACCAGAACGATGTCAAGCTGATCGGCGTGGAAGCGGCCGGCGAAGGGCTGGAGACGGGCAAGCACTCGGCCTCGCTGACGGCCGGTTTCCCGGGCGTGCTGCACGGCAACCGCACCTATCTGCTGCAGGATGAGAACGGCCAGATCATCGAGACGCATTCCGTCTCGGCTGGCCTCGACTACCCGGGCGTGGGGCCGGAACATGCGTGGTTGAAGGATTCCGGCCGCGCCCAGTACGTGTCGATCACGGATGAGGAAGCGCTGCAGGCATTCCACGATTGCTGCCATATCGAAGGCATCATCCCGGCCCTGGAGTCGTCGCACGCGCTGGCCTACGCGGCCAAGCTGGCGGCTACCTTGCCGAAAGATAAAGTTGTACTGGCCAACCTGTCGGGCCGCGGCGACAAGGACATGCATACCGTGGCGGAACGCATGGGATTGAATTTCTCTTAACCCCAAGGCAGAGCCGGGGGCGGACCCTCAGGGACTCGGCGTCCCCGTCCGACCCCGGTATTTGCAGTTGGGTTTGAACAATATTCCATCCATTTACCGTCAAGAAAGCTCATCATGTCCCGTATCTCCGCTACCTTTGCTAACTTAAAATCCAACAACAAGACCGCCCTGGTTACCTTCATTACCGCCGGCGACCCCGGCCCCGACGCCACCGTGCCCCTGATGCATGCGCTCGTCGAGGGCGGCGCCGACGTGCTGGAGCTGGGCGTGCCGTTTTCCGACCCCATGGCCGAAGGCCCCGTCATCCAGCGCGCCTGCGAGCGGGCCCTGAAATTCAACGTCGGCATCCATGACGTATTCGGCTATGTGCGTCAGTTCCGCGAAACGAACCGGACGACGCCCGTGGTGCTGATGGGCTATGCCAATCCCATCGAGCGCATCGGCAGCGCCGCATTTATAGCTGCAGCGCAAGCGTCCGGCGCCGATGGCGCCATCGTCGTCGATTATCCGCCGGAAGAGTGCGAGGAATTCGCGGCCGCCATGCGGGCAGCGGGCCTGGACCTGATCTTCCTGCTGGCGCCCACCTCGACCGACGAGCGCATCGCGCAAGTGGCCAAGGTTGGCGGAGGCTTCAGCTATTATGTGTCGCTCAAGGGCGTCACGGGTGCGGGCAACATTGATACGGAACAGGTGGCGGAACGCCTTGCGGCCATCCGCCAGCATGTAAAATTACCTATCGGCGTGGGCTTCGGCATCCGCGATGGCGCCACGGCCAAGGCCGTTGCCAAGGTGGCCGATGCCGTCGTGATCGGCAGCCGCATCGTCCAGGAGATAGAAAATGCCCCGGCAGGGGGCGCCGTGGACGCCGTGCGCAGCTTTACGGCGGACATCCGCGCCGCACTGGACGCCTGAGCAAGCTTGCCGTTTACGCAAGATGCGTTGGCGGCAAAGTTCGACAGCCCGGCGATAAACGGCTACACTTCGGCCACTGATTTGCCTGTTATTGTGCAATAGATAAAATTTTTGGTGGCGCCCTACGGGGGTGTCGCCGTTGACCGTCTGCCGGGGGGCGTCCATCGACGCTACCCCTACAAGGGCCCAAGGAGAAAATATGAGTTGGTTGGAAAAACTGCTGCCACCGCGCATACAGCGTTCTGATGCTGGCGCGCGCAAGACCATGCCGGAAGGCCTGTGGGTCAAGTGCCCGTCGTGCGAAGCCGTGCTGTACCGTACGGACCTGGAATCGAACCTGCACGTGTGCCCGAAATGCGACCACCACATGCGCATCCGCGCCCGTGAACGCCTCGACAGCCTGCTCGACGCGGGTGGCCGCTATGAAATCGCCCAGGAAATCCTGCCCGTCGATACCCTGAAATTCAAAGACAGCAAGAAATACCCTGACCGCCTGAAGTCCGCCATGGAAGCGACGGGCGAGACGGATGCGATGGTCGTCATGGGCGGTGCCATCATGAGCCTGCCAGTGGTCGTGGCGTGCTTCGAATTCGAATTCATGGGCGGCTCCATGGGCTCCGTGGTGGGCGAGCGCTTCGTGCGCGGCGCGCAGATCGCGCTGGAACAGAAAGTGCCGTTTATTTGCATCACGGCCACCGGCGGCGCGCGCATGCAGGAAGGCTTGCTGTCGCTGATGCAGATGGCCAAGACCACGGCCATGCTGACCAAGCTGTCGGAAAAGAAATTGCCGTTCATCAGCGTGCTGACCGACCCGACCATGGGCGGCGTGTCCGCCTCGTTTGCCTTCATGGGCGACGTGGTCATTGCCGAACCGAAAGCGCTGATCGGCTTTGCCGGCCCCCGCGTGATTGAAAACACCGTGCGCGAAAAACTGCCGGAAGGCTTCCAGCGCGCCGAGTTCCTCGTCACCAAGGGCGCCGTCGACATGATCGTCGACCGCCGCAAGATGCGCGAAGAAATCGCCCGCCTGCTGGCCTTGTTGCAGAACCAGGCCGTCGAAGTACTTGCGTAATTTGATTTACCCCAAAACCTGAACTGCCGGGGTCGGACCCTCAGAATCCGACCCCAGTCTTCGGTTTGGGTCTCATGTCTTTCCCGCCCCGCGCACTCTTTTCAAGAAGTCTCCCATGCACAAGCTCCCCACCACATTGCCGGACTGGCTCGCCATGCTGGAAAACCGTCATTCGGAAACCCAGATCAACATGGGCCTGGACCGCGTGCAAGCCGTCAAGGCGCGCATGCAACTGGCGTTTACTTGCCCCGTGATCATGGTGGCGGGCACGAATGGCAAGGGTTCCACCTGCGCCATGCTGGAATCCGTGCTGTTGCGCGCCGGCTACAAAGTGGGGCTGTACATCAAGCCGCATTTTCTCGATTTCAATGAGCGCGCGCGCGTGCTGGGCGAGATGGCCAGCGATGAACAAATTGTCGCCAGCTTCCATGCCGTCGAAGCCGTGCGGGGCGATACGCCGCTCACGTATTTCGAATTCACCACCCTGGCCATCCTGCACCTGCTGTCGCAGGCCAGTCTCGACGTGGCGATCCTGGAAGTGGGCCTGGGCGGGCGCCTGGACGCCGTCAACGTGATCGATGCCGACGTGGCCATCGTCACCAGCGTCGATATCGACCACACGGATTACCTGGGCGACACGCGCGAAGCGATCGGCTTTGAAAAGGCGGGCATCTTCCGTCCGGGCAAGGCTGCCATCTGCAGCGACCCCGTGCCGCCCCAGTCGCTGATCGACCATGCCGAGGCCATCGGCGCCGACCTGTGGCTGATGGGCCGCGATTTCAACTATTCGGGCGACAAGCAGCAGTGGAACTACGGCGGGCGCGAGCAGCGCCGCAATTCGCTCGCGTATCCGAGCTTGCGTGGCGCCAACCAGATCCTCAATGCGACGGCCGTGCTGGCCGCGCTGGAAGTGCTGAAGCTGAAGCTGCCCGTGGGCGCGCAGGAAGTGCGCACGGGCCTCGTGACGGTGGAACTGCCGGGCCGCTTCCAGGTCTTGCCTGGCCGCCCCAGCGTGATCCTCGACGTGGCGCACAACCCCCATGCGGCGTCGGCGCTGAACCAGAACTTGGGCAATATGGGTTTCCACCCGTACACCTATGCCGTGTTCGGCTCCATGCTGGACAAGGATATCGATGGCGTACTGGCCGCGATGGGTGAGCACGTCGACCACTGGTGCCTGACGGGCCTGCCTTCGCCGCGCGCGGCCACGGCTTCCGAGCTGGCCGCCAAGGTGCAGATCATGCTGGAAGATAAGCCCGACAGCAGCGAACATACTGTGTCTATTTTCGATGATCCGGCACAAGCTTTTGCAAATGCAATGAGCCGGGCCGGTGAGAATGATAGAATTGTGGTCTTTGGTTCTTTCCTCACCGTTGCCGGCGTGATGAAGGCCCGAAAATCCTCACTTCACTGAAACGCACTCGACTGAAAATCACGCATGGGCTTGTTCTCGAAACTGTT
This sequence comes from Janthinobacterium sp. FT14W, assembly GCF_009208755.1. Classification (NCBI taxonomy): domain Bacteria; kingdom Pseudomonadati; phylum Pseudomonadota; class Betaproteobacteria; order Burkholderiales; family Oxalobacteraceae; genus Janthinobacterium; species Janthinobacterium sp. FT14W. The sequence goes on along the minus strand of NZ_WFLL01000014.1, from coordinate 78,568 downwards.
TAAAAACAAGCAAGAATCCTCTGGCGAAGACAGCGGCTTTTATGTCCCTGGCGAAGCACAGTCGCCGACCCGCAAGCGCGCCGCCAACACCTCCGGTGGCGGCGGATCGCGCCGTGGCGGCAAGGAAGCGCCGGACCCGGTCTTGCCTGAAAAAAAGCGCGCACGCCGCCGTCTGGTCGGGGCCATCGCCCTGGCCCTGGGCGTCGCCGTCGGCTTGCCGATGCTGCTCGATTCCGAGCCGAAGGCGCCTTTCAACGATATCGCCATCGACATTCCCTCGAAAGACAAGGCCGCTGCGCCCGCGCCCGTGCCAGCCGTCCCGGCCCAGGCCGCGGCGAACAACGGCCTGGACCAGTCCGAGGAAATCGTCGACGCGCCCCTGCCGCCGGCGGCCAAGCCCGCGCCGGCACCCGCGCCCGTGCTGGCAGCCGTCCAGCCTGCGCCCGTCAAGCCGGCGTATGTGGAACCGAAACCCGAGCCGAAATCAGAAGCAAAACCCGAGCCCAAGCCTGTCAAGGTGGAGACCAAGCCTGAGCCGAAACACGAGCCCAAACCGGAACCGAAGCACGAGGCCAAGGTGGAGCCGAAACCGGAACCCAAGCACGAGGTGAAGCCGGAAGCCAAGCCTGAAACGAAACCTGCCAAGCCGGCGCAATCGGCCGACGATGCGGCGCGCGCCATGGCAATTCTGGAAGGCAAGCCACTGGACAAGCCGCAAGAGAAAGCCCATGACGCCGGCAGCGGCAAGTTCGTGGTGCAGGTGGCGGCGCTGGCAACGCAGGACAAGGTCGACGAATTGCAGGACAAGCTGCGCGAAGCGGGCATCAAGTCCTACACGCAGAAAGTCTCCAGCCCGGCGGGCGAGCGCATCCGCGTGCGCGTGGGGCCGTTCGGCAGCCGCGAAGACGCCGAAAAGACCCGTGCCAAGCTGCAAAAGCTGGGCCTGGGCGGCAGCCTGGTACCGGCGTGATCTTGCAAGGCTGAACGCGCGTGACGATCTTCGATTACCTGGTGCTGTTCGTGCTGGTGACGTCCGTGCTGATCAGCATGATGCGTGGCCTGGTCAAGGAAATACTGTCACTGGTCAGCTGGATCGTGGCTTTCGTCATTGCCAACGCCTATGGCGCCACGCTGGCGAAATTCCTGCCGGAAGCCGTGCCGGGCGAAGCCGTCCGATTGTTGCTGGCCTTCGTGGTGCTGTTCATCGGCGTGCGCATTTTGATGGGATTGCTGTCCATGACGGTGGACGCGCTGGTCAAGGTGACGGGCCTGAGCCTGGCCGACCGCACCCTGGGCAGCCTGTTCGGCGTGGCGCGGGGCCTTGTGATCGTGCTGACCGCCGTCATCTTGTGCGGCATGACTTCCATACCGCAGCAGCCGTTCTGGAAAAACGCGCTGCTCAGCCCGCTCGCGGAACAGGGCGCGCGCGCCATCAAGCCTTATCTGCCTGCCGCTTACGCGCAGCATGTGAAATTTTGAATTTTTTTTAAAATCAGTAGCACAGTTTAGGAGCACACCATGTGTGGCATCGTCGGCGTCGTTTCCCATCAACCTGTCAATCAATTGCTGTATGATGCATTGTTGCTTTTGCAACATCGCGGTCAGGATGCGGCAGGGATTGCGACCAATCACAGCAGTATGTTTTCCATGCACAAGGCCAATGGCCTCGTGCGTGACGTCTTTCGTACGCGCAACATGCGTTCGCTGCAAGGCACGACGGGCATCGGCCACTGCCGCTACCCGACGGCCGGTTCGTCGAGCGAAGAGGAAGCACAGCCGTTTTATGTGAATGCGCCGTTCGGCATCACCCTGGCGCACAACGGCAACCTGACCAACTGGGAACAGTTGAAGCTGGAAATGTTCAAGAACGACCGCCGCCACATCAATACCGATTCCGACTCGGAAGTGCTGCTCAACGTGCTGGCGCATGAAATCCAGGAAGCGACGACGGGCCTGAACCTGGACCCGGAAGCCATCTTCAAGGCCGTTACCGTGCTGAACCGCCGCGTCAAGGGCGGCTATGCCGCCGTGGCGCAAATCGCCGGCGTGGGCTTGCTGGCCTTCCGCGACCCGCACGGCATCCGTCCGCTGTGCCTGGGCATCAATGAAACGGAGCAAGGTCCTGAATACCTGATCGCCTCCGAATCCGTGGCCCTGGAAGGCATGGGCTTCCGCTTCGTGCGCGACATCGGTCCCGGCGAAGCCGTCTTCATCGATGCCGACAAGCAATTGCACAGCGCCCAGTGCGCCGACAATGCCAGCCTGAATCCCTGCGTGTTCGAATTCGTCTACCTGGCCCGTCCCGATTCCGTCATCGACGGCGCCTCCGTGTATGCCACGCGCCTGAAAATGGGCGAATACCTGGCCGAAAAGATCCGCGCCGAACTGCCAGGCGTGCATATCGACGTGGTCATGCCGATTCCCGATTCCTCGCGTCCGGCCGCCATCCAGCTGGCCATGGCGCTGAACATCGAGTACCGCGAAGGCTTCATCAAGAACCGCTACATCGGCCGTACCTTCATCATGCCGGGCCAGGCGGCGCGCAAGAAATCCGTGCGCCAGAAGCTCAACGCGATCCCGTCCGAATTCAAGGACAAGGTCGTGCTGCTGGTCGACGATTCCATCGTGCGCGGCACCACCAGCCGTGAAATCGTGCAGATGGCGCGTGAAGCGGGCGCGACGAAAGTCATCTTCGCCTCGGCCGCGCCACCGGTGATCTTCCCGAACGTGTACGGCATCGACATGCCGACGCGCGACGAACTGATCGCCTACGGCCGCACGACGGAAGAAGTGTGCCGCGAAATCACGGCCGACTACCTGGTGTACCAGGATATCGGCGCGCTCAAGCAGGCGATCGCCGACGTCAACCCGGCCCTGACCAACTTCGAGGCGTCGTGCTTCGACGGCGTGTATGTGACGGGCGACGTGTCGCAGGAGTACCTGGACCGCCTGGAATATGCGCGCCACCATCCGAAGGCGGCAGCGCCCGAAGATACGCCCCGTTCCCAGTTGAACCTGAACCTGGCGACAACGGAAGCGTAATCGGCGCCTTGCTTTTGGGGGCAGACCCGCCGGGTCTGACCCCAGCTTTTGTCTTGGGTTAATAGTCTCCTGCATCCACCATGACCACCAATAAAACCTACGGCTTTACCACCACCATCCTGCATAACGACCGCCGCAAGGGCATCGAGCACGGCTCGCTGCACAAGCCCGTGCACACCTCCGTTGCCTTCGGCTACGCCGATGCGCGCCAGCTCGCTTCCGTGTTCCAGGGCAAGGAGCCGGGCTTCCGCTATGGCCGCCAGGGCAATCCGACCGTGTCCGCGCTGGAAGACAAGGTCAACAAGATGGAAGACGGCGTGGCGACCCTGTGCTTCGCCACGGGCATGGGCGCCATCGGCGCCGTGGTGCAATCGCTGCTGCGCGCGGGCGACCATGTCGTGTCGTCGGCCTTTTTGTTTGGCAATACCAACAGCCTGTGGCAAACGGTGACGGGGCAGGGCATAGCCGTGTCGTTCGTCGACGCCACCGACGTGGCCCATGTGGCGGCCGCCATCACGCCGGCCACGCGCATCGTGTTTGTGGAAACCATCGCCAACCCCCGTACGCAGATTGCCGACCTGAAGAAAATCGGCGACTTGTGCCGCGAGAAGGGCATCCTGTACATCGTCGACAACACCATGACGACGCCGTATCTGTTCCGCCCGAAAGCCGTGGGCGCGGGCCTGGTGGTGAATGCGCTGACGAAATCCATCGGCGGCCACGGCAATGCGCTGGGCGGCAGCTTGACGGACACGGGCGTGTTCGACTGGACGCAGTACCCGAACATCTTTGAAAACTATAAAAAGGCGGCGCCGCCCCAATGGGGCATCGCGCAGATCCGCGCCAAGGCCTTGCGCGACTTCGGCGCCTCGCTGGGCCCGGAAGCGGCGCACCATATCGCCGTCGGCGCGGAAACCATGGCCTTGCGCATGGACCGCACCTGCTCGAACGCGCTGGCGCTGGCCACCATGCTGCAGGCGGACCCGAGAGTGGCGGCCGTGCACTATCCGGGCTTGCCGTCGCACCCGCAGCATGCGCTGGCGACGGACTTGTTCCGCAGCTACGGTTCTCTGTTCAGCTTTGAATTGAAGGATGGCATCGACTGCTTCGATTTCCTCAATCGCCTGCATTTGGCCATTCCTGCCAGCAACCTGGGCGACACGCGCACCCTGGTCATTCCCGTCGCCCACACGATTTTCTATGAGATGGGCGCCGAGCGGCGCGCCAGCATGGGCATTGCCGAGTCCTTGATCCGCGTCTCCGTGGGCATCGAGGATGAGGCTGATCTGCTCGACGATTTCAAAAACGCGCTGGACGCCTAAGCAGCCGCGCGCCATGTGAAAAGGGCCGCAACAGTCATGCTGTTGCGGCCCTTTTTTTGCCTGCAGTGATTTAATGCCAGCTGCGCATGAGGCCGACAGCCAGCCCTTCCAGGGCAAACTCATCTTCCGGCGAGACGGTGATCACCTTGAAGTCGGGGTTTTCCGGCAGCAATTCGATGACGGAGCCCGTCTTCTTGTAGCGCTTGACGGTGACTTCGTCGCCGATGCGGGCGACGACGATCTGGCCATTCTTGGCGCTGTCGACTTTCTTGACGGCCAGCAAGTCGCCATCCATGATGCCGGCGTCGCGCATGGACCAGCCGCGCACCTTGAGCAGGAAGTCGGGCTTGGCCGAGAACAGGGCCGGGTCCACGTTGTAGCTCGCTTCCAGGTTTTCCTGCGCCAGGATGGGCGAACCGGCCGCCACCCGGCCGATCAGGGGCAGCGACATCAGCAGCGCTGCCGGCGCTTTCGACGGCAGCGCTTCGGCGGCGGCGCCGATCAGGCGGATGCCGCGCGAGGTGCCGGGCGAAATCTCGATGGCGCCCTTGCGGGCCAGGGCCTGCAAATGCTCTTCGGCCGCATTGGCCGACTTGAAACCCAGTTCATTGGCGATTTCGGCACGGGTGGGAGGGAACCCCGTATTTTCGATCGCGTCCTTGATCAGGTTCAGGATTTGTTCTTGTCGTGCTGTCAGCTTGATCATGAGCGGTGGGTGCATACTAAAATGCTGTCTATATGAACAGTCTGTATTTTTGTACAGTATCGCCTACTATGCAAGGGGATTTCCGTGTTTTGCGTGGATTTCGCAAGAAATAGTCGCCCACGGCTAAAAAACAGGACGGCGCACGGGCTTTCCGGGCGCTGGTGGAGGGAATGGTTGAAACGTTTGCAAAAGGCGGTTATAATCTTCGGCTGACCTTCCCACACCCGTCTTGACGCCGGGGTGGGCGATTATCAATCCGACCTGAAGGAGTTTGCATGCGTCATTATGAAATAGTCTTTATCGTCCATCCGGACCAAAGCGAGCAAGTGCCCGCGATGATCGAACGCTACAAAGCCAGCGTAACCACCCGCGGCGGTTCGGTTCACCGCGTGGAAGATTGGGGCCGCCGTCAAATGGCTTACTCGATCCAAAAGCTGCCTAAAGCACACTACATCTGCCTGAACATCGAATGCGACAACGAGACCCTGGTCGAGTTGGAAACAGCATTCAAATTCAATGATGCCGTGTTGCGTCACCTGACCGTTAAAATGAAGAAAGCTGAAACAGCTCCTTCGCCGATGATGAAATCGGTACAACGCGAAGACGCGGCCAAAAGCCACCGCACCGAAGCACCAGCAGCCGCTCCAGCCGCAGCCGCTTAATTTTTGACCAGGATCGTGCGCTGAACCAGCTACAAGTCACCGCCATCATTGCCGAGCGCGAAATATTGCGCTATACCCCGGCAGGGCTGCCGATTGTGAATGCAGTATTGCAGCACAGTTCGCAGCAGATGGAAGCAGGGATTGCCCGTTTGACCGAGTTTGATGTTGCCGCGCTAGCCGCTGGCGAAATCTCAGGCCGGTTCAGTCAGGCAAGCTTGGGCGGGGTCTATCAGTTCACGGGTTTCCTGGCCAGAAAAAGCCGCAACAGCAAGAGTTTGGTGTTTCACATCATTGATTTTAGTGCAGTCATTCCCGACTAGCGCATTTTAGATACAGGAGCCTGACATGGCATTCGGTAAAAAGTTCGACAAAAATAAGCTCAAGCTTAAAGAAAAACGCAAACAGCAAAACCCTTTGTTCAAACGTAAGAAGTTCTGCCGCTTCACGGCAGCTCACGTTGAGCAAGTCGACTACAAAGACGTCGACACGCTGAAAGACTTCGTCCAGGAAAACGGCAAGATCATGCCAGCACGCCTGACCGGTACCAAAGCGCACTACCAGCGCCAAGTCGACACCGCAATCAAGCGCGCTCGCTTCCTCGCGCTGCTGCCATACACCGATCTGCACCACGCTTAATCGGTCAGATATTCCTGGAGAAGAACTATGCAAATCATTCTGTTAGAAAAAGTTGTAAACGTCGGTAACCTCGGCGAAGTCGTCAAAGTCAAAGACGGTTACGCACGTAACTTCCTGATCCCGCAACGCCTGGCACGTCGTGCTACGGCAACCGCTGTGGCTGAATTCGAAGTCAAGCGCGCCGAACTGGAAAAAGCTGCTGCTGCCAAACTGGCCGCATCGCAAGCCCAAGGTGAAAAACTGAGCGGCCTGACCGTTCAAGTTGCTCAAAAAGCTGGCGTCGATGGCCGTCTGTTCGGTTCCGTCACCAACTTCGACATCGCTGAAGCGCTGACCAAGCAAGGTTTTGCTGTTGAAAAAGCACAAATCCGCATGCCTACCGGCCCGCTGAAGATCGTTGGCGAGCACAACGTTTCGGTTGCTCTGCACACCGACGTGGTCGTGGAAGTTGTTATCGCTGTCGTACCAGACGCGAACGCGTAATCGTCTGCGGGCCTGGCCCGCAAGCGCTACCGTACAGTAAAGCACTATGAAAAGCCGGGTTCGCCCGGCTTTTTTGTGGCCTTTTTTTCGCGCAATTTCAGCCCTTTATTTTTGCCAGTACGCCGAAGCAGGTATAATTCGCGCCATGAACGCCCCCTCTGATCCGCAACTGGATTCCCTCCGTATTCCGCCGCACTCGATCGAAGCAGAACAATCCGTTATCGGTGGTCTGCTGCGCGACAATGCGGCGTATGACCGCATCGCCGACTTCATGCATGCGGAGGATTTCTATCGCTATGACCATCGCATCATCTTCGAGCAAATCGTCAAGATGGTTAACGCTTCCAAGCCAGCCGATGTCATTACTGTTTTTGAAACCCTGACCCAGCTCGGCAAGGCCGATGATGTGGGCGGACTCGCGTACCTGAACGCCATGGCGCAAAACACGCCATCGGCCGCGAACATCCGGCGCTACGCCGAGATCGTGCGCGACCGCGGCGTGCTGCGCAAACTCATTACCGTCGCCGACGATATCTCGGGCACGGCCTTCAGCCCGCAAGGCAAGGAAGTCAAGCAGATGCTTGACGAGGCCGAGTCGAAGATTTTCGCCATCGCCGAAGAAGGCGCGCGCGGCGCCCAGGGCTGGACTGCCATCCAGCCCCTGCTGACGCAAGTGGTCGAACGCATCGACGAACTGTACAGCCGCGACAACCAGAGTGAAATCACGGGCGTGCCCACCGGTTTCATCGACCTCGACCGCATGACCTCCGGTCTGCAGCCGGGCGATCTGGTGATCGTGGCGGGCCGTCCATCGATGGGCAAGACGGCGTTTTCCGTCAACATCGGCGAGAACGTGGCCATCGACAGCGGCTTGCCCGTGGCCGTGTTTTCGATGGAGATGGGCGGCGCCCAGCTGGCCATGCGTATGCTGGGCTCCGTCGGCCAGCTGGACCAGCACCGTCTGCGCACGGGCCGCCTGAACGACGAAGACTGGCCTCGCCTGACGAATGCGATCCAGAAGATGAACGACGCCCAGTTGTACATCGATGAAACGCCGGCGCTCAACTCGATCGAATTGCGCGCCCGCTCGCGCCGCCTGTCGCGTCAATGCGGCAAGCTGGGCCTGATCATCGTCGATTACTTGCAACTGATGTCGGCCAATACGCCGGGCGATAACCGCGCCACGGAGATTTCCGAGATTTCGCGGGGCTTGAAAGGCCTGGCGAAAGAACTCGGCTGTCCCGTGATCGCCCTGTCCCAGCTGAACCGCTCGCTGGAACAACGCCCGAACAAGCGTCCCGTCATGTCCGACTTGCGCGAATCGGGCGCTATCGAGCAGGATGCCGACGTGATCCTGTTCATTTACCGCGACGAGGTGTATAACCCCGACTCGCCGGACAAGGGAACGGCCGAAATCATCATCGGTAAACAACGTAACGGTCCAATCGGCAGCATCCGCCTCACCTTCATGGGGCAGTACACCAAATTTGGCAATTACAGTGGTGGCCTGGCGCTTTACCAAGGCGACTAAGACTCAGCAGCACTGGCAATTCCATCGGCCGCCCCCGACTACGGGGCGGCTTTCTGTAGTAAATAACACGACTCAATGCTTAACGGAGAATGACATGTTTGGACGCTTGATGCCCACTGAGGGCAAGTTTTTTGAATTGTTTAACCAGCACGCGGAACTGTGCGTCAAGGGCGCCAAAGAGATGCTCGGCCTGATGACCAATTTCGACGACCTGGAAAACCGCGTACATGCGATCGAAAGCATCGAGAAACAGGCGGACAAAGTCACCTACGCCACCGTGGAAATGCTGCACAAGACCTTCATCACGCCGATCGACCGCGATGACATCCACCAGCTGATCACGCGCCAGGACGACATTCTGGACTTGCTGGAAGATGCGGCGCAAACCGTTTCGCTGTATGACCTGAAAGCCGTCACGCCGGAAGCCAAGCGCCTGGCCGAACTGGTGCTGGCCTGTACCGAAAAAGTGCGCGACGCCGTCGCCATGCTGCACAACATGGACAACTCGCGCAAGATCGTCGCCATCTGCGAAGAGATCGACCGCCTGGAATCGGACGCCGACCACGTGATGCGCGCCGCCATGTCCAAACTGTTCCGCGACGAACCGGACGTGCGCAACCTGATCAAGCTGAAAGCGATCTACGAAATTCTGGAAACCGTCACCGACCGTTGCGAAGATGTGTCCAATATTATCGAAGGCATCATCGTCGAAAACGCGTAAGCGTTGGGCCTGTCCTGAACCAGAATCAGAAAAGAAACTACAATGACCATACAAATCAGCATCTACGTGCTAGGCCTGTTGATCGTCCTTGCGCTGCTGTTTGACTTCATGAACGGCTTCCACGATGCCGCCAACGCGATCGCTACGGTGGTCTCGACGGGCGTATTGAAACCGCAGACCGCGGTTGCCATGGCTGCCACCTTCAACTTCGTCGCCATTTTCGTGTTCCACCAGCTGACCGTGGCCGCCACGGTGGGCAAGGGCACCATCGATCCGGCGGTGATCGACCAGTACGTGATCTTCGGCGCGCTGATGGGCGCCATCTTCTGGAATCTGTTTACCTGGTACTACGGGATTCCGTCTTCGTCCTCGCACGCGCTGATCGGCGGCCTGGTGGGCGCGGCAGTCGCCAAGTCCGGCACGGGCGCGCTGGTCGCGGCCGGCCTGTGGAAGACGGTGGCCTTCATCGTCATCGCACCGGTGCTGGGCTTTGTGTTCGGTTCGATCATGATGCTGCTCGTCTCCTGGATCTTCGTGCGCTCGACGCCGCGCAAGGTCGACAAGTGGTTCCGCCGCCTGCAGCTGGCATCGGCAGCCGCTTACAGCCTGGGCCACGGCGGCAACGATGCGCAAAAAACCATCGGCATCATCTGGATGCTGCTGATCGCCGCCGGCTACTCGAGCGCGGCCGACGCCATGCCGCCGATGTGGGTCATCATCTCGTGCTACACGGCCATCAGCTTCGGCACCCTGTTCGGTGGCTGGCGCATCGTCAAGACCATGGGCCAGAAGATCACCAAGTTGAAACCGGTCGGCGGCTTCTGCGCCGAAACGGGCGGCGCGATCACCCTGTTCGTCTCGACGGCGCTGGGCATTCCCGTCTCGACCACGCACACCATCACGGGCGCCATCGTCGGCGTCGGTTCGTCGCAAAAAATGTCGGCCGTGCGCTGGGGCGTGGCAGGCAATATCGTGTGGGCCTGGATCTTCACGATCCCCGCTTCCGCCTTCGTTGCCGCAGTGGCATGGTGGATTGGCCACCACATCATGTAATGGATAGCCAACGCCAGTAAAAAGGGAGCCTTGCGGCTCCCTTTTTTTATGCGCGGGCCAGTTCCACCGTCAGCCCTTCGTAGGCGAGGAATACCTGCAGGCCGGCCAGGCGGTCCGCATAGCGGCCCATCACGTCGGCAAACACGGCTTCCAGCTGCTCGTCGCTGCGCGTCGGTTCGTGGTGGGTGCAGTACAGGCGCCGTGCGCCGCAGCGCAGGGCCAGGTCGAAGGCGGCGTCGAAGGTGCCGTGGCCCCAGCCCTGTTTGCCCGGGTATTCCTCGCGCGTGTACGAGCAATCCATGATCAGCGCATCGACGCCGGCGATCAAGGCGTCGATGCCCGCCTGGCGCTGCGCATTGCGCGCAGCGCAGTCCGCGTGCTCGGCATGGCCGGGCGGATGCAGGTTGTAGAACGGTTCATGGTCGCCGCTGAAGAACAGCGAGGCGCCGCCGCAGTCGATGCGGTAGCCGAGGTTGACGACGGGGTGGTTCATCTCCGCGCCGCGTACGCGCGCGCCGCCCACCTCGACGGCTTCGCCGGGTGCCAGGGTGCGGTACTCGATGCTGGCCGCCATGGCCGCTTCGCTGACGGGGAAATAGCTGTTTTGCAGCTGTACCGCCATCACGTGCTCGATGCCGCGCCCGCTGATGGCGTCCAGGGCGCCATGCAGGCGCATGCGGTTGCCGGCCACGAACAGGGGGCTGAACATGGGCAAGCCGTGGATGTGGTCCCAATGGCTGTGCGTGATGAAGACGTGGGCGTCGACGGGCAGGCCCGGCGGCAGTTGCTGCGCCAGCGAGAAAATGCCGCTGCCCGCGTCGAGGATGATCAGGCTGTCGTCGTCGGTGCGTACTTCGATGCACGTGGTGTTGCCGCCATAGCGCGCCGTGCGCGGGCCGGGGGAGGGGATGGAGCCGCGCACGCCCCTGAACGTGAATTTCATTCAGTACCTTGTTACAGTGTAATTATTGTTGATTCTATTCTAATTAATGAAATTGGCGGCAACATTTGTGTGTGTTGCGATACGGAAAGTTATTTCATTTTGTTGCAAGTAAGTAATGTACAGTGCGCAGGGCGGCCGTTACACTGGCGCTTGCCGATTTCCCCATCCTTACCTGATTGCCACCAACATGCCTCAGTTGCACCCTGAGAAGATCGCCCACAGACTGGAGCAATTGACTGAACTCAGTGTCGCGCTGGGCCACGGCCTGGGCGGCGAGGGGCACGACATCGGCGCGCTGCTGCAGCGCATCGTGCTGCTGGCAAAAAGCATGAGCGGGGCCGATGGCGCCACCCTGTACCGGCCCGCGCTTGAGGGCCGCCAGCTGGCGTTCGACATCAGCGTCAACGACAGCCTGGGCATTGTGCAGGGCGCCGACATGGGCTTGCCGGGCGTGCCCCTGTTCGACGAGGCGGGCCAGCCCAACCTGGCGTCGGTGGCCGCGTATGCGGCGAACCTGCGCCGCAGCGTGAATATCGCCGACGTGTACCGCGACGAAGGCTTCAATTTTTCCGGCATGCGCGACTTCGACCGCCACCACGGCTACCACACGCAATCGATCCTGACGGTGCCCATGAGTGACCATGAGGGCGATCTGATCGGCGTGCTGCAGCTGGTCAATGCCAAGGATGGCGACACGGGCCAGGTGCGCGCCTTTTCCTCCACCGACCAGCGCTTCATCGAGGCGCTGGCCGCGCAGGCGGGCGTGGCGCTGACGAATCAATTATTGATCTCGCAGCTGGAAGAGCTGCTCGAATCGCTGGTTACCCTGATCAATATCGGCATCGATGAAAAGTCGCCGTACACGGGGCGGCACTGCCAGTTCGTGCCCGAGCTGACGATGCTGCTGGCCGATGCCGCGCACGCCACGCAAACGGGGCCGCTGGCCGATTTCCGCCTCAGCGACAACGAGCGCAAGCAGCTGTGGCTGGCCGGCCTGCTGCACGATTGCGGCAAGATCACCACGCCCGTGCACGTGGTCGACAAGGCCACCAAGCTGGAGACGATTTTCGACCGCATCGCCCTGATCGACACGCGCTACGAAGTGCTGCTGCGCGACGCCGAGATCGCCGCCCTGCGCCAGCAGGCGGCGCAGCCGCAGCAGGCGGACGCCATCGGGCAGGCGCTGGAACGGGAGCTGGCCGCGCTGCGCGCAGAGCGCGACTTCATCCGCACGGCGAACGTCGGCGGCGAGAGCATGGCGCAGGCCGACCAGGAAAGAGTGCGGCAGATCGCCAAGCGCCGCTGGCGCGCGGCGGACGGCCAGCTGCGCGATTTCCTCGACGCCGACGAGACGGAAAACCTGACCATCCGCGCCGGCACCCTGACGGCAGCCGAGCGGGCCATCGTCAACAACCATATCAGCGTGTCGATCCGCATGCTCGAGGCGCTGCCGTGGCCCAAGCACCTGCAGAAGGTGCCCGAATATGCGGGCGGCCACCACGAGCGCATGGACGGCAAGGGCTATCCGCGGGGACTGACGAAGGAGCAGATGTCGGTGCCGGCGCGGCTGATGGCCATCGCTGATATTTTCGAGGCGCTGACGGCGCGCGACCGGCCCTACAAGAAGGGCAAGCCGCTGTCCGAATCCTTGCGCATCCTCGGCAATTTCAGCCTGAACGGGCATATCGATCCGGACCTGTTCGACGTTTTCATCCGCAGCAAGGTGTACCTGACCTTCGCTGAAAAGCACATGCATCCGAGCCAGATCGATGCCGTCGACGAGGCGGCCATTCCGGGCTACACGCCGTGATGCGGGCCTGGCGCGCGGCGCTGGCGCAGACCTTGCGCAAGCATGGGGCGCGCTGTTTGCTGGGCGTGCTCCTGAGCGTGGCGGCCGCCATCGCGTGCCTGGCCGGCAATGACAATATCGCGCGGCTCGACGCCATGCTGGGCGACTGGCGCATGCGTGCCGAGACGCCGCAGCTGGACCGCCGCATCGTCATCGTCGACATCGACGAGCAAAGCCTGGCCCGGGTGGGCCGCTTCCCGTGGAGCCGCGACATCCAGGCGCGCCTGGTGCGCCAGCTCACCGCGCATTACGGCGTGGCCGCGCTGGGCTTCGATATCTCGTTTCCCGAAGCGGACACCAGTTCCGGCTACGCCGTGCTGCAAGGCCTGGCGCGGGGCGAACTGGCTGGCGTGGCCGGCTTGCCGGCGCAGCTGGAAAGACTGCGCCCGGCCATGGACTACGATGGCCTGTTTGCCGAGGCCATGCGCGGCCAGCCCGTGGTGCTCGGCTACAGCGTCTCGGAGCAGCAAAGAAAGGGCGTGCTGCCCAAGCCGGCCTTCACCGTGGCCGATTTGAACGGGCGCGCCGTCACGGCCTACGTGGCGCGCGGCTACGAAGCCAATATCGCGCCCCTGCAGGCGGCCGCACAGGGCGCCGGCATCTTCACGGCGCTCACCGATGCGGACGGCGTGGTGCGCTCCTCGACCCTGTTGCAGCGCATCGGCGACGGCTATTATCCGTCGCTGTCGCTGGCCACCGTGGCCGTCTACCTGCAGGCGCGCGCCATCGCTCCCCGTTTCACGGGCACGGCCGATACCCTGTCGGCGCGCGAGCTGGCCAGCGGCGGGCTCGAACACCTCATGCTGTTCACGCCGCGCGGCGCGATGACGATACCCGTGGGTGAAGCGCTGACCGCCACGGTGCAGTACCGCGGCGCGGGCGGCCCCGTCGGCGGCGCCTTCCGCTATGTGTCGGCGTCCGACGTGCTGGCCGGCACGGTTGCGCCCGCGCTGCTGAAAGGGGCCATCGTGCTGGTGGGCACCACGGCGCCGGGCTTGAACGACATCCGCGCCACGCCCGTGAATGCGGAATACCCGGGCGTGGAAGTGCACGCCAACCTGATCAAGTCCATGCTCGACGGGCGCTTCAAGGCGCGCCCTGACTACGCGCTGGCGTTCGAGCTGGTGCAGATCGTGCTGTTTGGCCTGCTGCTGGCGGGCGCCCTGGCCGTGCTGCCGCCGGCCGGCGTGATGCTGGCCACCGTGGGCGCGCTGGCGGCCGCCATCGCCATCAACCTGTATCTGTACGCCGTGCACGACCTGGTGCTGGGCGGCGCCGTGCTGTTGCTGCTGATCGTCGCGCTGTTCATCGTCAACCTGGCGTGGGGCTATTTTTTCGAGGTGCGCAAGGGCCGCGCGCTGGTGGCGCGCTTCGGCGAATATGTGGCGCCCGAACTGGTGGCCGAGATGGCCGACGATCCGCAGCGCTACACGATGGAGGGCGAGAACCGCGAACTGACGGTGCTGTTTGCCGACGTGCGCGGTTTTACGGCCATTTCCGAGCAGCTGGCGCCGGCGGTGCTGCGCGAATACATCAATCTGTACCTGACGGCCATGTCGGAAGATATCCGCGACAGCCATGGCGGCACCCTCGACAAATACATCGGCGACGCCGTGATGGCGTTCTGGGGCGCGCCCGTCGCCTTTGCCGACCACGCCAGCCGGGCCGTGGCCAGCGCCCTGCTGATGCAGCACAGCGCGGCGCGCCTGAACGGGGATTTCGCCGCGCGCGGCTGGCCGGCCCTGCGCATCGGCATCGGCATCAATACGGGCCCCATGCATGTGGGCGACATGGGTTCGCGCATCCGCCGCGCCTACACGGTGATGGGCGACAGCGTCAACCTGGCCGCGCGCCTGGAAGGGGCCAGCAAGCTGTATGGCGTGGGCATCGTCGTGGGCGCCGCCACGCGCGCTGGCGCGCCGGATTTCCTGTACCGCGAACTCGACCGGATAAGAGTGCTGGGCAAGCAGGAAGCGGTGGCCATCTTCGAGCCGCGCTGCCTGCTGGCCGACGCCGGCGAGGCGGAGCTGGCGCAGCTGGAGCGCTGGCACGGGGTGCTGGCCCTGCTGCGCGCGCGCGACTGGGCGGCCGCCGACGCGCAACTGGCGCAGTTGCAGGCGGACTTCCCCGACGATGGGCTGTACCGCCAGTACGCGCTGCGCCTGCAGCGCTATCGCAGCGCGCCGCCGCCTGCCGGCTGGGATGGCGTGACTGAATTGAGCAGCAAGTAAGCGTGCTCCTGCTGTCGAAAATATAAGGAATTGCGTGATTGTTCAGCATCGCGGCGCACCGTTTGTTGCGCTGCGATGAAAATCAGGGGAGTAATGTTAGAAATTTCTGACTGGAAACTAAAAGCCGTCTAAAATTTGTCTTCAATCCATTGCCGGGCACGCTGGCGCCTGCGGGCGGCGCGCTGGTCCGGTTACACAAGAAATCCTTCACATGACATATCGTTTGGTGCACCTGCTTGCGGGTTCCGCGCTGCTGTTCGCCGTCGGCGCCGCCGGCGCCGCCGTTTCCATGGATGAAGCTGCTCCTGCCCTGCAGGAGGACGGCGTGCCGCGCTTCGAAATCCGCCGCTTCGATGTCCAGGGCAATACCCTGCTCACGTCCGCGCAGGTGCAGGCGCTGCTGGCGCCCCACACGGGCGCGCAGCGCGATTTTTCCGACATTGCCCGCGCCGTCGAAGCGCTGGAAGGGGCTTACCGCGCGCGCGGCTACAGCGCCGTGCAGGTGCAGCTGCCCGAGCAGGAACTGGAACGGGGCGTGGTGCGCCTGAACGTGCTGCAAACGCCGCTGGGCAAGGTGGCCATCAGCGGCAATACCCACGTCGACGAGGCCAACGTGCGGCGCGCCTTGCCCGCCCTGCGCGAAGGCGAGACGCCGAACTTGCCGGCCCTGTCGCAAAGCCTGAAGCTGGCCAATGAAAACCCGGCGCGCAAGATCGAAGTGCGCCTGCAGGCCGACGAGCCGGCGGGCGCCATCGACGCCATCGTCACGGTGGCCGATGAAAAGGCCTGGAAAGCCATGCTCAACGTGGACAATACGGGCAGTGCGCAGACGGGCAAGACGCATGTGGGCGTGGTGCTGCAGCACGCCAACCTGTTCGGCCGCGACCATGTCGCCAGCCTGCAATACACGAGCAGCCTG
The DNA here is from genome assembly GCF_009208755.1 of Janthinobacterium sp. FT14W. Classification (NCBI taxonomy): domain Bacteria; kingdom Pseudomonadati; phylum Pseudomonadota; class Betaproteobacteria; order Burkholderiales; family Oxalobacteraceae; genus Janthinobacterium; species Janthinobacterium sp. FT14W. The sequence continues at coordinate 62,470 of NZ_WFLL01000014.1, read as the reverse complement.
GAAAAGCCCGACAAGGTGGGCGTGTACGGCGCCGGCTACCACTTGCCGCTGTACGCGCTGGGCGACTCGATGGATTTCTTTGCCAGCTATTCGAACGTCGATTCGGGCAGCGTTTCGGCCGGTATCTTCGACCTGGCCGTCAGCGGCCAGGGCAGCATGGCCGGCATCCGCTACAACCAGAACTTTGCCCGCAGCGACGATTTCGAACCCAAGCTTGTGTATGGCATCGATTACAAGGCTTACCGTAACAGCGTGCAATTGTTCGGCATGCAACTGGGCGCCGACGTCACCGTGCATCCGCTCAGCGTCAGCTACATCGGCAACTGGACCTTGCCCACGGGCGAGACCAGCGTGGCCGTCACGTTCGCGCACAATATTCCCGGTGGCAAGCATGGCGCGCAAGCCGATTTCGACCGCGTGCGCGCGCATGCGAAGGCGGCCTACAACACCGTGCGCCTGAGCGCCAGCTCGGGCCGCGTGCTGGCCGGCGACTGGCAATGGCGCGCGCTGGTCAATGCGCAGGTCACGCCGGACGCGCTGGTGCCGGGCGAGCAGTTCGGCGCCGGCGGCGCCGCGTCCGTGCGGGGCTTTGCCGAACGCGAGGTGGCCAATGATTCGGGCGTCAACCTGAACCTGGAACTGTACACGCCGAACTGGTGCGGCCAGGCGCTGGGCTACCAATGCCGCGCGCTGGCTTTCTACGACACGGCCTGGCTGCGCCGCAACCATGCGCTACCCGGCGAAAGCGCTTCGCAAGGCATCAGCAGCGGCGGGCTCGGCTTGCGTTTGCTGCTGAGCCGCTACGCCAATCTGCAACTCGATTACGCCCATGTCGGCAATGGCGGCGACACGGGACAGCGGGGCGCCAACCGCCTGCATTTCCGCCTCGCCTTGGCCTACTAGCATCAGGATGAACACCATGCACACTCACGTCCAGCACGCCTCCGTTTTCATCCTGACGCCACCCTTTGCGCCGCCCTTGCGCCGCACGGCGCTGGCGCTGCTGCTCGCCGGCTGCTTCGGCGCGGCGCAGGCCAATCCCGCCTTGCCGCAGGTAGTCAATGGGCAGGCCACGTTCAACCAGCAGGGCAATGTGTTCTCGATTACGAACACGCCCAACACCATCATCAACTGGCAGAGTTTTTCCATCCATGCGGGCGAAATCACGCGCTTCATCCAGCAAAACGGCAATAGCGCCGTGCTCAACCGCATCACGGGACAAGACCCCAGCAAGATCCTGGGCAGCCTGGAATCGAACGGCAAGGTATTCCTGATCAATCCGAACGGCATCGTCTTCGGCCAGGGCGCGACAGTGAACGTGAACGGCCTGGTGGCATCCAGCCTGGGCATGACGAACGAGGACTTCCTGGCCGGCAAGCGCCAGTTCACGGCGGGCGGCGTGGCCGGCAGCGTCGGCAATGCCGGCACCATCAACGGGGGCAAGGGCGGGCAAGTGCTGCTGATCGCGCCGAACGTGGAGAACACGGGCATCATCACGGCGCCGAACGGCGAAGTGATCCTGGCGGCCGGGCGCAGCGTGCAGCTGGCCGACCCCGGCAATCCGCAATTGCGCGTGCTGGTTTCGGCGCCAGCCGACCAGGCGCTGAACCTGGGCCAGATCATCGCCCAGGGCGGCAGCATCGGCATGGCGGGTGCGCTGGTCAGCCAGCGCGGCGTGCTCAACGCGAACAGCGCCGTCGTCGGCGAGCAAGGGCGCATCGTGCTCAAGGCCAGCGGCAAGGCGCTGCTCGAAGGGGGCAGCGTCACCAGCGCCACGGGCGCGGCCGGCAAGGGCGGCGAGATCCAGGTGCTGGGCGAGCAGGTGGGCTTGCTGGGCAATGCGCGCATCGATGCCAGCGGCGCCACGGGCGGCGGCACGGTCTTGCTGGGCGGCGATTACCAGGGCAAGAACGCGGCCGTGCAGAATGCGCGCCAGGTGCTCATCGGCAAGGACGCCACGGTAGCCGCCGATGCCACCGGCAACGGCAACGGCGGCAAGGTCATCGCCTGGGGCAATGACTCGGCGCAGGTGCACGGCAGTATTTCCGCGCGCGGCGGCGCCCAGGGCGGCGACGGCGGCTTCGTGGAAACCTCGGGCCATTCCCTGGCCGTGGACGGCATCCGCGTCGATACGAGCGCGCGCCGCGGCAAGCGCGGCAGCTGGCTGCTCGATCCCTACGATATCGATGTGGTACAGGGCGGCGGCGGCAGCCTCGGCGACGTGGACGAGTTTGCCGAAGGTCCGCCCTCCAGCAGCACCAGCATCGGCGCCGACGTGATTTCTCACGCCAACAGCAACGTGACCCTGCAGGCCCAGCACCGCATCAATTTCAGCAGCGCCGTCAATATGCTCAATCCCGGCATCGGCCTGAGCGCCACGGCGGGCGAGACGATCAATGTGTATGCGGCCATCAGCACCAACGGCGGCAATGTGACCTTGTCGGCCAACGACGCCAGCAGCGGCGGCGCGTATGGGCCCGGCGCGAATATCCACCTGAACGCGCCGATCACGACGAACGGCGGCAATGTGTCGCTGTCCGGCGCCAGCGTGGCGGGCAGCGGCGCGGTCAGCGTCGGCAGCGGCAACCTGTCCCTGCGCGCCAATTTCTCGGGCGGCGAAATCAATCTGACGGGCGGCGGCGCAAGGCTGACGGGCAGCGGCGCCGCCGGCCAGACGGTGACCTTGCAGGCCGACAGCATCAGCATCGGCGGCACGCTGGATTTCGGCGGCACAGGCGGGCGCGCCAGCGTGGCCATCAAGCCACTGAGCAGTTCGCGCCTCATCGACCTGGGCAGCAAGTCCGGCGGCGCCCTGGGCCTGGACGCGGCCGAACTGGCCGGCATCTCGGCGTCCTCGCTGAGCATCGGCGACGGCAGCAACACGGGCGGCATGCGCATTTCGAATGCGATCAGTCTGGCGGGCGACCTGCGCCTCAATTCAGCTTCCCCCATCACGGCCACGGGCGCCGTCACGGTCGGCGGCCTGTTTGCCCTCGACGGCGGCGCGTGGACGCAAAATGCGCCCGGCCTGGCCGCTTTCTCGGCCAGCCGCTTCGCCATCGCGCCGGGCGCCAGCTTCCTGCGCGTGAGCGGCGGCGACGGCGGCACGGCCGCGCCGTACCAGATCGTCGATATCTACGGCTTGCAGGGCATCGGCAGCCTGGGGCTGGGCAACAACTACCGGCTGATGGGCAATATCGACGCCGGCGGCACCGCCAGCTGGAACCAGGGCGCCGGTTTTGCGCCCATCGCCGGCGGCGACGGCGCAGGGTATGCGGGCATGTTCGACGGCGGCGGTTTTGCCATCAATGGCCTGTACATCAATGCCCTGAACCCGACCGTCAGCTCCGGCGTGGGCCTGTTCGGCAAGGTGCAGGGTGGGACGGTACGCAATCTGGCCCTGCAACATGGCAGCGTGGCGGGCGTGAACAATGTCGGCGCGCTGGTCGGCCTGAATGTGGGCGGGACGCTGGACAGCGTGCGCAGCAGCGCCGCCGTCAGCGGCGCCAGCGCCGTCGGCGGCCTGGTCGGCAGCAACGGCGGCACGCTGCGCAATGCCAGCGCCAGCGGCAACGTCGCGGGTGTCAATGCGGCCAATGGCGGCAGCATCGGCGGGCTGGTGGGGGCGAACCTGGCCGGTGCCAGTATCGATGCCGCCTACGCCACGGGCGACGTGACGGGCGCGCGCGACAAGGTCGGCGGCCTGGTGGGGAACAATGACGGCGCCATAGCGCAGTCCTACGCCACGGGCAGCGCGCGCGGCGCGGCCAATATCGGTGGCCTGGCGGGGCGCAATGGCGGCAGCATCAGCGACGCCTACGCCACCGGCGCCGTCGGCGTGTCGGCCGATGGCGACGTGGCGGTGCCGCGCGCAAACCTGGGCGGGCTGATCGGCTGGAGCGCGGCGGGCAGCAGCGCCAGCCACGTCTACAGCAGCGGTGCCGTGGCCGGCAGCGGCTTTGCGGGCGGCACGGTGGGCGGCCTGGTGGGGCGCGCCGATGCGGGCGCGGGTATCGCGTTTGGCTTCTGGAACTATGAGACGGCCGGCATCCAGATGGACCAGGGCGGCGCCAGCGGCCGCACCACGGCGCAGATGCAGCAGCAGGGCAGCTTCAACGATTTCAATTTCAGCAGCGTCTGGCGCATCTACGATGGCTATACGACGCCGATGCTGAAGGCCTTCCTGAAACCGCTGCAAGTGAACGTGTCGGACAATGCCAGCGGCAAGGTCTACGATGGCCAGCTGGCCGCCTTCCTGGGCACGCTAGGCTACGTGGGATTGCTCGATGGCGACACGGGCGTCAATGGCAGCCTCGGCTACGGGAGCAATGCACGCAATGTGGGCACCTACGGCCTGACGGGGCTGTGGTCGACCAAGTACGACATCACCCTGGGCGGCACGACCACCTATGCCATCACGCCGCGCATCCTGACGGTGGGCATCGGCGGCAATGGCAAGGTGTATGACGGCAACCTGGGCTATGACGGTGCCACCTTCGTGCTGGGCAATGTGGTTGCCGGCGATAACATCAGCATCAGCGGCAGCGCCGCCTTCCTCGACAAGAACGCGGGCAGCGGCAAGGCCGTGCATGCCAGCGGCCTGGTCCTGGGCGGCAATGAACTGGGCAACTACAGCCTGGCCGCAAGCACGCAGGACGGCACGGCGGATATCACGGCGCGCGTGCTCAACTATGGCGTCACGGGCGCCCAGAGCCGCGTCTACGATGGCACGCTGCAAGCGGCTTTGAATGGCTATTTTGAAGGCCTGGTGGCGGGCGACCAGGTCGGCATGGCCGGTTTGCTGGGCAGCTTCCGCGACAAGAACGTGGGCAGCGGCAAGAGCGTCGACTACCAGGTGGCGACGGGTCACCTGACGGGCGCCGATGCGGGCAACTATGTGCTCAACGACTACACGGGCAGCACGACGGCCGACATCACGGCGCGCATCCTGAACGTGAGCTTTAGCGGCATCAACAAGACCTATGACGGCACGACGGCCGCGCAGGTCGGCTTCGGCGACGACCGGGTCAGCGGCGACAGTTTGACGGTGGCGGGCAGCGCCGCGTTTGGCGACAAGAATGCGGGAAGCGGCAAGGCCGTGAGTGTGACGAACGTGGCGTTGAGCGGCGGCGATGCGGGCAACTATGTGTTGAGCAGCAGTGCTGGCAGCACGACGGCCGACATCACGGCGCGCGTCCTGAACGTGAGCTTTAGCGGCGTCAACAAGACCTATGACGGTACGACGGGCGCGCAGGTCGGCTTCGGCGACGACCGCATCCAGGGAGACGCCTTGAGCGTGAGCGGCAATGGCGCGTTTGGCGACAAGAACGCGGGAAGCGGCAAGGCCGTGAGTGTGACGAACGTGGCGTTGAGCGGCGGCGATGCGGGCAACTATGTGTTGAGCAGCAATGCGGGCAGTACGACGGCCGATATTACGGCGCGTATCCTGAACGTGAGCTTTAACGGCGTCAACAAGACCTATGACGGCACGACGGGCGCGCAGGTCGGCTTCGGCGACGACCGGGTCAGCGGCGACAGCCTGACGGTGGCGGGCAGCGCCGCGTTTGGCGACAAGAACGCGGGGGCGGGAAAAACCGTCAACGTGACGAATGTGGGCCTCGATGGCGCCGATGCGGGCAACTATGTGCTGAGCGCCCGCTCCGGCAGCACCACGGCCGACATCGGCGCGCGCGCGCTGAACCTGTCCGGCGTGGCGGGCAACAAGGTCTACGACGGCACGACGGGCGCCAGCCTGGTCTTGGGCGATGACCGTCTTGCCGGCGACAGCTTGACGGCCTCGGCAGTGGCCAATTTTGCGGACAAGAACGTGGGCGCGGCCAAGGCCGTGCAGCTGAGCGGCGCGACCCTGACGGGCGCCGATGCGGGCAATTACTTTATCGTCTTGCCGACAGGCTTGCTGGCCAGCATTACGCCCGCCAGCCTGACCCTGGCCGGCCTGAGCGCGGCCGGCAAGGTGTATGACGGTACGACTTCCGCGACGGTCAGCGCGTCGGCAAACGGCGTGCTGGGCCAGGATGTGGTCAGCGTGGTGGGCGGCAGCGGCAGCTTTGCCGACAAGAACGCGGGCGCGGGCAAGCTGGTGACGGCCAGCGGCTTCCGCCTGGCGGGCGCCGATGCGGGCAACTATACCCTGGAAACGACGGGCGGCACGACGCAGGCATCGATCGCACAGAAGCAGATGTCCACGTGGATCGGCAACGGCAACGGCTTGTGGAGCGACGCCGCCAACTGGGACGGCGGCGTGGTGCCGGAAGGCGCGAACGTGCTGGCTGTCGATTTCAGCAACAGCAAGGGCATCGTGACCTACAGCGCGGCGGCCGGGAGCACCATCCTTAAAAACCTGAACTCGGCGTCGGGCTTGCTGTTGACGGGCGGCAGCCTGACTCTCGGTGAAAGCGCGCTCGACCGCTCCGTGCTGGGCGGTCTGGCCGGCCTGGAAATCAACGGCGGCAGCCTGCTGCTGAACGGCAGCCTGTCGGCCGACCGTTATGCGCAAGGCGGCGGGGTGTTGAGCGGCAATGGTAACTTGCTCGTCGCCAACAGCTTCCGCCAGACGGCCGGCGCCATCCGGCTGGCGGGCCAGCTGGCCATCACGCAGGCGAGTGGCGATTTGCGCTTTGCCAGCCTGGCGGCCAACGAGGTGAAATTGAGTGCCCTGAACGGTGCGATTGGCCAGGACGGTGCGCTGCTGGCCGGCAGCCTGGCTGCGCAGGCGCAAAACGGCATCGTGCTGGGCAATGCGGGCAACCAGGTGGGCAGTTTTACCGCCAGCAACAGCGCAGGAGGCGGCATTGCGCTGAACAATACCTCGGCGCCGGGCAGCCTGGTCCTGGGAACCTTGGTCACGGGGGCGGGCAATATCGCCATCGACAACACGGGCGCCATCGCCGCTGGCAATATCAATGCGAACGGCGGCAACGTGAGCGTGACGGCGCACAGCCCCGTCACCGTCAACGGCAAGATCCAGGGCAACGATATTGCGCTCAATGCCAGCACGGACGTGGTGCTGGGCAATGGCGCGCAGCTGGCAGCGGCGCGCGACATCAGCCTGGCGGCTGGCGGCGACGTCCGCCTCGAAGGCAATGCCCAGGTTCTCGGCGGCGGCAATTTCAGCGCCAGCGCGGGTGCCAATGTGCGCTTTGCGGAATCGGCAAGTGTCACTTTGCCGGCCGCGTCCGGCATGAGCGTGCTGGCGAAAGCGGGTAGCATCACGGGCACGCCGGGCGTGCGCATCAACCGCCAGCGCACCGGCGTGACCTTGCTGGCGCCGAATGGCACGGTGAACATGGCGGACGCCATCTTCCTGCCGGCGACCGCCACCGACAAGCCCGCCATCGATGCCAGCGCCAGTGCCGCCATCGTTGACGCCTTGCGCATCATCAAGCAGGCCGACCGTGCCGACGACCCGCTCGCATCCGCGTCGCCAGCCAAGGATGATGACAAGAAGAAAGACAGCAAAGATGTTGCCGATGCTACAGATAAACCCACAGGATACAAATACGATGATGCCGCTAAAAAAATGTACTGCAATTAAGGCCTTGTTGTGGCTGGCCCTGATGTGCGCGGGCGCGCACGCCTGGGCGGGACAGGTGGCGGGCACGGTGATGCAGCTGAGTGGTCCGCTGATGGCCAGGAAGGCCGATGGCAAGGTGAAAATCCTGGCCATCAAGTCCGAAGTCGAGCAGGGCGACACCTTGCTGACGGAAAAGGAGACCTATGCCTTGATCAAGCTGATCGACAATAGCGAAATCACCCTGAAGCCGAATACCAGTTTCGTGATCGAGCAATTCAGCTATGTGGCCGAACAGCCCGATGGCGACCACGCCATCTTCAGCCTGCTCAAGGGGGGCTTGCGTTCCGTTACGGGCTTGTTGGGCAAGCGCAACAAGGAGCGCTTCGAGATGAAGACGCCGGCCGCCACCATCGGCATCCGCGGCACGACGTTTGTTGCCAGCTATGTAACGCCCTCGGCACCGCCGGTGCCCACGGTACCGCTGCCGGGAGGAGGGGCGAGGGCGCCGGGCCTGTATGTCCAGGTGCTCGATGGCCTGATTCATGTGACCAATCCGGGCGGGACGCAAAATTTTGCCGCCGGGCAATTTGGTTTCACGCCCAGCTTCCAGCAGCCGCCCGTGATCCTGCCGGCCAATCCCGGCATCCCGTTCACGCCGCCGCCGGCGTTTTCGGCATCGCCGCTATCGAGCACGGGCGCCGCCAGCGGCAAGCCGGCCGCCATCGATTGCGTCGTGCGTTAAGCATCGTCAAGCAAGCCCGGCACACCGTGCAAATAGGGCTTGACCTTCCCATCATGGGATAGCAGATCCTGACCCTATTCGTTACTCTTTCGTACAGGATCTGCCATGCACCAGACCGCACTCGCTCCCGCCAATTCCAGTCCTCCTCCTTCTGCCGGTGCCGCGCATGCGCAGGCGCTGGCCATCGAAGGCATGAGCTGCGCCTCGTGCGTGGGCCGCGTGGAAAAGGCCCTGGCCGCCGTGCCCGGCGTGACCCAGGCCAGCGTCAACCTGGCCACGGAAATGGCCAAAGTCACGTCCAGCACGCCGATTCCCCTGGCCACCCTGCAGGCGGCCGTGGAAAAGGCCGGCTACACGGTGGCGCAGCGCGAGATCGACCTCGATATCGCCGGCATGACGTGCGCCTCTTGCGTGGGCCGGGTGGAAAAAGCCCTGCTGAAGGTGCCGGGCGTGCTGGCCGCCAGCGTCAACCTGGCCACGGAAAGCGCGCGCATCACCGTGACGGGCGGCCTGGAGGCGGGCACCCTGGTCGCCGCCATCGGCAAGGCCGGCTATGACGCCACGGTGCCCGCCGCCAGCCCGGCCGGCGCGCCCGCCGTGCTGCCCAACCGCGACGGCCTGAAAGTGGCGCTGGCCGCCATCCTCGCCTTTCCCCTGATGCTGCCCATGCTGCTCGAATGGGCCGGCATCCATCTGATGCTGCCCGGCTGGCTGCAATGCGCGCTGGCGACACCCGTGCAATTCTATTTTGGCGCGCGCTTCTACAAGGCGGGCTGGAAGGCGGCACGCGCGGGCAGCGGCAATATGGACCTGCTGGTGGCGCTCGGCACGAGCGCCGCGTACGGCTTGTCCGTCTACCAGTGGCTGACGGCGGGCGAGATGCTGCCGCATCTGTATTTCGAAGCGTCGGCCGTCGTCATCACCCTGGTGTTGCTGGGCAAATGGCTGGAAAGCCGCGCCAAGCGCCAGACAGCCTCGGCCATTCGCGCGCTGCAAGTCTTGCGCCCGGAATCGGCCCGCGTGCGCCGCGATGGCATCGAGCTGGACCTGCCCGTGGAACAGGTCAAGGTGGGCGACCTGGTGGTGATACGTCCCGGTGAACGGGTGGCCGTCGATGGCGTGGTGGTGGAAGGCGCCAGCCAGATCAACGAGTCGCTGATCACGGGTGAAAGCTTGCCCGTCGATAAGCATGTGGGCGACAAGGTCACGGGCGGCGCCATCAATGCGGACGGCTTGCTGCTGGTGCGCACGCAAGCCGTGGGCGGCGAGACGACCCTGTCGCGCATCATCCGCCTGGTGGAAGATGCGCAGGCGGCCAAGGCGCCCATCCAGCACCTGGTCGACAAGGTCAGCGCGATTTTCGTGCCCGTGGTGCTGGTGCTGGCGCTGCTGACCATGCTGGGCTGGTGGTTCGCCACGGGCGAGCTGGAAAACGCCATCATCAATGCCGTGGCCGTGCTGGTCATCGCCTGCCCCTGCGCGCTGGGCCTGGCCACGCCGACGGCCATCATGGCGGGCACGGGTGTTGCTGCCCGTTACGGCATCCTGATCAAGGATGCGGAAGCGCTGGAAGTGGCGCACGCCGTCAATACCGTCGTGTTCGACAAGACGGGCACCCTGACGGTGGGAAAACCTGCCTTGGCGGCCCTGCATGCGCATGGCATCGAGGAAACGCGGCTGCTGCAGCTGGCGGCCAGCATCCAGCGCGGCAGCGAGCACAGCCTGGCTACGGCCGTACTCGATGCTGCTGCCCTGCGCCACATCGCCCCCTTGCCCGCCATGGCCCTGTCGGCCTTGCCGGGCCGGGGACTGGCGGCCCAGGTCGACGGCCTGGAGTTGAAGCTGGGCAGCACGCGGCTGATGCAGGAGTTACAGGTGGACATGACGCCGCTGGCGGCCCAGGCCCTGTCCCTGGAAGCCACGGGCAACACGATCTCGTGGCTGGCGACGGGCACACAATTGCTGGGCCTGTTCGCCTTTTCCGACCAGGTCAAGCCCAACGCGCAGCAGGCGATTGCCCATCTGCACAGCCTGGGCATCCGCACGGTGATGCTGACGGGGGATAACCAGGGCAGCGCGGACGCCGTCGGCAAGGCCCTGGGCATCGACACGGTGGCGGCGAAAATGCTGCCGGCCGATAAAACCGCTAAAATCGTTGCCTTGAAAGGCGAGGGTGCGAAGGTGGCCATGGTGGGCGACGGCATCAACGATGCACCCGCGCTGGCGGCCGCCGACGTGGGCATCGCCATGTCGACGGGCACGGACGTGGCCATGCATGCGGCCGGCATTACCCTGATGCGCGGCGATCCGGCCCTGGTGGCGGATGCCATCGATATCTCGCGCCGCACGTACAGCAAGATACGGCAGAATCTGTTCTGGGCCTTTATTTATAACCTGATCGGCATTCCGCTGGCCGCGTTCGGCCTGCTCAACCCCATGGTGGCGGGTGCGGCGATGGCCTTCAGTTCTGTCAGCGTGATCAGCAATGCCCTGCTGCTGCGCCGCTGGAAAGCGCGCAATCATGCAGGTAGCGCGCATAGCAAGGAGTCATAGGATGAATATCGGCCAGGCAGCCAGCGAAACGGGCGTATCGGCGAAAATGATACGCTACTACGAGAGCATTTCCTTATTAAAACCCAGCGCCCGCAGCGACGCGGGTTACCGCATCTACACGCCGAACGACTTGCACGCCTTGCGATTCATCAAGCGCGCGCGGGGCTTGGGGTTTTCCCTGGAGCAGATCCGCGAGCTGCTGTCGCTGTGGCAAAACGACCAGCGCGCCAGCGCGGACGTGAAAGGCATCGCCCTGGCCCACGTAGCCGATTTGAATCAGCGCATCGCCGAACTGACGGAAATGCGCGATACCCTGGCCCACCTGGCGCAATCGTGCCACGGCGACGACAAGCCCGATTGCCCCATCCTGCAAAGCCTGGGGCTGGCCGGCGAAGCGGACGTGAAAGCATGTTGCCATTGATGTAAATCGACGGAGGTGGGTATGGCCTATGAACTGTACTACTGGCCCACGATCCAGGGACGCGGAGAGTTCATCCGCCTGGCGCTGGAAGAGGCGGGTGCCGACTACCGCGACATCGCCCGCTTGCCCGCACGCCAGGGGCAGGGCATGCCCGCCATGCTGGCCTGCCTCGACGGTGCCAGCGTGCCCCATGCCGCCTACGCGCCGCCCGTGCTGCGCGACGGCAACTTGCTGATCGGCCAGACGCCGAACATCCTGCTGTACCTGGGCCGGCGCCTGGGCCTGGCGCCGCGCGCGGAAAGCGGCCGGCTGTGGCTGAACCAGCTGCAGCTGACGATGGCCGACTGGCTGACGGAAGTGCACGACACGCACCACCCGCTGTCGATGAATCAATATTACGCGGAGCAAAAGCAGGCGGCCATGCTGCGCAGCGCGGATTTCCGCGAAACACGTTTGCCCAGGTTTCTTGATTATTTCACGCAAGTCTTGCTGAGCAATGGCAGCCGCGGCCGCTATCTGGTCGGCGCCAGGCTCACGTATGGCGACCTGTCGCTGTTCCAGATGCTGGCGGGCCTGCGCTATGCGTTTCCGCAAGCCATGGCGCGCCTGGCGCCCCGGTACCCGGCCCTGTGCGCGCTGCACGACGCCGTGGCGGCGCGTCCGAATATCGCCCGCTATCTGCGGTCGAAGCGCCGCGTTTCGTTCAATGAGGACGGCATCTTCCGCCATTACCCTGAACTGGACGGGTAAACAAAAACAGCCGGCGCATAGGCCGGCTGTCGTGTTCTTGCTGTTTATTGCGCGCTGGTCACGGGATAACCGGCATCGACGATAGCGGCGCTGATGGCGCCCAGTTCGGCCGGCGATTCCACCGTGACGCGCTTGCTGGCCAGGTCGATCTGCACCTGCGCTTGCGGATCGATGCTGTGCACCGCCTTCGTGACCGAGCCGACGCAATGGCCGCAGCTCATGTTTTCAACTTGTAACTGATACATGGCAAGCACTCCTTCAATGGTTAAGTGCTTCCACTGTAATCCTTGCCCCGGTGGTAAGGTCAAGCGGAAGCGGGATCGCGTTTCTTCTCGTATGTCAACGGCGCAGGCCATCAATGGAGCAGATAGTCGTGTGCTTGCATGGGCGGCGGCAGATTGTCGTCTTGCACGGACTCGCGCAAGCTGATTTCGATGGCGCGGCACATGGCCGACAGGGGCAGGTCGTTGGCGTCTTCGCCGAACGGTTCCTCGATCTCGTCGCCCAGGGCATCGAGGCCAAAGAAAGTGTAGGCGACGATGGCGACGACGAAGGGCGTCATGAAGCCCAGCGAATCGACCAGGCCGAAGGGCAGCAGGAAGCAGTACAGATACGCCGTGCGGTGCAGCAGCAGCGAGTACGAGAAGGGAATCGGCGTGCTGCGGATGCGTTCGCACGAGGCGCCCGCCGCCACCATGGCCGAGACCGTGTTATCGATCTGCGTGGCGAGGATGCTGTCGATACGGCCCTGCTGGACGCAGCCGGCCAGGTCGTGGCCCATCTGCAGCATCAGGTAGTCGGACGGATTGGCGGCCTTGCAAGCGGCGTCCCATTCGGCGGGGCGCAGCAGCGGCTGCAATTCGTCGGGCCCGCGCGTGTCGCGCAGCTGGTGGCGCAGCGCGTGGCAAAAGGCGATGGTGCGGTAAATCATGCGCACGCGGACATCGTCCAGGCCCAGCCTGGCGTGGGCCGGCGTGTCGCTGCGTATCATGGTCTGGCACTGGCGCGAGAAATTTCGGCTGCGCAACACCAGTTCGCCCCACAGCTTGCGTGCTTCCCAATAGCGGTCGTAGGCGGCCGTGTTGCGAAAGCCCAGGAAGATGGCCAGGGGCAAGCCGATCAGGGTGAACGGGATGGTGGTGAGGATGACCTTGTGATCGAACAGGGTGCCGTGGCACCAGGTGACGAGGGTGGCGATCAGGGTGTTGACGATGAGGGTGGTGCGGATGCGCGGCAGGACGGAGCCGCGCACCACGAGGAACAGCCTTAGCGCCGATGGACGCTCGCGCACGATCATGCTGGGCTCCCTGTCGGGTGCTGGGCTGGCGGGAGACACCGCGCCCTGTTCTTGTTATGGAAAAACCATTGTGTGGAATGGCAGAGTGGCAAGTGCCGGGAACAAAAAGCCCGCAGTGTGTGCGGGCTGAGCTGGGTGTGCATGGGACGCAGTGTAGGGGAGACGGCATGAGTATAGGCCGCCGTTCCGCTTCCCGCCAATTCACAGTGATAATGGGTATTATTCATTTTATGAATGAATATTTCATTTGTAAATTGGCGCGTGAATTTCAGTGGCCTGCATCCCGTCCTTGCCGGAGCTTCTTGCGGTGTTCTTCCTGCTGCCGTTTCAATGCGGCACTGGCTGCATAGTCGTTGCGGAACCACTTCGGGTGCCTGCCGCGGCCCGGCCAGCTGCAATCGGCCAGACTGGCGATATCGGCGCAGTCGCAGGCACACTCGCCGCAATCGGGCGCAGGCAGATCGCAATACCCTGCCTGTGCCTGGCGCCGCACGCTGCGCCGTGCCGGTGGCGGCAGCGCCAGGTGCTGGCGATGCCGTTCTCCGCAGGCGCGCAGGCGCCGTTGCAGCAAGGGCAAACCTGTGCGCAAGCCATGGCGGGCGATGACCCGGTAGCCGTAGGCGGAACAGCTGTCGCGTCCGTTCAGCATGCGGTAGGCACAGGAATAACCTTTCCATGGAGATAAGCAGCGCTGGTAGGCGCGAATGGCCCACAGGGCCAGGTGCTTGCCGCAGGTATCGAGCGTGAAAATGATGCATCCTTTGCGATGGCCGTCAGGCAATGCTTCGAGCATACGACAGCTAGGCCGAAATGCATAGCGTTGGGCCAGCGTGAATTGTCAATGTGACAAATGGATAGAATTGCGCAGATCGCGTCTGTTAGGCTGAATGAGCGATTTGGAAATATTTCCTAAAGCAAATACGCCATCCCGATAGCCGCCGCCAGGGGAGCGACCAAGCTTGTTTATCCTTCCTGTGAAAGTGATCTGCATGTTTAAAATTTCCAGCATCTGTCTCGCCACCCTGATCCTGTTGCCAGCGCCAGCCGGCTGGGCCGGCCAGCCAGCGCCCCTGAGCCAGCAGCAGCAAGCGCTGGCTGCGCAAATCGACGCCAGCATCGCGCCGTATTACAAGGCCGGCGATCCCGGCGCCGTCGTCATCGTCGTCAAGGATGGCCAGCCGCTGCTGCGCAAGGCGTATGGCCTGGCCAGCGTGCAGGAAGGCACGCCGCTGACGCCGGACATGACGCTGCGCCTGGGGTCGATTTCCAAGCAATTCACGGCCGTCGCCATCCTGCTGCTGGCCGACCAGGGCAAGCTGGCCATCACCGATGACATCACGACCTACTTGCCCGATTACCCGACCCACGGCAGGAAAATCACGATCGGGCAGCTGCTCGCGCACACGTCCGGCATCCACGACTACACGCGCAAGCCGGAATTCGTGCCCAACAGCACGAAAGACTTGAGCGTGGCGCAGATGATCGACTTCTTCAAGAACGATCCGCCCGACTTTGAACCGGGCACGCGGTGGAACTACAGCAGCTCCGGCTATTTCCTGCTGGGCGCGATCATTGAAAAGGCGTCGGGCCAGCCGTATGCCACGTTTGTGGGACAGCAGATCTTCGTGCCGCTGGGCATGAACGATACGGCTTATGAAGGCCACGAGCGCCAGCCTGCCAAGCGCGCGGCCGGGCATATCCGTTCGGGCGAGGCCTATGTGCCGAACTTGCCCCTAAGCATGACGCAGCCATATGCGGCCGGCGCCCTCGTTTCCACCGTGGACGACCTGGCGCGCTGGGATGCGGCCATTTCGGATGGCAAGCTGCTCAAGGCCGCCACCTGGCAGCTGGCGTTCACGCCGGCCAGGCTGAACGATGGCAAGGCGACCCGTTCCGGCCTGGGCTGGAAGGTGGGTACCTGGCAAAACACCCCCGTCATCCACCATAGCGGCGGCATCAATGGGTTTGCCACGTATGCGATGCGCTTGCCGAAGGAAAAAGTCTACGTGGCCGTGCTGGAAAACTCGGACACGGGCCTGGTCGACCCGGACGTGGTGGCCCGCAAGGCGGCCGCCATCGCCGTGGGCCGGCCCTATCCGGAGATCAAGGTCATCACGCTCAAGCCCGCCATCCTCGATGCGTATGCGGGCGTGTACGCCATCAATGACAAGGCGGGCTACACGATCCGCAACTTCGAAGGCGCCTTGCTGCTGCAGCGCACAGGACGCCCGGCGCAGCGCATGCTGGCCTACTCGCCCAATGGTTTTCTGATTGAAAACACGCTCACCACTGCCGAGTTCGAGCGGGGGCCGAAAGGCGAAGCCCAGCTGATCCTCAACGATGGCGGCGAGTCGAAGTCCGTGCATGAGCGGGCCAGCGCCGTCAAGCCGGCCCGGGCCGTGGTTGCCATGACGCCCGCGCAATTCGACGCCTATGTGGGCCGCTACGCGCTGGCGCCCGAGGTGTACCTGGAAGTGACGCGCGAGGGCGACAAGTTCTTTGCCCAGGTGACGGGTTTCCGCAAGCTGGCCATGCTGCCCATGAGCGAGACGGCCTTCTTCTCGAACGAAGTCGATGCAGAAGTGCGTTTCAGCAAGAATGCCGACGGCAAGACCGAGCAGCTGGTACTGCGCCAGGAAGGGCAGGACATGCCGGCCAGGCGGGTGAATTAAGCGTACTTTGCAGGCATGAAAAAAGCCCCGCCGGCATCGCTGCAGGCGGGGCTTTTCGATAGGCAGGCGGCTGGCGCTGCCCGGTACAACCTACAGCACTTCGCTGGCGTGGTCGGCCAGGCGCGAACGCTCGCCGCGGGCCAGGGTGACGTGGCCGCTGTGGGTCCAGCCCTTGAAGCGGTCGACCACGTAGGTCAGGCCGCTCGAGCCTTCCGTCAGGTATGGCGTGTCGATCTGGGCGATGTTGCCCAGGCACAAGATCTTCGTGCCGGGACCGGCGCGCGTGACCAGGGTCTTGACCTGTTTCGGCGTCAGGTTTTGCGCTTCGTCGATGATCAGGAACTTGTTGACGAAGGTGCGGCCGCGCATGAAGTTGAGCGACTTGATCTTGATGCGCGAACGGATCAGGTCTTGCGTTGCCGCGCGGCCCCATTCGCCGCCATCGGAGTCGGACTTGTTCAGCACTTCCAGGTTGTCGTCGAAGGCGCCCATCCATGGCGACATTTTTTCTTCTTCCGTGCCTGGCAGGAAACCGATGTCTTCGCCGACGGGCACCGTCACGCGGGTCACGATGATTTCATTGTAGAGCTTGGTTTCCAGCACCTGCGCCAGGCCGGCGGCCAGGGCCAGCAGGGTCTTGCCGGTACCGGCCTGGCCCAGCAGGGTGACGAAGTCGCATTCCGGGTTCATCAGCAGGTTCAGCGCGAAGTTCTGCTCGCGGTTGCGCGCCGTCACGCCCCACACATTGTTCTTCGTGTGGCTGAAGTCGCGCAGCGTCTGCAGCACGGCCGTCTTGCCGTTGATCTGTTTTACCTGGCCGTAGAACGGCGTTTCGCCGTTTTTCGGTTCCAGGTAGATGAACTGGTTGACCAGCAGCGATGGAATGAACGGGCCCGTCACGCGGTAGAACGTGGAGCTGTAGCCGTTCTTGCTTTCCTGCCACGATTCCATGTCCTTGCCGTGCTTGTTCCAGAAGTCGTCCGGC
Source organism: Janthinobacterium sp. FT14W (assembly GCF_009208755.1). Classification (NCBI taxonomy): domain Bacteria; kingdom Pseudomonadati; phylum Pseudomonadota; class Betaproteobacteria; order Burkholderiales; family Oxalobacteraceae; genus Janthinobacterium; species Janthinobacterium sp. FT14W. Next base: position 45,516 of record NZ_WFLL01000014.1, on the reverse strand, counting down.
AATTGCACGATGCCCGAGTACAGCAGGTCCGTGTCTTCCAGCACATGGTCGTTGAAGTAATCTTCGGCCGGCAAGCCCAGGGCGCGCGCCTTGATGCGCATGTTGATGTCCTTCGACACCAGCACGACGGGGCGGCCATCCTGTTCCGCCTCGAGCGAGCGCACGACGGCCAGGATCTGGTTGTCGGCCTTGCCAACAGGCAAGCCAGCCGGCAGGTCGGCGCTTTGCAGGCGGGTCTGGAAGAACAAGCGGCCCTTGGCATCCTTGTTGCCCAGCTTGGACAGAGGGATGCCGTGCTCGATGGCGTCGTCATCCGTATTGCTGATCAGGGCGTCGAGGGTGCGCGAGACCTGGCGGGCATTGCGCGCCACTTCCGTCATGCCCTTCTTGTGGTTGTCCAGTTCTTCCAGGGTCATCATCGGCAGGTACACATCGTGTTCCTCGAAGCGGAACAGCGACGATGGATCGTGCATCAGCACGTTGGTGTCGAGCACGAACAGCTTGCTGATGCCGCGCTGGTCGGCGGCGCGGCTGGCGGACGACTTGAGCTGCACTTCCACGGCCTTGTGCTTGGCCGGATGCGGCTGCTCGGCCTGCTTGACAGACTTGATCGGCGTGACCTTGCCTTTTGCCGCCGGCGAGGCTTTTGCAGGGGCGGCAGGCGCGGCAGCGGGGGCGGCCGCAGCCGGCGCCGGCTTGGCGACCATCAGGGCCGCCACTTGCTTGATCTTCGTGGCCGCATTGCGGACCGGCTTGGCAACTTCGGCGATCGCCGCTTCAATAATCGGTGCAGCCACTTTCTTGGCTGCCGGGGTTTTGGTGGCCGGGCGCGCTGCGCCTGCGGTTGGGTAATCTTGGGTGGCCAGGATGGTGGCTGGCTTGCTCGGTAATTTTGGCAGTGGCATCAGGATCTCAATCAAAAAATTTCTGGAATGAATCGCCCATGGGCAGCCAGCTTCTGGCGGCACTTCTCATGGGGTGGATGCGGGGGAAACAACAATGCTACAGGACGAATAACTGCCGGAAGGCCGGCGGCATGGCCGGTCATGGACGCCATCGGCGGGCTGCAGGCCCGCCTGGCGGAGTGGGTGGAGGCGCTTCGTTGACTCAAAATGGCGATAGGTAGCGTGAACTGGACTGCGGTTGAACTAAGCTCGCTGGAAGCTGGCAACGCGCATGTGATCAAAACAGCCGATCAATTCAGACGCGCCACGAATTCCAGCACTTCTTCCACGTGAGTTGCGACCTTCACGCCTCTCCATTCTTTCACCAATCGGCCCTGGGCGTCAATCACAAACGTGCTGCGTTCGACGCCGCGGACCGTCTTGCCGTACATCTGTTTCATCTTCATGACGTTAAACAGCAGGCAAACGGCTTCGTCCGGGTCGGAAATGAGCTCGAACGGCAGGTCCAGCTTGGCTTTGAAGCTTTCGTGCGAACGCAGGGAATCGCGGCTGATGCCGTAGATTTCCACGCCGGCGGCGGTAAATTGCGGATAGGCGTCACGGAAGGCGATGTTTTCAGTAGTGCAACCAGGGGTGTTGTCCTTCGGATAGAAAAACAGCACCGTGGCCTTGGCCGGGCGGCCCAGCAACTGAAAGGTCTTGCCGCTGGTCATGGCGGCGCTAAAGTCGGGTATGCTAACGAGGGATTGGCTATCAGCCACAGGTTCTCTCCTGAACGGTGATCATCAGCGCTGTTTTTTATCTGGCAACGCATCCAGGTGCAACAATACAGCATTCAAGCCGCTTTGCCCTGCACAATCAGGCGTCCGGAACGCCCAGGCAACTCATCCCAGGTGACGGGGCAAACGGGCAAGTCCGTATTTTTTATCTTTTCATAATAATCGCCCATCGCTGCAAACTGGTAGCCCTGGGCTTTCCAGCCAGCCAGCAGTTGTTCGAAAATGGGGGCGAGTTTCTGTCCTTCAAGTTCCGCATGCAAGGTATATACGTGGTCGCGCGGATTTTCCGCCGTCAGCGACAGGATATGCGCGGCGACATTGCCGGTCGTGATCAGTTTGCCGTCGATTTCGCAGCCCAGCAGCTCATCGAGGGTGGGCAGGGTGGTGGGCAATTGCACGCAGCTGAGTATCGTGTTGCCATTGCGCACGCGGTGCGGGCCATTCGTCGGATGCAGCATGGCGCCCCGCGCGTCGAGCATGGCGCGGCCATCGGAGGCAAAGCGGTAGCCTGCCGTATCGTGTTCGACGAAGGCGCTGACATTCATTTGCCAGCCGGCCGCGCCGTGCGTGTGCGGCGCCACGCCAAACACCTGCTCGTAGCGGCTGGCGGCCTTGCGCATCATGTTGATGGTCCAGGCAGCGTTGCGCCTGGCCACATTGTCTTGCCACAGGGTGTGATCCCAGGTGTGGATGCCGCACTCGAAACCGGCATCGCGCACGGCGCGCATTTGCGCCGCGCAGAGCTTGCCGATATCGGGTCCCGGCAACAGGGTGCCGTACATCAATGTTTTCAAGCCATAGTGCTCGACCACCGAAGTGCGCGACACCTTGCTGAAAAAACCGGGCTTCAAGGCGCGCCGCAAGGCCCACCCCGTGTGGTCGGGGCCCAGCGAGAACAGAAAGGTGGCCTTGGCCTGGTGCGCGGCCAGCATGCGCACCAGATTGCCCATGCCTTCGCGGGTGCCGCGATAGGTATCGACGTCGATCTTCAGGGTCAGGAACGGCTTGCTCAACATTAATCCATCAAGGCTTTGGCTTGGGCTACCTGGCTGCGGTAGGCGTCAAAAATATTGCGCAGGGAATCGGCCATGGTGGTGGTCGGCACCCAGCCCAGTTCTTCGCAGGTATTCGTGATTTTCGGCACGCGGTTCTGCACGTCCTGGTAGCCGGCGCCATAGTAGGCACCCGACGTCGTTTCCACGATTTTCACGTGTTTCGCGCCTTCGGCGTATTCCGGGTACTCGGCAGCCAGGGTCAGCATCATGCCGGCCAGGTCGCGGATCGAGTAATTGTTGACCGGATTGCCAATGTTGTAGATCTTGCCGCTGGCGATGCCATTCTTGTTGGCAATGATGCGGATCAATGCATCGATGCCGTCGTCGATATAGGTGAACGCGCGTTTCTGCGCGCCGCCGTCGACCAGCGAGATGTTCTCGCCGCGCACGATGTGGCCGAAGAATTGCGTCACCACGCGCGAGGAACCTTCTTTCGGCGTGTGGATCGAGTCCAGGCCGGCGCCGATCCAGTTGAACGGACGGAACAGGGTGAAGTTCAAGCCTTCCATGCCGTAGCCCCAGATCACGCGGTCCATCAGCTGCTTGGCGTTCGAATAGATCCAGCGCGGCTTGTTGATCGGGCCGCAGATCAGTTCCGAGTTTTCCGGATCGAATTCTTCGTCGTGGCACATGCCATACACTTCCGAGGTCGACGGGAAGACCAGGTGCTTGCCGTACTTGGCGGCCGAGCGGACGATAGGCAGGTTGGCTTCGAAGTCCAGTTCGAACACGCGCAGCGGCTGCTTGACGTAGGTCGATGGGGTGGCGATGGCCACCAGCGGCAGGATCACATCGCATTTCTTGATGTGGTACTCGACCCATTCCTTGTTGATCGTGATGTCGCCTTCGAAGAAGTGCATGCGCGACTTGTAGTTGTCATCTTCCAGCAATTCCGTGATGCGGTCCGTGTTCATGTCCATGCCATACACGTGCCAGTCGGTGGTTTCCAGGATGCGCTTGGACAGGTGGTGGCCGATGAAGCCGTTGACGCCTAAGATGAGGACTTTTTTCATATGAGATTCTCTTGTGTGATATCAGTGTGTGCTGACGCGGGCGGTCAGACTTGCTTGCAATTGCTGAGCCGAAACCGGCTCCCCGGCAGCCCTCAGCGCGGAAATGGCCAGCATGCGGCCGTCTCCGCAGACGCCAAAGATGCAATTATCCACTACCGCCAAGCCCGGTGGCAAACTTCCTGCGGAACGCTTGCTCAAACGGGCTTTTTCGATGATGTAAATGACATTGTTGACTTCGGTGAAGGCGCCGGGATAGGGGGGGGCCACGGCCCGGTGCAGGTTGTACACCTGTTGCGCGGGTAACTTCCAGTCGACACGGCCATCTTCCGGCTTGCGGCCGCCAAAATAGCCGCCCTGGCGCAGATCGTTCAACCGCCGTGGCGCCGTGCCGTCCAGCAAGGTCGGCAGCACGCCCCACAGCGTCTGTTCCGCCGCCACGGTGACCTTGCCGAAGACTTCGAAAGCCGTGTCGTCGGGCAGGATGGGCACGGCCGTCTGCGCCACGATGGCGCCGGCGTCGGGCTTGACCGTCATTTCATGCAGGGTGGCGCCCGTCTCCGTGGCGCCATGCAGCACGGCCCAGTTGACGGGCGCGCGGCCGCGGAACTGCGGCAGCAGCGAGCCGTGCATATTGTAGGCAGGAGCGACTTCCAAGATGCTAGCGGGCAACATGTGGCGGTAGTAAAAACTGAACAGCATGTCCGGCCGGGCTGCCTGCACTTGCGCCAGCAGTTCGGGCGCGCGGGCATCGCCGGGCGTGATGTAGGCAATGCCTTCTTCCCGGCACAGGCTGGCGACGGATTCGAACCACAGGTTTTCCGTGGGGCTGTCTTCATGCGTGACGACCAGGGCGATATCGACGCCGCCGGCCAGCAGCACCTTGATGCAGCGCACGCCCACATTGTGGTAGCCGAAGACGACGGCGCGCGGGGCGCCCATCAGCGGCCCACCTGGCGTTTTTCCAGGCGCACATACGACGGCACCTCGGCTTCCGCCTGGGGCATGCCGTCCTGCAAGATGGTTTGCACCACATAGCGGGGACGGGCACGCACTTGCTGGAAGATGCGTCCCACGTATTCGCCCACCAGGCCGATGCCGAACAGGATCACGCCCATGAAGAAGAAGGCGATGGCAAACAGGGTGAATACGCCTTCGGCTTCCGCGCCCAGCAGGAAACGGCGTACCAGCAGGAAGATCACCAGCAATGCCGAACCCAGCGACATCGCCATGCCCAGCATGGAAAAGATTTGCAGGGGAATCAGCGAAAAGCCCGTGACCAGGTCGAAATTGAGGCGGATCAGGCTGTACAGCGAGTATTTCGACTCGCCGGCCGAGCGTTCCTCGTGCTCGACGGTAATTTCCGTGGGCTTGCGGGCAAACGTGTAGGCCAGGGCGGGCACGAAGGTATTGACTTCGGCGCACTGGTTGACGAGGTCGATGACATTGCGGCCATACGCGCGCAACATATTGCCCTGGTCGGTAATCTTGATGTTGGTGATGCGCTCGCGCAAGCGGTTCATCATCTTCGAGGCCAGGGTGCGCCAGGCGGAATCCTGGCGCTTGCGGCGGATCGAACCCACGTAATCGTAGCCTTCGCGCATCTTCGCCACCAGGTTGCCGATTTCTTCGGGCGGATTCTGCAGGTCGGCGTCGAGCGTGATCATGATCTGCCCGCGCGAGGCTTCAAAGCCGGCCAGGATGGCCATGTGCTGGCCATAATTGCCGTTGAATAAGATCACGCGCGTGACGTCGGGGCGCTGGCGGAACTGTTCCGCCAGGATGGCCACCGAATTGTCGCGGCTGCCGTCATTGACGAAGAGGATCTCGTAGCTGGTCTGCAAGGCGTCCAGGGCCGGATACAGGCGCGCGAACAGGCTGGCCAGGCCATCCTGCTCGTTGTAGATGGGAATAATAATGGACAGTTCAGGTTTCATCGGCGCGCTGCTCACTTGATGAGGATGGATTTGACGGTGGCGACGGCCCGTTCCACGTCCTGTGTCGTCATGGCGTAGAACATCGGCAAGGTCACGGTCAGGCGGCCGATCTTTTCCGAGACGGGGAACATGCCCTCGGTAAAGCCGCGCTCGCGGTACATGGTAAACAAGTGGATCGGTGCGTAATGATAGCCCGTTCCCACGTTTTGCTGCGCCATTTGCTGCATGAACGCGGCACGCGTGCCGGGGCCATTGTCGGGCAGGATGATCTGGAACAAATGCCAGTTGCTGTTCTCAAAGTCTTGCACGGGCAGCTGGGCGCCGCTCTGCGCTTCGAAATCGCTGCCGAATTGCGCGAAATAGTGGCGTGCCAGCGCGCGGCGGTGGGCCGTGATCGCTTCGATATTGGCAAACTGGCCCAGGCCGATGGCGGCCATGATGTCGCTCATGTTGTATTTGCCGCCGAGCACATCTACGTCGATGCCGTCGACGCCGCTGCGCGTGACGCCCTGCAGCCGGTATTTCTCGGCCAGCTTGGCTTCTTCCAGGTTGTTCAGGACCAGCGCGCCGCCTTCGCCCGTGGTGATGTTCTTGTTGGCCTGGAAGCTGAACGAGACGAAGTCGCCGAACGAACCGATGCGCTTGCCTTTCCAGGTGGAGCCGAACGCTTGCGCCGCGTCTTCCACGACTCTCAATTTGTACTTGTCGGCAATCGCGTACAAACGGTCCATGTCGACGGGCAGGCCCGACAGGTAGACGGGAATGATGGCTTTCGTGCGGGGCGTGATGGCCGCTTCCAGCTTGTCGAGGTCGAGATTGCGCGTGACGGGGTCGATATCGGCAAACACGGGCGTGGCGCCCACTTCGATGATGACGTTGGCCGTCGCTACCCACGACACGGGCGTGGTGATGACTTCGTCACCGGGGCCGATGCCGGCGATGCGCAGCGCGATTTCCATGGTGCAGGTACCCGAATTGAAGGTGCGCACGGGGCGTCCGCCGAAATATTCGGACAGCTGGGCTTCGAAGGCTTGCACTTTCGGGCCGCTGGTGATCCAGCCCGAGCGCAGCACCTCGCCGACGGCGGCGATGGTCGCTTCATCGATGGTGGGTTTGGAAAAAGGCAAAAAGGGCAGGGTAGAGGTCATGGGCGCGGTTCTTGGGTCTGTATTTTGTCAGGGTATCGGTATCGCCAAGGCTGCCAGTACGGTCAGGGCCGCCGGCAGGCATGGCTATTTTATATCGTTAGTATGGTGGCGCAGCCCATTCAGCGGTGAAAAATCCTGCTGGTGCGGGGGCGGGGCAAAGCTGGCCGGGGGCGCGATCCGTACTGCCTCGCGCCCCTGTTAACTATTTATTTGTTGGCAATGACCATGCGGCGCGCATCTTCGGCAATGACACGCATGGGCACGCCACGTTGCTGCAAATCCTTGTAACGGTTCAGGCTGATAATGGCCATGTCGTGCACGCCCGCATTGGCATCGTTGGTCCACTGCGCAATGAACGGCTCGATGGTCGGCATGGACAGTTCGGGCTGCTGTTTCAGGCCAAACGTGAACTCATCCCAGTAATCGACGAGGATCACGGGCCGCTGCAGATAATAGGTCAGCGACTGTTCATAGATGCCTACCGAGTACAGCTTGGTATCGGCCGTCAGTTCCGCCTGGATCTGCGGCAGCATGTCCGTGCCGGCGCGGTTCTGGCCGTACAGTTCGGAGCCGGCCAGGATGCAGTGCGTGGCCAGGAAGCCGGCGCCGGCGATCGTCAGCACGGTCATGTCGCGGCGTAATTGGCGCGCATGCAGCAGGGCCAGGGCGCCGCCGGCCAGGGCGAAGAAGCCGGCCGCCATCAGCCAGGGCTGGTAGCCCTTGAGCGCGATCAGGGCTTGCGCATCGCGTGCGCTGGCCTTGCCGAACGCGATCGGTCCGCCGATCAGGATGGCCGCGCCCAGCACGCACAGCAGGCCGGCGGCCAGCATGCGCTGGCGGCGCGAGGCCGATTCCAGGTACAGCGCCACCATCAGCGCCAGCGCGGGGAAGATGGGCACGATGTAGCCGGGCAGCTTCGAGGTCGAATAGCTGAAGAAGAAGAAAATGAAGACGGCCCAGACCAGCAGCATCAAGCGGGGCTGGAAAGCGCCATCCTGGCGCTGGAAGGCGGCGGCCAGGCTTTGCGGCAGCACGCCTATCCATGGCAGGGTGCCGGGGATCAGCAGGACCAGGAAGTAGTACCAGGCGCCTTCGCGCTTGTGGCCCTTCATCAGGAAGCGCTGGAAGTGCTCGTGGATGAAGAAGAAATGCGGCTGCTCCGGATTGCGCAGGGCGACCAGCACGAACCATGGCGTGGCGATGGCAAAGAAGACGAGCAAGCCCTTGACCAGGTGCAAGCGCGTCCAGATGCGCCAGTCGCGCGCGCACAGCGAATACAGCACCAGCACGGCGCCCGGCAACACGATGCCGATCAGCCCTTTTGCCAGCACGGCCAGCGCCATGCTGGCCCAGCAGGCCAGCATCCAGTTGCGCCGCTCGCGCGCCGTCGCCTCGTCGCGCTGGGCCACCAGCAGGCTGCCCAGGGTGAGCGTCATCATGCCCGACAGGCCCATGTCCAGCGAATTGATCTGGCCGGAAGCGAGCCAGAACAGGCTCGATGCCAGCACCAGGCCCGCATACAGGCCCGCGCGGGGACCGAACACTTTCTTGCCCGCATACGCCGTCATGCACACGCCGATGATGCCGCACAGGCCAGTCCACAGGCGTGCCTGCCATTCGCCCAGGCCGAAGGCGGCGAAGGTCAGCGCATTCATCCACGTTTGCAGCGGCGGTTTTTCAAAGTATTTGATGCCGTTCAGGCGCGTGGTGATCCAGTCGCCCGTGACGAACATTTCGCGCGCCATCTCCGCGTAGCGGCCCTCGTCGGGCGGTACCAGGGTACGCACGCCCAGCGCATACAGGGTGACGACGATGAAGATGCCCAGCAGGGACCACATCAGCACCCGCGACGAGTGCAGTTCGTTAATATTGAGCTTCATGCAGCGCTGCCCGCGCCCGGGGCCAGGATCAGGGCCAGGGTGACCTTGCGGCCTTCGCCCATCAGGATGTTGTATGTGCGGCAAGCTGCCTGGCTATCCATGCATTCGACGCCGATGCGGCGCATGGTCAGCGCGGCCGTCAGCTTCGGATGCACGAAACGCTGGCGCTCGCCCGTGCCGAGGATGACCACGTCGGGGGCGTCGGCCAGGATCTGCGCGAAATGCGCCTCGTTCAGCTGCTCGAAACTGGCCACTTCCCACGCGCGTGGCGGCGTTTCCGGCATGACGATCAGGCTGTAGTTGTACGGCTGGGCATTGATCTCGACGCCGTTTTCGTCATAGCCGGTGACAGTCTGGTATTGTTGGGTGCTGCTGGCATGGAGTTTCATGGCGATATCGGGGGGCTGGTCGTGTCGGTTGATCGGTACGCGCGGGGCCAAACTGGGGGCCGCGGCCAAGGGCGTAAGCATGCCATAAATGACAGAAAAGAGCGACTGAAAAGCAACATCCTTTCCAAATCGCAATGTTCGGCGCCACAGCGGCAGTGCGTGCTTGTACCATGGTAATGGGGCAAGATTAAGGGAAGATGAAGAGGGCGCCCGCCCGCTTGCCGTTCAAATGGCCCGGCGTGGCAGAATCGGCGTCAAATGCGGCCGTTCACCATGTTTAATTTGATAAAATGGCCTGTTTTCGGCGAGAATGGTTGTTTTCGCCTTGCAGTCTTTCGCATTGCAGTTTCACGGGTTCACAGTTCTGGCGCGGCTACCATGCTGCAAGCTTGGTTCTCCGCGCCGCATCACGACAGGGATTTATTTTGCGACCGATTCAGAAATCGAATAAATTGGCGGACGTCTGCTATGACATCCGCGGCCCGGTCCTGGAAAAATCCAGGCAAATGGAAGAAGAAGGCCACAAGATCACCAAGCTCAATATCGGCAACCTGGCCGTATTCGGCTTCGATCCGCCCGACGAGATCGTGCGCGACATGATGCTCAACCTGCAGAATGCGGCCGGCTATACGGATTCGAAAGGCATGTTCGCGCCGCGCAAGGCCGTCATGCACTACACGCAGGGCAAGAATATCGCCGGCGTGACCATCGATGACATCTACCTGGGCAACGGCGCCTCGGAACTGATCGTCATGTCGATGAACGCGCTGCTCAACAGCGGCGACGAAGTGCTGGTGCCGGCGCCTGATTACCCGCTGTGGACGGCCGCCGTCAGCCTGTCGGGCGGCAATCCCGTGCATTATGTGTGCGACGAGCAGAACGAGTGGTATCCCGACATCGAGGACATGCGCCGCAAGATCACGCCGCACACCAAGGCCATCGTCGTCATCAACCCGAACAATCCGACGGGCGCGCTGTACCCGGTGTCCGTGCTGCTGCAGATCGTCGAACTGGCGCGCCAGCACCAATTGATCATTTTCGCCGACGAGATCTACGACAAGGTGCTGTACGACGAAGCCGAGCACGTGTCGATCGCCTCGCTGGCCGACGACGTGCTGTTCATCACCATGAACGGCCTGTCGAAGAATTACCGCTCCTGCGGCTACCGCTCCGGCTGGATGGTGGTCTCGGGCGAAAAGCGCCACGCCAAGGATTACATCGAAGGCCTCAACATGCTGGCCTCGATGCGGCTGTGCGCCAACGCGCCGGGGCAGTTTGCCATCCAGACGGCGCTGGGCGGCTACCAGAGCATACAAGACCTGGTGGGGCCGGGCGGGCGCCTGTTGAAACAGCGCGACCTGGCGCACAAGCTGCTGACGGATATTCCGGGCGTCACCTGTGTCAAGCCGAAGGCCGCGCTGTACATGTTCCCGCGCCTGGACCCGGAGATCTATCCGATCGCCGACGACCAGCAGTTTGCCTATGAATTGCTGGCCGAAGCGAAGGTCCTGATCGTGCAGGGCACGGGCTTCAACTGGATCGCGCCCGACCATTTCCGCGTCGTCTTCCTGCCCAATTCCGATGACCTGACCGAGGCCATGGGCCGCATTGCGCGCTTCCTCGAAGGTTACCGCAAGCGTCACAGCCGGGGCTGAGCCGGCCAGTAGCAATATCGATCAACCTGGCGCCGCCCAACGGGGCGCCACTTATGAGCAGTCAAGCACACTATGAAATCCATCAAGATCGGCCTGCTGGGCCTGGGCAATGTCGGTTACGGCACGTTCAGCGTCCTGAAACGCAACCAGGAAGAAATCAAGCGCCGCGCGGGCCGCGGCATCGAAGTCGTCGCCGTCGCCGTGCGCGACGTGGCGCGCGCCGAAGCGCTGGTCGCCGGCGCCTGCAAGGTCGTCAGCGATCCGCACCTGATCGTCAACGATCCCGAGATCGACATCGTCGTCGAACTGATCGGCGGCTACGACCTGTCGAAAACCCTGGTGATGCAGGCGATCGCCAACGGCAAGCACGTGGTCACGGCCAACAAGGCACTGCTGGCCGTGCACGGCAATGAAATCTTCGCCGCCGCCCAGGACAAGGGCGTGATGGTGGCCTTCGAGGCGGCCGTTGCCGGCGGCATCCCCATCATCAAGGCGCTGCGCGAAGGCTTGACGGCCAACCGCATCGAATGGATCGCCGGCATCATCAACGGCACCACCAATTTCATCCTGTCCGAAATGCGCGACAAGGGCCTCGATTTCGCCACCGTGCTGAAACAGGCGCAGGAACTGGGTTACGCGGAAGCCGATCCCACCTTCGATATCGAAGGCGTCGACGCCGCGCACAAGGCCACCATCATGTCCGCCATCGCCTTCGGCATTCCGGTGCAGTTCGACAAGGCCTATGTGGAAGGCATCAGCAACCTCAATGCCGTCGACATCCGCTACGCCGAGCAGCTGGGCTACCGCATCAAGCTGCTGGGCATCACCAGGCGCACCACCGTCAATGGCGTGGAAGGCATCGAACTGCGCGTGCATCCGACCCTGATCCCGGCCAAGCGCCTGATCGCCAATGTGGAAGGTGCCATGAATGCGGTGCTGGTGCATGGCGACGCCGTCGGCGCCAGCCTGTACTCGGGCCGCGGCGCGGGCGCCGAGCCGACCGCTTCGTCGGTGATCGCCGACCTGGTCGACATCACCCGCCTGGCCACGGCCGACCCGGAACACCGCGTGCCGCACCTGGCGTTCCAGCCGAACGCGATGACCGACATCGCCATCCTGCCGATGTCGGAAATCACCACCAGCTACTACCTGCGCATGCACGTGGCCGACCAGCCGGGCGTGCTGGCGGACCTGACGCGCATCCTGGCCGAGCGCAGCATCTCGATCGACGCCATGCTGCAAAAAGAGCCGGCCGAAGGCGAGACGCACACGGACATCATCATGCTGACGCACCAGACGCAGGAAAAGAACGTCACGGCCGCCATCGAGAAGATGGAAGCGCTCAACAGCGTGGTGGGCACGGTCACCAAGATCCGCCTGGAAAACCTCAGCTGACCGTTTGCGGCGATCCATGCAAAACGGCGCCCGCGGGCGCCGTTTTTTCATCCGATGACTGTCTTACAGCTGCGGCGCGGCGGGCGCGCCGACGGGGCCCACGTCCATGCCGTCATAGCTGGCCAGCTGGTTTTCCTGGGCAAACGCCATCAGTTCGCCATTGCGCGCGTGCAGGCTGTCGACGCCATGCACTTCGGCCTTTTCCACGTGCAGCACCCACACGGGCGGTGCCGCCGGATCGTCGAGTTCCGGCTGGTACAGTTCCACGGGGCGGTAGCCCTGGATGGCCAGCAGGGCGGCCGCCTGCTCCAGCGGTTCGGACGTGGGATTGGTGAAGTAATAGCCCCACAGCAGCGGCTGGGAGAGGTCCCAGGGCGCGTTCTCGGCGATGTTGGCGAACAGTTCGCTTACGTCTTCTTTGGTCATCATGGCAATCTGCCTTCATTAAAATCTCAGGGCGCGATCTTAGCATTCATGCCGCGTGTACGCCATGCGCCCATAAAAAAACCGGCTGCATGCCGGTTTTTTTATCAGCCGTTAAAAACGGCTTGATTCCAATTCGCGTGAGCGTGAATTAGAACTTGTAACGCAGGCCGATCGACAGCAGGTCGGCTTTCAGTTTCATACCATCCTGGCTCAGCGTTTTGCCGAAGTTTTCGTATTCGGCAACGGCCGACAGGTTTTTATTGAAGTTATAAGCTGCGCCGATGCCAAACAGGGCGGCAGTTTTGTTTTTCGAGCCGCTGGCGTTGAAACCGACCAAGTTCAATTTAACTTTGGTGTGGTTTTGTGTTACACCAGCTTTTGCGAACAGCGAGAATTGTTCGTTCAGTGGCAGTGTGCCCGTGGCTGCTACGTAGAAAGCGCTGGTTTCCATGCTCAGCGATTCCTTGCCTTCGCTTTCTTTCAGTTTGCCGAAATTGACGTAGCCTGCTTCTGCGCCGAAGTTTTGCGTGAAATCGTAGCCAGCGTAAGCTTTAAAGCCGGTTTTGTTTTCTTTGCCCGAAACTTCATCACCCGACAATTTCAATTCCGAACGGCCCACATTCGCGCCGACATAAATGTTTTCAGCTTGTGCGAACAAAGGGAATGCCAGGGCGGCGCCGACGACTACTGCAAACAATTGCTTTTTCATATTAATCCTAGGTAATTAATGCGGAGAGACTGTCTCGCCGCTTAATGGGAGCCGAATTGTATAGGGATGAATATGTTTATGTAAGGCAATTATCTTAAAAATATTAGAAATAAATTATGTGTTGTTTTTGGGCAACAGCTGCTATCGAAGAACTATCTGTGCCGGCCATCATGCGGTGCCTCCGAAATGCACGCTGACCTTCAATCCGTGGCCATTCGCCGCCGTCGCCAGCGCCAGGCGGGCGCCGTGCAGGGCGGCGATGTCGCGCACGATGGCCAGGCCCAGTCCGGCGCCGCCGGGGTTGCTCTCGAGCGCCGCGCCCACGCGGTAGAACGGCGTGAATACGCGCTCGCGTTCGGCCGGCGGGATGCCGGCGCCGCTGTCTTCCACTTCCAGCACCGTTTCGGCGCTGGCGCCATCCGTTTCCGTCACGCGCACGCGCAGGGTCACGTTGCCGCCGTGCGGCGTGTAGCGCAGCGCATTGTCGACCAGGTTGGCCACCAGTTCGTGCAGCAGCAGGGCCTGGCCATGCACGGGCGCTTCGTCGGGCGCTTCCAGCGACAGGTCGATATGCTTGCCGACGGCGGCCATGGCCATTTCCAGCCCTACCTGCTGCGCCACGTCGCGCAGCGGCACGGTTTCCATGGCCAGGCTGTCGCCGCCATGCTCGATGCGTGCCAGGGTCAGGAGGCGGTTGGCCAGCAGCACCGTCGAATCCGTGGTGGCGGCGATCGAGCGCACGATGTCGCGCAAGGCGGCGATGTCCGGCGGCGCGCCCGCCTGGCGGTCGCATTCGCGCATGGCCAGCTCGGCCTGGGTTTTCAGCACCGTCAGCGGCGTGCGCAGCTGGTGCGAGGCGTCGGCGATGAACCGGCGCTGGCTGGCGATCAGCTGCTGCAGGCGCGACATGGAGCCGTTCATGGCGCTCACCAGCGGGCGCATTTCCCGGTGCACGAGTGCGGGATCGACGTCGGACAGGTCGGACAGGGTGCGCGTCTCGACTTCCGTTTTCAGGCGCATCAGCGGCTGCAGCACCAGGCGCACGGCAAACCACACGAGGGCGCCCATCACCAGTATCATCGCTGCCTGCCAGAGCAGGGTATCGAACAGGATCTGGTTCGACAGGCCGCGCCGCGCGTCCAGCGTCTCGGCCACCTGGATCAGGGCGATGCCGCGCATCGAATCGTCATACACGGGCTGCAGCAGCGCCGCGATGCGGATCGGCTTGCCGTGGTAGTCGGCGTGGTAGAAGCGCACCAGGGCCGGATAGTTTTGCGAGCGGGGCACGTTTTTCGGCACGGGCGGCAGGTCGCCATAGCCCGACACCAGTTCGCCGTTGATGCCCGTGACCTTGTAGTAGATGCGGCCCAGGGTGTCGGTCTCGAAGCTGTCGAGCGCCACGTAGGGTACTTCGGCCACCACCTTGCCGCCCACGATGGAGACGCGCTCGGCCAGCGCCCGCGTCGACGCCAGCAGGGAGCGGTCGTAGGCCATGTCGGCCGCGTCGAGCGCGTTGCGGTAGACGAAAACGGCATCGAGCAGCACCAGCATCACCAGCGGAATGAGCAGCCAGCGCAGCAACTGGCTGCGCAGGCTGCCCAGCGGCCGGCCCTGCGTCCAGCGCCGGCGCAGGCGCTCGAGCAGGGGCGGGCGCGGACGCGGGTGCTGCATGGCGGCGCTCATTTCGGCGCGGCCGGCGCCATGGCGCTGCGCGGCTGCAGCAGGTAGCCGATGCCGCGCAGCGTGGTGATGACGGCGCCGTCGGGCGAGCCGCTTTCCACGCCGTTTTCGAGCTTCTTGCGCACGCGGTGGATGTACAGTTCGATGGCGTCCAGGTTGGCGTCGTCGGCCAGCGCGAAGACTTCGTCGAACAGTTTTTCCTTCGACACGGCGCGCCCCGAGCGCGTGATCAGCGCTTCGAGCACCGCGTGTTCGCGCGGCGTCAGGGGAAACGGGGCGCCAGCATAGCTGAACATGCGCGTGACGGTGTCGAAACTGAGGGCGCCGCAGGCGTGCACGAGCGCTTCGTTGCCCTGGCTGCGGCGCAGCAGGGCTTTCACGCGCGCTTCCAGTTCGGCCAGTTCGAACGGCTTGGCCATGTAGTCGTCGGCGCCCAGGTTCAGGCCCTGCACTTTTTCATCGAGGCCGCCGCGTGCCGTCAGTATCATGACGGGAGTCTTGCCGCGCGTGCCGCCGCGCGCGCGCAGGCGGCGGAGCACGTCCAGGCCGTCCATCTTCGGCAGGGTCAGGTCGAGCAGCACCAATGAGTATTCCTGCGTGTGCAGCAGGGCGTCGGCATCGGCGCCGTTGTGGGCGGTCTCCACCGTCAGGTGCGCGTCGCGCAGGGCCTTTGCCAGCCAGTGCGACAGCTCCAGATGGTCTTCCACTAATAATATGCGCATGGTCTCCGCCATTCGTTTGAAACGATGCAGTGTAAGCCTGCCGGCGCTGCGCCGACAGGGGCGGCAATGAATTTGTTGGTATGGCTTGTGGCTGGCCGGCGACACCTGTCAGTCTGAAAGCGAATTGAAAGGATCGCGCTCATATAGTGTGATCCTGATTCATGAAATTGATCAGGCATATCACTAATAACTATATCTAAGGGAGACACTCTACATGAAGAAAACTGCATTCTCGCTGGCCGCCATGGCGGTACTCGCCGCTGCAGGCAGCGCCCAGGCCGAATCGAACGTCACCCTGTACGGCCGCCTGGACGCGGGCGTCAGCACCACCAGCAATGCCGGTCCGAACAAAAGCTCGATGACGCAAGTGAGCTCGGGCGGCATGAACACCTCGCGCTGGGGCATCCTGGGCAGCGAAGACCTGGGCGGCGGCCTGAAAGCCGTGTTCAATCTGGAAGGCGGCATCCTGGTCGACACGGGCGCTGCCGACGGCGCGCTGTTCAAGCGCCAGGCCAACGTGGGCCTGGAAGGCGCATTCGGCCGCGTCGTGCTGGGCCGCTCGTTCACCACCGTATATGACTTCGTGCTGCCGTTCGATCCGATGGCGTATGCGCCGTACTACTCGTGGGCCACCTCGGGCAACGCGACGGGGCCGAGCAAGTACGGCATGACGACGGCCTTCGACAACATGGTCAAGTACTCGGGCAAGACGGGCGATTTCAGCTACGGCGCATCGTACGGCTTCGGCGAACAGACGACGGGCGCCTCGGACAGCGCCAAGCTGTCGACCGCCGTCACCTACAAGACGGGACCTGTCAGCCTGCTGGCCACGTATGAACAGGTCAACGGCAACGCCATCGCCGGCGGCGCGCGCGACAAGACCACCGTGTACCACCTGGGCGCCATGTATGACGACGGCCCGTGGAAGGTGCAGGCGGCAGCGCGCGACTACAAGCTCGATCCCGCTGCCGCCGGCAAGGCCGACGTGCGCGGCACCCTGTACTGGGGCGGCGTCAGCTACAAGACCACGCCGGTCATCACCCTGACGGGCGTGATCTACTATCAGGACGTGAAAAACGTGGCCGCCAACCTCGATGCCGATCCGATCATGTACGTGGCGCGCCTGCGCTACGCCCTGTCCAAGCGCACCGACCTGTATGTGGCCGGCGCCTACGCCAAGGCCAAGCACAACCAGCTGGTCAGCCTGTCGCGCGACGATGCCGGTTTCGGCGACACGCAGCGCGGCCTGATCGCCGGCATCCAGCACCGCTTCTAAGCCATGACGACGCTGCGCTCCCTGTTGCTGTCCTTGCTGTGCCTGCTGCCCGCCGTGGCGGGGGCGCAGGCGTCCGCACCAGCCGAGTGCGTGGTGCCGTCCAAACCGGGCGGCGCCATGGACCTGACCTGCAAGCTGGCGAAAAAAGGCCTGGCGCAGGAGGGCGCGGCAGCCGCCATGGCGCCGATGCGCATCAGTTATCTGCCCGGCGGCATCGGTGCCGTGGCATGGCATTCGATGGCCTCGCAACGGCGCCGCGCGGAGCCGAACACCCTGGTGGCGTTTTCGGGCGGTTCGCTGCTCAACCTGGCACAGGGCAAGTTCGGCAATGCGAAGGCGGGCGACGTGCGCTGGGTGGCGGCGCTGGGCGCCGACTACGGCATGATCGCCGTGCGCAGCGATTCGCCCTACAAGACGCTGGCCGACCTGATCGCCGCGCTGCGCCAGCATCCGGACAAGGTGCTGATCGGCGTCTCCGGCACCATCGGCAGCCAGGACTGGCTGAAGATGGCGCTGGTGGCGCGCCATGCGGGCATCGATCCGAAAGTGCTGCGCTTCGTCGCGCTGGAAGGCGGCGGCGAAGTGTTCACGGCGATGCAGGCCGATTACGTGCAGGTGGTCTCGGGCGACACGTCCGAAGCCACGCTGAACGCCAGCGCCAACCATGCGCGCGTGCTGGCCGTGCTGTCGGAAAAACGCCTGCCGGGCGTGCTGGCCGGCGTGCCGACGGCGCGCGAGCAGGGCGTCGACGTGGTCTGGCCCATCATCCGCGGCGTGTGGATGGGGCCGCAGGTGCCCGATGCGGACTACCAGCGCTGGGTCGCCACGTTCGAGCGCGCCATGGCCACGCCGCAGTTCGCCGAATGGCGCGCGCAGGCCGGCCTGTATCCGTTCGCGCTGACGGGAGCGAAGCTGACCGCGTATGTCAGGAAGGCCGTCGATGAATATGCGCGGCAGGCGACGGAACTTGGGCTCATGCGCTGAACGGCATCCCATTTTAAAAAAATCTATTTCACAGACGGAGACAACCCCATGCAAACCAAGACCCTGCTTCAAGCCGCCCTTGCCACCGCGTTTGCCAGCCTGGCCGGCGCCGCTTTCGCGCAAGTGCCGGCCGGCTATCCGGCCGATTACCAGAAGATCATCGATGCGGCCAAGAAGGAAGGCAAGGTCGTGATCTACAGCGCCACCGACAGCAAGGCCGCCGCGCCGCTGATCAAGGATTTCAGCGCCCTGTACCCGGGCATCACGGTCGAATACAACGACATGAATTCCACCGAAGTGTACAACCGCTTCATTTCCGAAGTGGCCGCCGGCGGCAACACGGCCGACGTGATGTGGTCGTCGGCGATGGACCTGCAGATGCGCCTGGCCTCGGATGGCTACGCCCTGAAATACAAGTCCGTCGAAGCGTCGAAGATTCCCGGCTGGGCGATGTGGGACGACCAGGCCTACGGCACCACGTTCGAGCCGGCCGCCATCGTCTACAACAAGCGCCTGCTCGATGCTAAGGAAGTGCCGAAGAACCACGACGATTTCGTCAAGCTGATCGCCACGCCGAAATTCAAGGACAAGGTCACCACCTACGACATCGAGAAATCGGGCGTGGGCTTCATGTTCATGGCGCAGGATGCCAAGGAATACCCGCAATTCCTGGCGCTGCAAAACGCGTTCGGCACGGCCAAGGTGCGCGTGCAGTCGTCGACGGGCACCATGATGGAGCGCATCTCGTCCGGTGAAAATCTGATCGGCTACAACGTGCTCGGTTCCTATGCGCTGGTGCGCGCCAAGACCGATCCATCGATCGGCGTCGTGCTGCCCAAGGATTACACCCTGATCCTGTCGCGCGTGCAGTTCATCAACAAGAACGCGAAGAACGTCAACGCCAGCAAGCTGTGGCTCGATTACGTGCTGTCGCACCGCGGCCAGACCATCATCGCCAACGGCGCCAAGCTGTTTGCCATCCGCGCCGATGTCACGGGCGAAACGACGTCGGCTGAACTGATCAAGGAAATCGGCGCGGCCAACGTCAAGCCGATTCCCGTGCATCCGATCATCCTGCAATTTTTGGGACCTGCCAAGCGCATGGCCTTCCTGAAGCAATGGAAAGAAACAGCCGGCAAAAAATAACGCCGACTTAGCCGCCCGCGAGCCTGGCTTGCGGGCGCACGCCGCACCCTTCATTCATTGGATTCATCATGCAAACTGCCATCCTGCCGCTGCCTGCACGGTCGCGCTCTCTCTTGTCGCGCCTGAACTGGCCGCGCGGCGTGGTCGTGACGATCACGCTGATCGCCATCTTCCTGCCGCTCTTCCTGATTTTTTACCAGAGCTTTTTGAACGCGCCGTTCTTCATGCCCGTGCGCGAATTCGGCTTTGATTCCTACCGTTTCATCTTCGATGATCCCGATTTCTCCATGGCCTTCAAGAATGGCCTGATGCTGGCCTTCGGCCTGACCGTCATCGCCGTGCCGCTGGGCGGCATGCTGGCCTTCCTGATGGTGCGCACCGACCTGCCGGGGCGCGGCTGGGTGGCGCCCATGCTGCTGGTGCCCATCTTCGTCTCGCCGATGGTGATGGGCTTCGGCTACGTCGTCTCGATGGGCCCCGTGGGCTTTTATTCGATCTGGGCCAAGGAGCTGCTCGGCTTCGTGCCCTGGAATATCTATTCGTTCACCAGCATCGTCATCATCGCCGGCCTGACGCACGTGCCGCACGTCTACCTGTATGCCTCGTCGGCCCTGAAAAGCCTGGGCTCGGACGTGGAAGAAGCGGCCCGCGTGGCCGGCGCCTCGCCCGTCCAGGTGATGCTCAATGTGTCGCTGCCGATGATCATGCCGGCGCTCGCCTATGCGGGCGTGCTGGTGTTCTTCCTCGGTTTTGAAGTGTTCGGCCTGGTGCTGGTGCTGGGCGACCCGGAAGGCCATCTGGTGCTGCCGACCTATCTGTACAAGCTGACGAACAAGCTGGGCACGCCGTCGTACCACCTGATGGCCGCCGTCGCCGTCTGCCTGGTGATGGTGACCATGCCGCTGGTGATGATACAGCGCTGGCTGCTCAAGTCCGCCAACAAGTATGTGTCGATCAAGGGCAAGGGCGCGCGCAGCAAGGCCATGCCGCTGGGCCGCTGGAAGTGGCTGGCGTTCGCCTTGCTGGCGGGATGGCTGGTCTTCACCATCATCCTGCCGTTGACGGGCATCGTGCTGCGCTCCTTCGTGCAGTACTGGGGCGAGGGCGTGCACCTGGCCGACGTGCTGACCCTGCAGCATTTCCGCGATATCTTCGACCAGCCCTCGCTGGTGCGCGGCATCGTCAACACCATCCTGATCGGCGTCGTCGGCGGCGCCCTGGCCGTGGGCTGCTACAGCTTTATCGCGCTGGCCATGCACCGCAAGCAGGACGGCATCACGCGCCTGCTCGACTACAGCGTGCTGGTGCCGCGCGCCGTGCCGGGCCTGCTGGCCGGCCTGTCGTTCCTGTGGGTGTTCCTGTTCGTGCCGGCCTGGCTCGATGGCGTATTGAAGGGCATGGACAACGGCGTGGCCCTGTGGCTCAGCGGCCATGTGATCCCCGTGCTGCGCGAACTGCGCTCGACGATCTTCGCCCTGTGGCTGGCGTATTCGGTGGTGTGGATGGCCTACGGCATGCGCCTGATTTCCACCGCGCTGCTGCAGGTGGGGCCGGAACTGGAAGAGGCGGCACGCGCCGTCGGCGCCAGCCGCGGCCAGGTGACGCGCGACGTGACCCTGCCGCTGATCAAGTACGGCTTGCTGGGCGCCTGGCTGATGGTGTTCCTGATCTTCGAGCGCGAATATTCGACGGGCGTGTACCTGCTCTCGCCAGGCACGGAAGTGATCGGCGCCATGCTGGTGTCGCTGTGGGCGGGCGGTTCGACCGACCTGGTGGCGGCGCTGTCCTTCATCAACATCACCCTGGTGGCCATCGGCCTGGGCATCGCCTTGCGTTTCGGCGTGAAACTCCATAATTAATAGAAGACTGAGACCACATCATGAATGAATTGACCGTCAATGAGCTGCACCTGGACTACGGCACGGGCGCATCCGCCAACCCCATCCTGAAGGGTGTCTCGATGCACCTGAAAAAGGGCGAAGTGGTCGCCCTGCTGGGACCTTCGGGCAGCGGCAAGACCACCTTGCTGCGCGCCGTCGCGGGACTGGAAAGCCCGAAGGCGGGCACCATCCAGATCGGCGAGCGCAATGTCTACGATGGCGCGAAGCACTTCGAGATGCCGGCCGAGCAGCGCAACCTGGGCCTGGTGTTCCAGTCGTACGCGCTGTGGCCGCACAAGACCGTGTTCGACAACGTCGCCTACGGCCTCAAATTGCGCAAGATGGGCAGCACGGAAATCGCCGCGCGCATCAAGGAAGTGCTGACGCAGCTGGGACTGGGGCACCTGGGCGAGCGCTATCCGCACCAGCTGTCCGGCGGCCAGCAGCAGCGCGTGGCGATCGCCAGGGCGCTGGTGTACAACCCGCCCGTGATCCTGCTCGACGAACCGCTGTCGAACCTCGATGCCAAGCTGCGCGAGGAAGCGCGCGCCTTCCTGCGCGAACTGATCGTGCGCCTGGGCCTGTCGGCCCTGATGGTCACGCATGACCAGGGCGAGGCGATGGCCATTTCCGACCGCATTTTGCTGCTCAATAACGGCAAGATCGAGCAGCAGGGCACGCCGCAAAGCATGTATGAAACGCCGGACACCCTGTTTACGGCCGAATTCATGGGCAGTAACAACCGCCTGCCCGGCAAGGTGGTGCAGCGCGACGGCAGCGCCGTGCGGCTGCTCGTCGACGGCGCCTCCATGCAGGGCGTGGCGCGCGGCGCCAACGTGGGCACGGAAGTGACGACCATGATACGCGTCGAGGAAGTCAAGATCAGCGCCACGCAGGTGGACAACGCCATCGAGCTGCCGCTGCTGACCTGCATGTACCTGGGCGACCGCTGGGAATGCCTGTTCGAGCGGGGCGGCGCCGAGAACATCAGCCTGCGCGCCTATTCGCGCCACAAGCTCGAAGCGGGCAAGTACTGGCTGCATATGCCGGCCGACAAGCTCTGGGTGTTTTAACGGTGCCGTGGCGGCCTCGCTGGCGCGCCGTCGGCGCCGCGCTGGCCGCCGGCCTGGCGGGCGCCGCCATCTGCCTGTGGCTGCACACGCCGCTGCCGTGGATGATCGGCCCCCTGTTTGCCACGGCGGGGCTGCGCCTGGCGGGGCGCGAACTGGCTTGCCCCGTGCGCGTGCGCGAGGCGGGCCAATGGGCCATCGGCACGGCGCTGGGCCTGTATTTCACGGCGCCCGTGCTGGCCGTGCTGCTCGACTACACGCCGTGGATCGCCGGCGCCGTGCTGTTCGCGCTGGCGCTGGGCGCTGCGGGCGCCATGCTGCTGCGGCGCCTGTCCGGCGTCGACCACGCCACCGCCTTCTTTGCCATGGCCGTCGGCGGCGCGTCCGAGATGGCGGTGCAGAGCGAGCGCCATGGCGCCGACGTGGGCAAGGTGGCCGCCGCGCACAGCCTGCGCATGATGCTGGTGGTGGCGACCATCCCGTTCGGCGTGCGCTACTGGGGCAGCCACGGGCTGGAAGCGGGACATGAAAGCTTCGTGCCCGGCGCCGCGCTGATCGACCATGGCGGGCTGGCGCTGTTGGTACTCGTCACCGTATCGAGCGCTCTCGCATGCAAACGGGGCAGGCTGCCCAACGCCTGGGTCATCGGCCCGCTGCTGGCGGCACTGCTGCTGACGGCCTGCGGCATCCATCTGTCGCGCCTGCCCGAGTGGGTGATACGCGCGGGCCAGCTGTTCATCGGCATCGCGCTGGGCACGCGCTTCAGCCCCGCCTTCCTGCATGCGGCCCCGCGCTACCTGGCCGGCGTGGCCCTGTGCACCGTGCTCATGCTGTTGCTGGCGGCCGTCTTCGGACTGGGCCTGTCGCACTGGCTGGCCATCCATCCCGGCACGGCCATCCTGGCCACTTCGCCCGGCGGCATCGCCGAGATGTCGCTGACGGCCAAGACCCTGCACCTGGGCGTGCCCATCGTCACGGCCTTTCACGTGGCGCGCATGGTGGTGCTGGTACTGGCGATCGGTCCGCTGTTTCGCCTGCTGCAGCGGTTCTAATTTCCCCGCACCACGATTTCCTGTATCTGCGGCTCGCGCTGGCGCATGAAGCGCACGATGGAGTCCACGGTGACGACGTCGATCTGGCGCGTCATGCGGCGCTCGAACGGATGGTCGTCGAAGGCGATATTGGCGCGGAACATGCGCGCGCCCAGGCGCGTGACGGCGGGGATGCTGAGCGTTTGCGGCGCATAGCTGGCGCCGCGCAGCCAGCCTTGCGCTTCGGCCCGCGTTTCGATCTTGCCCGGCTCGTTGCTGGCGGCGGCCAGGCTTTCCAGCACCCACTGGTTCGAGTTCTGGTACTTGGTGGAAAACGGGTAGGCCAGCATATTGTAGTGCGGCTCATGCAGGCGCTTCGGCGTGTTGCTGGTCAGCAGGCGCACCAGTTGCTGCTGCGTATCCTGGCCCGGGACCAGGATCAGCGTTTCATACATGAACACGTCATCCATGAAGAAATTGCCCAAGCCTTCGTTGTACAGCGACGATTGTGCCGTGCCGCATTCATTGAGTTCATGCACGACCAGCCAGCGCCCTTGCGGGTGGTCGCGCCAGGCCAGGGCCATGTGCGAATAGCGCAGATTGTATTTCGACAAGTCCTGCCCGGCGCGCGCCACCAGCGCCACCTGTGCGCCCGAGCCATCGAGCGCTTGCAGGGTCTTTTGCGCCAGGTCCATCGACTTGACGAGGGTGGTCGCATCCGTTTGCTTTTCCTCGCACGAGCGTCCCGCATGGGCGGCGCCGGCCAGGGCCAGGCTGATGACAATCACGGTCAGGCGTTTCATGGGGTTCACGCTTTCGAATGGTGGAGGATGGCCTGGCCGGCTGCATTCGGCACATAGGCGATGGTCTTGCCCGACAGCACCAGCACGTGGCCCGTGGAGACGGCCACCACGTTGACGACCGTGCCGGCTGCCAGCGACAGGCCTTGCATGGCTTTCTGGCTCAGCTTGACGGAAGCCGTGGCGGCGGAGGACGCCCCCTTGGTCGCGCTCTTCAGCACCAGCACGCTGCCGTCGGCCACATCTTCCACCTTGTCGACGACGACTTCACCGGCGGCGGCCAGCACCGACATGGAACCGAGCAGCACGATGGCCGAGGCCATGCTGGCGTTGTCGGACGCGTTGGCGGTGTCGGAGTTGGCGGCCTGGGCCAGCGGCGCCAGGGTGGTGGCGCACAGCAGGGCGGTGGCGAGCAGGTGTTTCATGGGATGTCCGTTCTTCATTGTTGATGGTTACACTTTCGAGTGGTGCAGCAGCGCCTTGCCCAGTTCGTTCGGGATGAAGGCGATGGCCTTGCCGGACAGCACCAGCATATGGCCGGTGGACAGCGCCACCACATTGACCACCGTGCCGGCCGCCAGCGACAGGCCCTTGGCCGCTTGCGTGCTCATCTGGATGGAAGCGCCACCCGCTTCGGAAGCACCCTTGAGCACGATGACGATGCCTTCGCCCACCGTTTCCACGCTGGCGACCACCACCTGGCCGGACGCGACCAGCATCGACATGGAACCGGCGACAACGATGGCGGAACCCTGGCTCAGGTTTTGCGAGCCTTTCGACAGGTTCTCGGACGCGGCGGCGTGCGCCAGGCCGGGGGCGGCCATGGAGAACGTCAGCAGCGACAGGGACAGGCAGAGGGGCAGCAGGCGTTTCATGTGTTTCTCCTTCAAGTGTGCCAAGTGGCAACGCCATCATTGTAGACTGTGGGCAATTGGTCAATGAAAACGCTACTCGTAGCGGGAAGGCATACCGCAGGTAGCGTATTGCGCTACTTTTTTGCCGCTTGAATCGATGCTATTTTTATAAAGGAAGTGCATGCCGCAAACCCACGCCCTGATCGAAGCCTTGAAACGCCTGCTGAAGGCGCGCGCCGTCACCTATGCCGAGCTGGCGCAGCGCATCGGCGTCTCTGAAGCCAGCGTCAAGCGGATGTTTTCGCAGAAACAATTTACCCTGCAGCGCCTGGACCAGATACTGGTGGCCATCGGCAGCGATTTCCAGCAGCTGGCGCTGGCCGTGCAGACGGCGCAGGCCGCCCCCACCCTGATCACGGGGCTGACGTATGCGCAGGAAAAGGAAATCATCGAAGACACCCGGCTGTTCGTGGTGGCCGTCTCCGCCCTGAACTTGCTGCCGCTGGAACAGATCGTCGCCATCTACGACATCAGCGAAGCGCAAGCCGTCAAATACCTGCTGCGCCTCGACAAGATCGGTTTCCTGGAACTGCTGCCGAATAACCGGGTCAAACTGCTGGTGGCGCGCACGTTTGCGTGGATACCGAACGGCCCCAT
Source organism: Janthinobacterium sp. FT14W (assembly GCF_009208755.1). Lineage (NCBI taxonomy): Bacteria > Pseudomonadati > Pseudomonadota > Betaproteobacteria > Burkholderiales > Oxalobacteraceae > Janthinobacterium > Janthinobacterium sp. FT14W. Next base: position 20,128 of record NZ_WFLL01000014.1, on the reverse strand, counting down.
CCACACGTATTTCAAGCAGGAGGCGTATGGCGACTATTTGAATTCCCAGTTCGATGGCGAGACGGAATTGCTGCGCCTGGTGAACGTGATGCTGTCGAAGAAATCCACGGCGGCCTTGCTGGAGCGCCTGAAGCAAGTGGCGGTGGAATTTTCGCAGCAACACCAGGAAGACGCGCGCCTGCCCGGCGATGAGCGCCTGGCCATCAGCTTCATGCTGGCGGCGCGGCCGTGGATGCCGCAGACGTTCAAGGCGCTGCTGCGGCATACGGCTGCGCCAGTTAGCCAGTTGGTCAGTCAGCCTAGTCGGCCAGTAAGCTAGTCAGCCAACCAGCCAACCAGCCAGCCAGCCAGTTAGCCCAGCACATCACGCCAGCCAGCAAGCCAGTAGGCAGGCGCTTCCTGGCCGCTAGCCGCGCTGCTTGCCGCCGTCCGTTTTCTCCTGGTCGGCTTGTTCCTGGCCCGCTTGTTCCGGATCTGTTTGCTCCTGTTTCATCTGGCTCAGCAAGCGCCAGGCAAAAAAGCCCAGCACGCCCACGCCCAGCAGCAGGGCGGCCCACAGCGCGGCCAGGCGCCATGGTGCTGCATCCTGGCTGGCGACGGGTGCAGGCGCCTTGCTCCCGTTGGCCTGGAGCGGGCCCGTGCTGGCCGTTTTGAGGGCCAGCAATTCATCGGCCTGGAAGCCGGGCGCCACCTGCGACAGCGGCTGCGCCACGGCTGCCGCATCGCTCTTGCCGAATGCCAGTTGATAGGGCGGCTTGCCGCTGGCCAGCAATACCATGGTGGCCGGCGTCCAGCCCAGGCGCAAGGCGGGCGCATTGCCGGCGGAGAGCGGGTGTTCGGCCGGTGTCTGCATGACCCACAGTGCCGTCTGCGTCACGGGCATGGCCAGGTCGCCCGAGATCCTTTCCTTGCCATCGAGGCCGATGCGGTAAAACGTGGTGCTCAGCAAGGCATCAAAATACGCGCCTTGTACCGCTTGCGTCTGCTGGCGCAGGTGCAGGCGGTGCCGGGGAACGTAGCTGTTCTGGCGATACACGCCCAGGGTCACGGGCAAGACCACGTTGCTTTGCGTAAATTGCAGGGCGATGCTGTCGGCGGGAATGGCGATGGGCGCGGGATAGCGCCATTCATGGTCCTGCTGGCCGGGCACGCCTTGCAGCACGATGGCGGCGCGGGGCGCGGCGACTTCCGTTTCGCTGACGGCTTGCGCCGTGATCGCTTCAAAGGCCCGCGGTTCGCCCGCTTGCCAGCTCAGGCGTGCATAGCGGAACGCGCGCGGCGCGAAGGCGATGCTGTCGTTGGCCAGGGTTTGCGTGTCGTTGTTGCTGAGCCAATTCAGGGTAGTGGTGCCGATGGCGTCCCATTGCTTCAGGTCGTCGCTTACTTCCAGCAGCACTTGCGCACTGTAATTGTTCGTGCGGGCTGGCGCCGTGAAGCGCAGGGCGGCAATGCGGCTGCCTTGCGCCTGCTTGCCCAGGTCGAGGATCAGCGCCTGCAGCGCGGCCGTGCCGGCCGTCGTGCCGGCCCGCGTGCTGACCGACAGCAGCCGGCCATCGTCCGCCGTGCGGATATCGATGCCCTGCACGCCAAGGCTGGACCTGCCCGTCACGGGGAAGATACGCGCCGCAATGCTGGTCCGCTGCGTGGCCGATTGCGCGGAAGGCGCGACCATGGCATAGGCCAGGCGCTTGCCGTCGCCATCGAACAGGCGCACGTCGGCCAGGCTGGCCGAGCTGGCGTGCAGGTAGACTTCCCGGGGCAGGGGCAGCTGGACGATGCCTGCGCCAGCGGGTACATGCACGGGCATGCTCCAGCCATAGTCATGCGGCCGGTCCGGCGCCTGGCCCGTTGGCGCGGCCAGCGCGGCACCCATGAGCAGCATGTTGCAAAAGAGGAGTGACGCTTTCATGCTGCTCCTTGCTGTGGTGCAGCCGGCGCGGCCGGCGCGGCAGCCTTGGGGAAAGGCGCCAGGTAGCCGATCAACACCATCAGCAAGCCCACACCCACGAAGGACACGATGCGTTCGATGCCGCCCACGTTCGACAGGTCGATGGCGAACAGTTTCAGTACGACCAGCCCCAGCAGCACGGCGCCCAGGCTCCACTGCTGGCGCCGCTGCCGGCGGGCCGCGTGGCGCATCAGCAGCAGGGCCGTGACGCTCCACACCAGCGACAGCATCGCTTGCACGAACTGCGAGGCCAGCATGGCATCGAAGGTGTAGGGCACGCCCAGGTAGTGCGAGACCGTACGCAGCAGCATCAGGTTGAACCAGACATACACGCAGCAGGCGGCCACGGCAGGCAAACGTGCTTGCCACAGGGCGGGCAGGGGGACCTGGCTTGCTGGCAGCAAACGGTAGCTGGCAATGGCCAGCAGGATGGCAAAGCCCGTGCTCAGGTCCAGCGGATTGAGCAGCGGCAAATAGGGCAGGGGCGCCATGGCGCCGTCGTCGACGATATTCCACGCGGCGATCAGCAGCAGCGACCACAGCGCGCCCAGCGGTATCAGGGTGCACTGGTACCACGCCGCAATCGGCGCCACGGGCCAGGCGCCCGCGCGGCAGCGGCGGATCAGCCAGGCCAGGGCCAGCATCATGGCCCAGGCCGGCAAGTAGCGGGCCCAGGCAGGGCTGACGCTGCCGGCATGGCCCGCCAGCCAGGCGTTGACGTGCATGGCGCCCACGGGCCACAGCATCAGCCATGGCGCGGCCGTGCGCAGCGTATGCAGCAGGCGCAGCGCGCGCGCATCGAGCTGCCAGCCCGCTTGCGGCCAGGCCATCAGCAGGTATTCGCCGGCCGCCAGGGCGCTGGCCAGGGCCAGCCAGCTCAAGTCGCCGGGCAGGTAATCGCGCAGGTACAGCGCCAGCAGCAGGTTGGCGCTCCACAGGCCCAGGCCGAGCCAGGCGGCCACGCTGAACCAGCGCAGCTGCGGCCAGTCCAGGCGCCGCGCCAGGATGGCGAACACGGGTGTCGTGATACACACGGCAATCAGGTACAGCGCCAGCCAGTGCTCGCCCGCGTGCGGCTGCAGGGACAGGTCGCCGTCGAGCAGGCGCAGCAGCCAGCTGACGAATGGCACGAGGATGGCGGCAAACCACAGCAAGCCGCTCCAGGCCAGCAGGGGGCGCGCGACCAGGGCCAGCAGCTCGTCGCCGCCGCGCGCGCGCAGCGCAAGGATGCGGGCGCTGGCAAAGGCGGCGGCGCCCAGCAGCAGGGCGCTGAGGAAGGAGCCCTCGAACAGGCTGGCCGGATGCTGGTCCCAGACCCAGCTGGCGCGGCTGAACATGATCATGCCGGCCAGTACCTGCACGGCCAGCAGCAGCGCGCGCGGCGCATGCCATTGCTCGCGCCGCGCCAGCCACGCCAGCAGGGCGGCCACGGCCAGCGCGCTGACGGTGAGCAGGTTCAGCTGCGTGGCCGCTTCCGTGCGCAGCAGGACTTCGCTCCAGATGCCGCCCAGCAGCCAGACGGTGGCGGCCGTCAGGAACAGCACGGACAGGCTGCTCATGAATTCGGGATGCAAGTGGCTGCCGTGGCGGCGGAAATTGTAGGCCATCACCAGCGCGGCGGCGGCCAGCAGCGCGCAACCCAGCCAGATGTTGGCGTGCAGGGCCGCTGCCGTATCGAGTTCCAGCATGGCGCCGAGGAAGGCAAGCCAGGCGGCTCCCTGCACCAGCAGGCCGAAAGCCCAGGCCAGGATCTGGCGCTGGCGCAAGCCGACCCAGACGATGCCCGCGCCTTCCAGCGCCCAGGCGGCCGACGTCCAGCGGCCGTCGAGGGCGAACGGGATGGCCAGGGTACCGAAGACGATGCCTAGCGCGAGGAAGGCTTCGGCCAGCAGCTTGAAGCCATTCCTGCGCCACAGCGCCACGGCCAGTCCCGTGTAGCACAGGCCGGCAATCAGCGCGGAAAACGCCAGGCCGAAGTCAAAGTGCCGCACCAGGCCGTACTGCAGGCCCATGGCCGCCAGCGGCGTGCCGAAGACGAGGGTGCCATCCACGTAATGCCTGAGGCGCGGCGCCTGGCGCGCGCAGTAGGCGATGGCGATGCCGACATAGAACAGCACGAACAGGATCAGGAACAGCTGCGTCGACAGGTAGTGCTCGGGCGTGTAGCGCAGCAGGCCCCAGGTGGTGGCGACGACAAAGGTGAAGCCAAAGCTCAGCACATTCAGGACGCGCCAGGCGCGTCGCAGGGCGATGGCGAAGACGCCCGCATTGAGCAGCGCGTAATAGCTGAACAGGCCGATATGGTTGCCGCTGCCCGTCGACACCAGCAAGGGCACGGCAAAACCGCCCACGATGCCGAAGACGGCCAGCCAGACGGCGTTTTGCAGCACGGCCAGCAGACACGTGAAGGCCGTCAGCACGAACAGCACGGCGAACGCCAGGCCGGCCGGGATCAGTTCATACAGGCGGAAGGCGCCAAACGTCACCAGCATCAATATCGCCAGCGCGGTGCCCTGCAGCGGCAGGCTGATGCCGGGGCGTTTCAGGCGGATGCGCCAGGCCCAGGCCAGCAGGGCGATGTCGGCCAGCGCAATGCCGGCCAGGCGCAGTTCGATGGGCACGGTCACCTGCGCCGACACGTACTTGAGCAGGAAACTGACGCCGAGGAAGAGGATCAGCAAGCCCAGCTTGGCCACCAGGTTGCCCGTAAACAGCCAGTTCTTCGCCTTGGCAACGAGGCCGTCGGGGCGCGCGATCCACGACGGGGTATTTGGCGCGGCAGGGGCGGGCCTGGCGGGGGGCGGCGGCGCCGATGGTGCCGGTGCGGAGGTGGCGGCTGGCGCGGCCTTTGCCAGGGCGACGGGCTCGCTTGCGGCCGCTTGCGGCGCGGGGGCGGCTGGCGGTGGCGGCGCAGGCACCGGCGGGGCAAGCGCAACAGGCGCCGGCACTGGTACCGGCGGCGGCGCAGCGCTCTCCACGGCGGGAACGGCAGCGGGCGCTTCGCCCTGGCCTTCCAGCGTTTGCAGGCGCTTGTGGATGCCGTCGACTTCCTTGCGCAGGCGGGCCGTCAGCAATTCCAGATCCGCCACCTTGCGGCGGTACTGCAGCACCAGCACGAAGCCGGTAATCAGCAAGCCAAGGATGAACAGCGTGATCAATCCAAACATGGGGCAGCTTTCCTGAAAGGGCAGGGCGAAGGCGCCCGAGGTATGCGCACATTACCTTATTATCAAGAAACAAGCGATTTCTGTCGTGTCAGGGCAAGTGTCAGGAAGTGTGTTCGGCGGCAAGGCAGGCATGGAGCCGGAGCGGGCTTTTCATATTGATGCCAAGCAAGATGACGACATTCAGATTGTCGTGCGCAGGATAGTGCTGTATTTTAGCAATTCCTTAATAGCCAGTCCCCATGCCATGAGTCAAAGCAGCCAGTTTTCCTTATTGTCGCAGCGCCGTTTCGGGCCCTTCTTCTGGACCCAGTTCTTTGGCGCCTTCAACGACAATCTGTTCAAGACGGCCCTGATGGTGATCCTCGCCTACGATGCGCTGAGCTGGACCACGCTCGATCCGTCCACCATCACCAATCTGATCCCCGGCCTGTTCATCCTGCCCTACGTCGTGTTTTCGGCCACGGCGGGCCAGCTGGCCGACAAGTTTGAAAAGGCGGGCCTGGCCCGTTTCGTCAAATGGATGGAACTGGCCATCATGGCCGTGGCGGCCGCCGGCTGGATGACGCATACGCTGTGGCTGCTGGTGGCCGCCGTGGTGGGCATGGGCGTGCACTCGACCCTGTTCGGTCCCGTCAAGTATGCCTACCTGCCGCAGCAGCTCAAGCCTGAAGAATTGGTTGGCGGCAATGGCCTGATCGAGATGGGCACCTTTGTCGGCATTCTATTGGGCGAGATCCTCGGCGCCGTGTTGATCGTGCACAAGCCGCTGGGCGTGGAGCTGGTGGCGGGCGCGACGATTGCCGTGGCCGTGTTCGGCCTGATCGCCAGCTACCGCGTGCCGCGCACGCCGGCGCCCGAGCCGGCCTTGAAGGTCAGCCTGAACTTCGTCGCCGAATCGTTCCGCAACCTGAATTTCTCGCGCAAGAACCGCCCCGTCTTCCTGGCCATGCTGGGCAACTCCTGGTTCTGGTTTTACGGCGCCCTGATCCTGGCCCAGTTCCCCGTGTATTCGAAGGATTTCCTGCATGGCGACCACAGCGTGTTCGTGCTGCTGCTGACCGTGTTTTCCGTCGGCATCGGCACGGGTTCCCTGCTGTGCGAACGCCTGTCCGGCCACAAGATTGAAATCGGCCTGGTGCCGTTCGGCTCCATCGGCCTGTCGCTGTTCGGCATCGACCTGTATTTCGCCAGCAATGCGTATGCGAATACGCAAGTGGTCGACGCGCTGGCCTTTGTCAGCCAGGCGGGCGTGCCGCGCATCCTGCTCGACATCGTCATGATCGGCGTGTTCGGCGGCTTCTTCATCGTGCCCCTGTTCGCCCTGATCCAGACGCGCTGCGACCCGAAACACATTTCGCGCACGATTGCCGGCATGAATATCCTGAACGCCCTGTTCATGGTGGCGGCGGCCGGCGTGGCCATCGTGCTGCTGGGCCAGGGGTTTACGATCCCGCAGCTGTTCCTCGTCACGGCCATCCTGAATGCGCTGGTGGCCGCCTACATCTTCTCGCTGGTGCCGGAATTCCTCATGCGCTTCCTCGCGTGGATTCTTATCCAGACCGTGCACCGGGTCAAAGTGGTCGATGGCGAGCGCATCCCCGCGGAAGGCGCGGCGGTGCTGGTATGCAATCACGTCAGCTATGTGGATGCCATTGTCATCATGGCGGCCAGCCCACGCCCCATCCGCTTCGTCATGGACCACCGCATCTTCAAGATGCCGCTGATGGGCTGGATCTTCCGCACGGCCAAGGCCATTCCCATCGCGCCGGCCAAGGAAGATCCTTTCCTGATGGAAAAGGCCTTCATCGATATCGCGCAAGCGCTGCATGAAGGCGAGCTGGTGTGCATCTTCCCCGAAGGCAAGCTGACCCGCACGGGCCAGATCAGCGAATTCAAGGGTGGCATCGCCAAGATCGTCGAGCGCAGCAAGGTGCCCGTGATTCCGCTGGCGCTGCGCGGCTTGTGGGGCCATTTGTTGAGCCACCGCAATGGCCATTTGTTCGAGCGCGCCTTCAAGGCGGGCTTGCGTTCCCGTCTGTCGCTGGCCGTGGGCATGCCCGTGCCGCCCGAGGCCGCCACGCCGGAATTGCTGCAGCAAAAGGTGCAGGAATTGCGGGGCAAGTGGAAGTAACGCTCACTGCGGCCGTCCCGCCGCCGCCTGCTGCGCCAGGTGCGCACTGAGCAGGGCGGCGATGGCGGCGAAATCCACGGGTTTCGTCAGGTGATGGTCGAAACCCGCCTGCTCCGTGCGCGAGCGCGCCTCGCCCTGGCCCCAGCCCGTCAGGGCGATCATCAGCACGTCGCGTCCCTGTGCCTTGCGGCGCATGCGGCGTGCCGTTTCATAGCCATCCATGTCCGGCATGCCCAGGTCCATCACGACCAGTTGCGGCCACGCCATATCCACGGCCGCCAGCGCCTGCGCGCCGTCATAGGCAACGCTGGCGGCATAGCCCTCCAGCTGGAACAGGCTCTGCAGGGAATCGGCCGCGTCGCGGTTGTCGTCCACTACCAGCACTTGCAACGGCAGCGTCGCGCCGGCGGGCGACGCGCTGCCGGCGGCGGCCGTGGGGCCCAGGGCGTTGCCGGCGCTGGCCGGCAAGGTGACGATAAAGCGGCTGCCGCGGCCGGGGCCGTCGCTTTGGGCCTCGATGCTGCCGCCATGCATTTCGGCAAATTGGCGCGCCAGGCTGAGGCCGATACCCAGGCCGCTGGCCATCTGGCCCGCCACCGTGGGGCCTTGTTCGAACATGGAAAAGAGACGCGGAATGGCCTTCGGCTCGATGCCGATGCCATCGTCTTCGATGGCCACCTGCAGCTGGCCCTGCGCCAGGCGCGCCGTAATCCGGATGTGGCCGCCGTCCGGCGTGAACTTCACGGCGTTCGACACGATATTGGCGAAGATCTGTACCACCCTCGCATAATCGGCGTGCAGCGTGACGGCCTGCGGCGGCATGGCAAGTGCGATGCTGATGTGCCGGCTGCTGGCGGCCGGCTGGCACAGCTCGGTCACGTGGTCGAGCACTTGCTGCAGTTCGAAATCCTTGAGCTGCAGCAACACCTTGCCGCTGGTAATGCGCGCCACGTCCAGCAAGTCATCGACCAGGCGCGTCAGGTGCGTCACCTGGCGTTCGATCACGTCGCTTACCTTGCCCACCTGCTCCGAGGCCGGGTACAGGTGCCTGAGCAGGGCCACCGAAGACTGGATGGGCGCCAGCGGATTGCGCAGTTCGTGCCCGAGGCTGGCAAGAAATTCATCCTTGCGCCGCTGCGTCTCGCGCACCTGATACTGGCGCTGGCGCGCGCGCAGCATGGCGTGCGCCGACGTGATCAGGGTCAGTATGTGCACGGGGCGTTCCAGCAAGGTCAGGTTGCCCAGGGTGGCAATGGCTTGCTGCAAGGGCAGGGAATCGAGTCCCGCGTGCGTGAGCACGGTGATGGGCAAGTCGGACCAGTCCGGCTGCTGGCGGGCGTAGGCATCGAGCACGGAGTAGACGCCGGCATGCAGCGCCTCGTCCACCGTCAGCACCCCGCCTGCGCCCAGCGCCAGCTGCTCGGCCAGTTCGCCGGGGGAGTTGCAGGCGTGGCTGGCGATGGCGCTGCCAGCCAATACCGTGCCGGCCAGGCTGGCGTCCTGGCCGGCCGTCGCGTAGATCAGGATGCGCTGCTCCATGGCGATTCCTAGGGGAAGGGCGTGCCGCCGATGGTAGGCAAGCCCGACAGGATGCCATGAAAGCCGGCCAGGGCCGGACCGATGCGGATGCCCTGCGGGCTGATCTCGAAGCGGCGGATGCTGCGTTCGTGCGCGCTGCCACGTTTCTTGAAGACGGAAATGGCTTGCCGCACCTCGCCTTCCGTTTCATAGTAGCGCAGCATGACGACGCTGTCGGCCAGGTAGCTGGCGTCGGCCGAAGTGGACATCGAAGTGCCCAGCATGTTCTGCTGCACGCCGACGAGCAGGGTGGCCACGCCGCGCTGGCCCAGGTAATTGAGCAGCTCATGCAGGTAGGTGCTCTGGAAGCGTTCGTCGGGCACGGCATGCATGTAGCCGTTCAGGCTATCGATGACGATGACCCGGGCGCCCCGTTCCGCCGCGTCGACCACGGCCTGGGCGAATTCGCCCGGCGTCAGCTCGGCCGGATCGACCTGCTGTGCGCTCAGCAGGCCTGCGTCGAGCGCCGCCTGCAGGCGCATGCCCACGTTGCCGGCGCGGTTCAGCAGCTTGCTGCGCGCTTCCTCGAACAGGAACATGGCGCACGGTTCGCCCCGCTCGGTGGCCGCGTGCACGAATTGCGCCGCCAGGGTGGACTTGCCGCTGCCCGCGGGGCCGGAAATGAGGGTGCTCATGCCTTCTTCCAGGCCGCCGCCTATCATGAGGTCGAGTTCGGGGATGCCGCTCGACAGGCGCCGGTGGTTGCCGTCGCGGCGCGTGTCGGCGGCCACCAGGCGGGGATAGACGACCAGGCCGTCATGGGAAATCTTGTAGTCGTGCGTGCCGCTGCGAAACGGCACGCCCCGGTATTTCACCACGCGCACGCGGCGCCGGTCGTTGCCGTACGCCTGGTTCTGCCGTTCCAGCGAGATCACGCAATGGGCCACGCTACGCACCTGCAAACCGTCGTCCAGCGCGGAGCGGTCATCGATCAACAGGGTGGTGCAGTGCCGGCTGGCCAGGTATTGCTTCAAAGCCAGAACCTGGCGCCGGTAGCGCAACGGGTTTTCCGCCAGCAGCTGCAGTTCGGACAGCGAGTCGAGCACGAGGCGGGCCGGGCGGTGCTTTTCGATGGCGGCCAGGATGCGCTGGTTGGTCGAGGCCAGTTCGATTTCCGACGGATGAAAGATGGTGTACTGGCGCCCGGGATCGAGGATGTCGTCGCTGGGCGCCACTTCTTCGATGGCGATGCCGCCCAGGTTCCAGCCGTGCGACAGGGCGGCGTCGCGCAATTCGATTTCCGATTCGGCCAGGGCGATATACAGCACGGACGCACCGCTGCGCGCCCCTTCGGCCAGGAATTGCAGCGCCAGGGTGGTCTTGCCCGTGCCCGGTTCGCCTTCGACCAGGTACAGGCGCTCGGCCAGCAAGCCGCCCGTGAGAATGGTGTCGAGGCCGGCAACGCCCGTCGACAGCAGCGGCGGCGCGCCCGGGCCGCCCGCGCCATCGTCCTGCATGCTGCTTTGCGCCTGTGCCGTCATCGCCCCTCCTGCTGTGCCAGACCGTGACCACCATATTAGCGCGTCCGGCGAGGGATGTCTTTTCGATACCATTGGTAAATAATTATTTTGCCACGCCTGCCACGAGGGATGGTGTTGCGTCCTTGTCGGCCAGTTCAGCAAAGAAATCTTGACCCTGCTAAAGTAATCACCCAATCCACCTTTTCCGCATTGCCTTTTTTTGCATCGCTCGCCTTGTTTCTGCTCAACTTTGCTGGCGTGCTGCCGCTGTCGCTGTCCTCATTTCATTGCTTCATTGATAATTTAATTCGCTTGATGGTTACTATGTTTCAATTGTAACGATGCTTGACGATTTTAGAATGATCGTTCATTCTTTGACCTGCGTTAATAAATTTAGTCATTTCTAACGACACTAGCCAGCTTCTTTTTCAGAAAGTCCAAGATGCAACCAACCTTTTCCTTGACGTCGCCGCGTACGAGCGGCGCTATTGCCGTTCTGTGCGCCACTGTAATCATGGCCGGCTGCAGTAAAAAGCAGGAAGCACCTCACGCGCAGCAAGCGCCGCAGGTGGTCGTGTTTACTGTTAATCCGGCCGCGTTGCCGATGAGCGCCGAATTGCCCGGCCGCACGAATGCCTACCAGGTCGCCGACGTGCGCCCGCAGGTGGGCGGCTTGATCCAGAAGCGCCTGTTCGTCGAAGGTAGCGATGTGAAAGCGGGCACGGCCCTGTATCAGATCGATCCGGCCACCTACCAGGCTGCCTACAATTCGGCCAAGGCCGCGTTGTCGAAAGCCAAGGCCAACTTGCTGACGGCCGGCCCGAAAGCCACGCGCTACAAGGAGCTGGTCGCCATCGAAGGCGTGAGCCGCCAGGAATACGACGATGCCGTGGCCGCGTTCGAGCAAGCGAAGGCCGACGTCGAGTCTGCTACCGCGGCGCTGGAAACGGCGAACATCAACCTGAGATACAGCACCGTGACGGCGCCGATCAGCGGCCGCACCAGCCGCTCGACCGTGACGGCCGGCGCGTTGGTCACGGCGGGCCAGGCCGACGCGCTGACCACCGTGCAGCAACTCGATCCCATCTATGTCGACGTTACCCAGTCGAGCACGGACCTGCTGCGCCTGAAGCGCCAGATGGCCGACGGCTCGCTGAAAAAAGTGGGCGAAGGCCAGGCCAAGGTCGATCTGATCTTGCCGGATGGCAGCAAGTACAGCGAATCGGGCAAGCTGCAGTTCGCCGGCGTGACGGTCGACCCGACCACCGGCAACGTGATCCTGCGCGCGCTGTTCCCGAACCCGAAAGGCGAATTGCTGCCAGGCATGTACGTACGTGCGCAGCTGGAAACGGGCGTGGATGAAAAAGCCATTACCGTGCCGCAAGTGGGCGTGACGCGTAACCAGAAGGGCCAGGCCACCGCCATGATCCTGAACAAGGAAAACAAGGTCGAGCAGCGCGTGCTGACCACCAGCGGCACGGTCGGCACCAACTGGCTGGTGACGTCCGGTCTGGCTGCAGGCGACCGCGTGATCGTGGAAGGCTTGCAAAAAATCAAGCCAGGCGCCCCGGCCGTTGCCGTGCCGGCCAAGGCCGAAGCTGCTCCTGCGCCCGCCGCTGCCGCTTCTGCCGCAGCATCGGCTGCCAGCGCCCACTAATTCAGGAGAATATTAATGGCCCGTTTTTTCATTGACCGCCCGATTTTTGCCTGGGTGGTCGCGATCGTCATCATGCTTGCCGGCGTGATTTCGATCCTCAGCCTGCCGATCGCGCAGTACCCGAGCATTGCTCCGCCGTCGATTTCGATCAGCGGCTCCTATCCTGGCGCCTCCGCCAAGACCGTGGAAGACGCCGTGACCCAGGTCATCGAACAAAAGATGAAGGGTATCGACGGCTTGCGCTACATGGCTTCGTCGAGCGATGCGACTGGCGGCATCAGCATCACCCTGACGTTCACCAGCGGCACCAATCCTGACATCGCTCAGGTGCAAGTGCAGAACAAGCTGCAGCTGGCCACGCCACTGCTGCCGACGGCTGTCACGCAGCAGGGTCTCGTCGTGTCGAAAGCCACGAAGAACTTCCTGATGGTGTTCGGCTTCATTTCCGAAAACGGCAAGATGGACCAGACCGACTTGAGCGACTACGTGGCCGCCAACGTCGTCGATCCGCTCAGCCGCGTAGCGGGCGTGGGCGACGTGACCCTGTTCGGTTCGCAGTACGCGATGCGTATCTGGCTCGACCCGGCCAAGCTGCAAAGCTTCAACCTGACCCCGACGGACGTGATCACGGCCGTGCAGGCGCAGAATGCGGAAGTGTCGGCCGGTGAGCTGGGCGGCACGCCGTCCGTCAAGGGCCAGCAGCTGAACGCCACCGTGTCGGCGCAAAGCCGCTTGCAGACGGCCGAGCAGTTCGGCGCCATCTTGCTGAAAACCACGACCAACGGCGCCATGGTGTACCTGAAGGACGTGGCCAGCATGGAACTGGGCCGCGAGAACTACAATACCGTGGCCCGCTACAACGGCCATGCGGCCACCGGCGTGGCGATCAAGCTGGCGACGGGCGCGAATGCGCTCGATACGGCCAACGCGGCGAAAGCCATGCTGGGCAACCTGAGCAAGCAATTCCCTGAAGGCATGAGCTACCAGGTGGCGTTCGACACCACCCCGTTCGTGAAACTGTCGATCGAGGAAGTGGTCAAGACCCTGGTCGAAGCGATCATCCTGGTGTTCCTGGTGATGTACCTGTTCCTGCAGAACTTCCGCGCCACCCTGATCCCCACCATGGCCGTGCCGGTCGTGCTGCTCGGTACCTTCGGCATCCTGAACGCGTTCGGCTACTCGATCAACACCTTGACCATGTTCGCCATGGTGCTGGCCATTGGTCTGCTGGTCGACGATGCGATCGTGGTGGTGGAAAACGTCGAGCGCGTGATGAGCGAAGAGGGCTTGTCGCCGCTGGAAGCGACGCGCAAGTCCATGACGCAGATCACGGGCGCGCTGGTGGGTATCGCCATGGTGCTGTCGGCCGTGTTCGTGCCGATGGCCTTCTTCGGCGGTTCGACGGGCGTGATTTACCGCCAGTTCTCGATCACGATCGTGTCGTCGATGGTGCTGTCCGTCGTCGTCGCGCTGGTGTTTACGCCAGCGCTGTGCGCCACCTTGCTGAAACCGGTCGAAAAAGGCCATCACGCGACGAACAAGGGTTTCTTCGGCTGGTTCAACCGCAGCTTCGACAGCAGCAGCAACAAGTACCAGGGCCTGGTCGGCGCCATGATCACGCACCGCGCCCGCTCGATGCTGCTGTATGTGCTGCTGCTGGCCGGTCTCGTGTTCATCTTCATGCGCTTGCCGACCTCCTTCCTGCCGGAAGAAGACCAGGGCATCCTGTTTACGCAGATTCAATTGCCGACGGGCGCCACGCAAGAGCGCACCCTGAAAGTGATCGAGCAGGTCGAAGACCACTTCATGAACAGCGAGAAAGACAACGTCGCCTCCGTGTTTGCCGTCGCCGGTTTCAGCTTCGGCGGTAACGGCCAGAACACGGGTATCGCCTTCGTGCGCCTGAAAGACTGGGCGCTGCGCAAGGACGTGGCGCAAAAAGCGCCGGCAGTGGCGGGCCGCGCCATGGGCAAGTTGTTGCAGATCAAGGACGCGATGGTGTTTACCTTTGCCCCGCCTGCCGTGCTGGAACTGGGTAACGCCACCGGTTTCGACATGCAGCTGCAGGATATCGGCGGCGTCGGCCATGACGCCCTGATGGCGGCGCGTAACCAGTTGCTGGGCATGGCCTCGCAAAATCCCACCATGGTGGGCGTGCGCCCGAACGGCCAGGAAGATACGCCGCAGTACAAGATCGACATCGACCAGCAGAAGGCAACCGCGCTGGGCTTGCAGATCTCGGAAATCAACCGCGTGCTGAGCGTGGGCTGGGGTAGTTCCTATGTGAATGACTTCCTCGACCGTGGCCGCGTGAAGAAAGTGTTCATGCAAGGCAATGCCGAATCGCGCATGCAGCCGGAAGACTTGAACAAGTGGTTCGTGCGCAACAGCGCTGGCCAGATGGTGCCGTTCTCGGCCTTTGCTACGGGCAAGTGGATTTACGCTTCGCCACGCCTGGAACGCTACAACGGCTTGCCGTCGGTAGAGATCCTGGGGACGCCGGCACCGGGCCAGAGCACGGGCGCGGCCATGAACGCGATGGAAGCGATGGTGGCGCAGCTGCCGCCTGGCATCGGCTTCAGCTGGACCGGCGTGTCGCTGGAAGAGCGCGAATCCGGCTCGCAGACGCCGCAGCTGTACGCGCTGTCCCTGCTGATCGTGTTCCTGTGCCTGGCTGCGCTGTATGAAAGCTGGTCGATTCCGTTCTCCGTGCTGCTGGTCGTGCCGCTGGGCGTCATCGGCGCCGTGCTGGGCACGTGGATGTTCGGCCTGTCGAACGACGTATACTTCCAGGTGGGCTTGCTCACGGTGGTGGGCCTGTCGGCGAAGAATGCGATTCTGATCGTCGAGTTCGCCAAGGAAATGCAGGAATCGGGCATGTCGCTGCTGGACGCGACCTTGCATGCGGTGCGTCTGCGCCTGCGTCCGATTCTGATGACCTCGATTGCCTTCGGCCTGGGCGTGTTGCCACTGGCTATCTCCAGCGGCGCCGGTTCCGGCAGCCAGAACGCCATCGGTATCGGCGTGCTGGGCGGCATGTTGACGGCCACGTTCCTCGGTATCTTCTTCGTGCCGGTGTTCTTCGTGCTGGTGCGCGGCTTCTTTTCGAAGCCGGACGCGCCTGCCACGCCGGCGACGCCTGGCGCGCCAGCCGTCACGCTTTCCAAGGATGCACATTAATATGAAAAAATCGCTACTCTCGATGGCGGCACTGGCCTTGCTGGCCGGTTGCAGCCTGGCCCCCACGTACGAGCGTCCGGCAGCGCCGGCGCCCACGGCGTGGCCGACGGGTCCTTCCTACAAGGCCGACACGGCCGCCGCCGACGCCAAGCCGGTGGCGGACATCGCCTGGCGCGAGTTCTTTGCCGATGCGCGCCTGCGCCAGGTACTGGAACTGGCGCTGGCCAACAACCGCGACCTGCGCGTCTCGATCCTCAACATCGAGAAGGCGCGCGCCACCTACGGCATCGAACGCGCCGCCCTGATCCCGACCCTGTCGGCGTCGGGCGGCCAGACGGCCAGCCGCGTGCCGAAGAACGCCAGCGCCACCGGCGAAGCGTCCATCAATCGCCAGTACACGGCGAACCTGGGCGTGTCGGCTTACGAGCTGGACTTCTTCGGCCGCGTGCGCAGCCTGTCCGACAGCGCGCTCGAGCAATACCTGGGCACGGAAGAAGCACGCCGTGCCCAGCAGATCAGCCTGGTGGCCGAGGTGGCCAGCACCTATCTGAACCTGGTGGCCGACCAGCAGCGCCTGCGCGTGGCGCAGGACACCCTGAAGAGCCAGCAGTCGTCGTATGACCTGGCCGTGCGCCGCTTCAGTGCCGGCGCCACGTCGGGCCTGGACAAGTACGACGCGCAGACCAGCGTCGAGTCGGCCCGTTCCGACGTGGCCGTCTACACGAGCCAGGTTGCGCTGGATCAAAACGCACTGGTCCTGCTGGTGGGCGGCCCCGTGCCGGCCGACCTGCTGCCGCAAGGCGAGTTCGGCACGGTGACGGCGCTGGCGGAGATTCCGTCCGGCTTGCCGTCGGACGTGCTGCAGCGCCGTCCCGACGTGCTGGCGGCCGAGCGCACCCTGCGCGCGGCCAACGCCAACATCGGCGCGGCGCGCGCGGCCTTCTTCCCGCGCATTTCGCTGACGGCGACGGCCGGTTCGCTGAGCGACAACCTGTCCGGCCTGTTCAAGGCGGGCAGCGGCACGTGGAGTTTCATTCCGCAGATCAGCCTGCCGATCTTCGATGGCGGCGTGAACCGCGCCAACCTCGATATCGCCAAGGTGCAGCGTGAAATCTCCGTGGCGCAATATGAAAAGGCGATCCAGGTCGCCTTCCGCGAAGTGTCCGATGCGCTGGCCCAGCGCGGCACCATCGACGAGCGCCTGCAGTCGCAGGTCTCGCTGGTGGAGGCGTCGACGAAGAGCTACACTATCCACGACGCGCGCTACAAGCAGGGCGCCGAGTCCTACCTGAACGCCCTGGTGGCCCAGCGCGCGCTGTACACGGCGCAGCAAAGCCTGATCACGGCGCGTTTGGCCAAGTCGACCAACCTGGTGACCCTGTACAAGGTGCTGGGCGGCGGTTGGCAGCCTGAGCAGACAGCCGTCGCGGCGGCTGGCGGCGTCCAATAATCACGGGGACGCCGACGCCGGCCTTGCCCGCAAGGGCAGGGCCGGCGCGCTACTGGAAAATCATGAACCAAGTTGAAAAGAAGCATCCGGATCCCGAGCGCGCCAACACGCGGCGCAAGCAGGTGCTCGATGCGGCGGAGAGCTGTTTCAGCCGCCGCGGCTTCCACGGCGCCAGCATGGCCGAGATCTCGAAAGCGGCCGGCATGAGCGCGGGCCACATCTATAATTATTTCGACAGCAAGGATGCGATCATCGCCGCCTTCGTCATGCAGAATACGGAGCGGGTGTCGAACCTGATGCAGGACCTGGCGCAGCGCGAAGACCCGCTGCAGGCGGTGATCGACAATGCGGGCGAGCATGTGCTCGAAGCGCTGGACCCGAAAACGTGGATGATGCCGCTGGAAATTTTTGCCGAAGCGTCGCGCAATCCGGCGATCGCCGAAATGCTGCAATGCTCGGACCAGCGTTCGCGTCAGTTATTTCTCTCCATCATCCGCGATGCGCGCATCAAGCGGGGCTTGCCGGCCGACGAGGAAATGCTGCAAGGGCGCCTGAACGCCCTGGTGGCCCTGTACCAGGGATTGCCGGTGCGTTTCATTCACAATCCGGACGTCAAGGTCGAGCCCCTGATCGCCGGTTTTCGCATCATCCTGACGGCCTTATTGCTGAACGAATAGGGCGCTTGCCACGGACATGCAAAAAAGTTTGCGCAGTTCGATATGAATCATGCGCAAAGCATGGCAAAAACCTAAAAGCGTCTGCTATAATTCTCACCTCGTCGGGGCGTAGCGCAGCCTGGTAGCGTACATGCATGGGGTGCATGGGGTCGGAAGTTCGAATCTTCTCGCCCCGACCATTAGATTCAAGGAGTTACAGCGCAAGCTGTATAGAAACCCAGTACTGTATATTATACGTTTGTATAATATCGGTGCTGGGTTTTTCCGTTGGGTCGGGGGTTTTACGGTGGAGCTTGGCAATAAAAAACCCCGCACTATGACGGGGTTTTTTGTTGCACAGTTGCAGTAAGATCAAGCAGCAGCCATCATTGGCGCTTCTCCCTCATGCTCTGCCAACACCTGCAGGCAGGCTGCCTCCTTGGCGGCTTTTTCATTTGCAAGTTGTACTGCAATACGCTTGTATTCTGACTCGGCAAAACGTCGCAGCGCTTCACGCATCAGCGGCTGGTAGCCCATGCCGTGTTGCTTAGCAATAAACTTAAAATCTTCAATCAGTTCTTTCTTCAGGCGAATCGAAATGGCCTGAAGCCCCTGTGCTTCATCCATTTGTTGCTCAAGTTCCTTTGGGGCCCGCTTCGCATGTGCTCGGTCGCGACCAAGTGCGCCAGACTCCCAATTCTCTACACTACCTTCAATTTTGACGGGGGCGTTCATCATTTTCTCCATGTTGCTAATTTCATTTTCCTTCATTTTCATAGGTGTCGATATCTCCGGCACCTGGCTCGAAAGCTGATTTGAGGAAATATTTACCGTCACGGTAAACATAAATAATTTTGAGTAACCTACCTTTGTTTGTTTCGGCGATGAACCACAGCGACGGTGGATCTGACTTGTGGTCTTCGCGTTCATCAATTAAGTTTACGCCACATTTATTGTCGAAGCATTGATCCACCTCTTCGGGTGTTACGTCATGCTTGGCGTCTAATTTTTGATCAATGCGCGGTGTAATAACTATGATCCGCATCTTGTCCCCTTTGTATATACAAAATATAAGGCCGCACAGTACAAATTGCAATGTAGTTATCAACAGAAAACGGTGACAATTTTGTGTAAACTTGTAAAAAGCTGTGGATAACTACGTTTTTTCGGTATTTTTCGGTACTTTTCGGATCTGTCTCATCGCAGCGCAACACCTGAGCTTGCTGCGAAAGTATGCATCGGACTGAGATCATAGCGTATATACGCGGTCTTTGCCGATCTTGGTATTTTAGATCCATGGTAAGGCCATCGGAATCTCGGAAACATCCGCAATCACTTCCTTGATGTAGATATCTGTGGTCTTGCCTGACGTGTGCACCAGGCGCTTTTGAATGTCGCTGCGGTTCTCGCCGCGCCGTGCAGCATCCGTGGCCGCCAAAGCCCGGATATCGCGGAATACCACGTCATCCTTCATGCCAATGCGCTCCTTTGCGCGGTCCCACATCGAACTGAGGCCGGACCGGGTGTAGGCGCCGCCTTTTTGTGTCGGGAACACGAACTGGCTGATTAGCCCATATTTGATTTTCAATCCACGGGCGCGGGCGATCACTTCGGCAATTTCAGCTGTGACAACGATATCGACGGCCTTGCCGCTGGTTTTTTGCGTCTTGCTTGGCTTGATCCTGATCCGCCCATCTTCGATCTGTGATTCTTTCAGCATGCGGATATCGATGCCGCGTGCCCACAGCAGGTAGGACATGTCGATGATGCAGGCGAACATGGGGCCGCTGGCCGTCGGGATGCTCAAGCCCGTGCCTTTGCGTTCCTTGCTCATCATGCCTGCTTCGCGTATCGCTTGCACTTGCGCATGCGTGGCCAGCACCTCGCGTCGTCCGGTCTTGTAGCTGGACATGTCGAGTTGATCGATAGGGTTGTCTTGGCGCAAGCCCAGCTCACCGATGATGAACTTGAACAAGCGGCTCATCAGTGCAGCGTACTTTTTCGCTGTGTTCGGCGTGTTTTTGAAGTTGTCGCGCAAGAAGCCGGCGCAGTCCTTGGTTGTCACCTGGGATGCGTGGAATTCTTCGAACTCGTCGGCGATCACGTCTAAGTAACGACGGTAGGCATCTTGCGTGTCCTTGCCGTAGCTGCCCAGCTTATTTTCTTTGAACTCCACGCAGGCATGTGGCATCGAGCCTTCCACAAGTTGCGGACTGCCCAGCAGCGCGGCCAGCGCAGTTAGCATCTTGCTTTCGCCCTCGACCGCGTAGGCAAGGTGAATCCAGCTCTGTATTTTGCCATTGGCCGGGTTACGCATGGGCGCGGCCGCCAGGTAGCGATACGCGCCGTTTTTCAGATAGACCCGGCGCGGCAGGCCGCGATTGGTTTTGCGGTGACGATTCATTTTCGGGCAGATTTCCTTACAGGGGCGGGAGCCGCCGGCATCGTGGCGGGATGGATCAGATGCATGCGCAGCACGCGCACTGTGTTGTCGTGCAATCTGGTGGCGGGGACGCCCATTTCTCTCAAGGCGCGCAGCTGCTCTGCCGCGCGCCGGTAGTGCGTCAGGTCGATAACCTCTTGATCGCTCAATGCCAATTCGCTCATATCTGTGTTTCTCCTTTCTTCTTCATCAAATAGTTCTTGTCTGCTCGAATTGGTGCCGGGCGCTGTGGTCCAGCACGCCGACGTAGGTCAAACCCACAGAAGAATGGTCGTCGTAGCCTGGTTGACCAGTGGCCAAGGAAAACGCCTCTGCCTCCGTGTATTGAGGCACTTCGACGCCAGGCTTGCGGTAGTCGCGCAGCCGGCAGAATTCTTTGTATTGGTCCATTTTCGTAATCTCCTTCTAGTCCGTGCATCCACAATCGGTTAAGGCGTCGTCGAAGGGAAACAGCTCCC